>NZ_JCACKI010000020.1:0-78907 GCF_059505325.1 Tildeniella sp.
ATGCGTTACGGCTATGCTTAACACATCCTACGTTTAATTTCACCCAGCTACTTAGTAGCAGTTTGAGCAAGGATCAGTCACATCAATAACCGCGTTGATTATGTGGGCTTTAAGAAAACTGACCAGACGCAGACAGCCGTTGTTGGGAGGCTTAGCGCTCTTGCTGCTGGGAGTCGGCTTGTTTTCAACTTACAGCGTTGTACGCTACGGTTTCTTAGCAACGCCTAAGTTTTTAGCTGACAGCTTTCCAAGTAGCCGTTTCCTGGAAAAGACCTTAAGAGGGGAATCCAAAAGCATCTTCTCGATCGCGTTCAGTCCAGATGGAACATTCGTAGCAAGCGGTGGCGATCGTGGTCGCATTACCATCTGGGATCTTGCTACCGGACGAAGCATTCACATACTCGAAGTCGCTTCTGATCAGGTCGATGCCGTTGCGTTTAGCCCAAATGGTCAGGTGCTTGCCAGTCATCACAGAATTGGTGACATTGTCAACGGTCGTCGCTTCACTCAGCTATGGAATCTCACCACTGGAAAAGTAATTTCCATTCTGGAGCAGGGTAATCCGCCGTTCGGTAGTCAAAGTTTCGCTTTTAGTGCCGATAGTAAGCAGTTTGTTGGCATCGATCGAAGTGGCAAGCTCACGCTCATAGAGGTGACGACCGGAGCCACGATTCGCACTGTCAAACCTGATCGGGCTGTTTATGCGATCAGTTCAAACTTTGATAGTAAAACGCTGACTTACGCCACATTCAACACGGTTCGCCAGTTGAATTTCACCACTGGGAAGGACATTCGCCTTGCTAAAATGCAAGACCTGGTGTTGTCTTCTGCTTTGAGCGCAGACGGTAAATGGCTTGCGCTGGCTCGATCGGTCGATGCTGAAGCAAGTAATCGGGGTAAGTTTCCTCAGGCGATCGAGCTGTGGGATGTCTCGACTCAGACCAAGGGCAAGAAAATTCGCACCCTCAAGGGAAATGATGATTGGCTTGACTCATTAGCGTTTAGTCCAGACGGTCAGACTCTCGCAAGTGCCAGTGCCGATGGCATGATCAAACTATGGCGTGTGACGATCGGTGAAGCAATGCAACCGCTCCAGGGGCATCAAAGCCGCATGATATCCTCGCTCTCGGTGGCGTTTAGTCCCGATGGCAAGCTGCTCGCAAGCGGGAGTCGTGTCGATGGCACCATCAAGCTCTGGCGCGTACCCTACTAGGCGATCGTCTTGATTGTCACAATAGTCGTTAGAACACAGTGAGGAGTAAGGAGAGAACCAATGAATGCTGTCAAAGGGGTTCTAGGAATCGGACTGCTGGCGATCGCCATTTATTTGGGCTTTGCCAGATTTCCACTGTGGAGTGTGCCACTGTTAGCATTACTCTTCACTGCTGCCTATATTCAGGGCAAGTGGTACTTATGGCGCGACCTCTTTCAGCAGCAAAATCGCAAGCTGTATCAATCGCTGCTCGTCACCTATTTCATCCAAACCGTTGTCGTATTCGTCTTCTACTTGCTGGGTAGCGGCGCAGCACGCTTACTGAGTCGGTGACAGGCGTTCAACTGAGTCTCTTGAGGTGCCGCTTCTGTGGCACGATCGAAGACGAAACTGCTCCTGCTCAAAGATGACTGAGTCTCTTCAGGAATCGACAAAAACAACACGACCATTGGTTAGATATGGCAACGACAAAAATCAGAAAAACGCCTGGCATCTGCAACGGAGCCGCTTGCATCGGTCGGACGCAAATTCCGGT
The DNA here is from genome assembly GCF_059505325.1 of Tildeniella sp. NCBI lineage: Bacteria > Bacillati > Cyanobacteriota > Cyanophyceae > Oculatellales > Oculatellaceae > Tildeniella > Tildeniella sp. The sequence goes on from NZ_JCACKI010000020.1 coordinate 1,749, forward strand.
GTGGCAATTAATCGCTTTGGGGTTACAGGGGTGCTCAGATGCCAACTTGCTGGGCGACTACCCACAGTTGACCAAAGATGACTTAAAAGCTGCTCGCACCTACTACGCTCAAAATACAGAAGAAATCGACATGGCGATCGCCTCTGAGAATGGGGAGAGCTAGAGCACAACAGCCTTGGTCAAGCCTTAGCCTGAGCCGACTCCTCCACTTTAGGTGAGGCAGGTTTGCGGGCAGACAGCCAGACCGTCATCGTACTCACCGCTGCTGCCGCCACGATCGCCATAGCGATCGCCGTCTCACTCTGAGCACTCGTCGAAAGCAGCAGATCGATCGCGATCATGCCTGTCGAGCAGCCCCAGATGATTGCAGTGGCAGAAACGCAGCCACGTTGAGCATTACTAGGGACAGCCTGAGCGGAAGGTGACATGACGTGACCTGAGTTTTCAGTAGTGAGCGAATGAATAGTAGTCACTAATAAAAAAGCCAACTGGTGAAGGAGTATTTACGTCCTCGGATGACTGGCAGAGATTGATGCGGATGTGTGTAGTAAGAGGGAAAGACGATCGCGCTGCCTGCCTGGGGTTTGATTTTGATATTTTGGCGATCGAACAGCGTTTCACCACCCTCAAAATCATCGTTTAAATAACCGACGATACTGATGTCACGAGTGGGGATGCCGTTGGTAACTTCCTGAAAGCGGCTTGCTAGCAGCAGATTATCGACATGGCGTTTGTAGCGTTGCCCTGGCTTATAGCGCAAGATCGAACACATCTCTGCCTGAGAGAACTTGATGCCATAGTGTTTGAAGAGTGCATCCTGAATCACTTTGACTTTCGTGAGCAGAATTTGATTCGTTGACTCCTGGAGCTGCTGCCCTGTATTGCCCAACGGCAACATATCGCTGCTACGCACATCGGTATCCACCACGTTGACCAGAATGCTGGACGGTTTGAACTGACAGCATTCTGCCACCTGCATTACATGGCTACAGAGCGCTGGTTCTAGCAGGTGCTCAATGAGCAAGATGTCTGATCCTAGATCTTTGAACAAATGTCCCACGGGCTATCCTTATCCAAGTTGACCAAAACGTCAGGTCACGAAACAATAGATGTCTGAACTGCAAAGTTAATGCCTTTACCTAGAGTGCCCCATTGACTCGCTCAAATTCTACTGCCACATTGCGCTCGTTGACGCAACCCATCGATCGTGTCGCTATCGTCCTTATCGTAGCGCTGAGCTTGCTGATTGGTATCTTGCTGCTGAGCGGCAATCATGCCTCCGCTCGTGTGCGCGACTTTAGCTGGCAGGGCAAACAGGTTGGCGCTGATGATACCGCGTTTACGCTCACCTTCAGTCGCCCCATGAATCATGCCAGCGTAGAGTCAAACCTTCGCATTGAGCCACCGTTGGCTGGGAGGGTGAGTTGGGCAGGGCGACGGATGGCGTACACCTTGAACACGCCTGCTCCTTATGGCACACAGTTTCAGGTCAAGCTGCCAAATGCTCAGGATCGGTTTGCGAGTGACGGTAAAGTATCGATGCAGCCGTTTACAGGACTGTTTGAGACCCACGATCGCGCCTTTGCTTACATTGGCGTGAGCGGTGAAGAAGCAGGACGACTCGTACTCTTTAACCTAAACCAGCAGCAGCACCAAATCCTCACGCCAAAAGACATGGTGGTGATGGAATTTAAGGCATATCCTCGCGGCGATCGGCTCCTCTTTGCCGCTACACAGCGCACGACTCAGCCCACAGCCCTGACTGAACAGCAGCTTTACACCGTCACCACGGGCATTCAGGTAGAGTCACCCATGCAGCCCGATGCTCAGGCAGCACCCGTCAAAGCGTTGCCGTCTACGGCACCCCTCGGCACGGTGGCTTTGGTGCTGGATAACAAAGAGTATCAAAACCTCAAATTTGACCTTTCGGCAGATGGTAACGTCATCGTTGTGCAGCGGGTCAACCGGGCAAATCCCAACGATTTTGGACCCTGGCTGGTAAAAGCGGGCGAAGCACCCCAGGCGCTGAAAGGTGAGCCGGGAGGCGATTTTTTGATTACGCCAGATAGCAATTCGCTGGCGATCGCCCAGGGGCAAGGGCTGGCAATTTTACCATTACAGCCGAATGCTAAGCCGCTGAACTTTTTGCCCAAATTTGGCATGGTACTGAGTTTTACCAAAGATGGCTCACTGGCAACAATGGTGAAGTTTAATACCGACAATACCCGATCGCTCTTTTTGGTCGGTAATCAAGGCGACCCCAAAGAACTGCTTCGCACGACAGGCTCCATTCTAAGTGCGCGGTTTGATCCCACCAAACAAACGCTTTATTGCTTGCTCACCGAACTCTTGACAGGAGGAAACGTCTATCAAGAACAGCCCTATTTGGCGGCGATCGACCTTAAAACCGCTAAGCTTCGACCACTGGTCATGCTGCCGAAACAGCGAGACGTTCAGGTGAGTCTATCACCCGATGGTTTAGCGCTACTCTTTGACCAAACCACAGAAGCGACGCGTGATGATGATGCAGGCGGGCAACTGCGTGACAGCACGGGAAATGCGATCGCATCTAGCCGTCTCTGGCTACTGCCCCTCGACCCAGCGAACCCTGCTGCTAAAATTCAACCTGAATCGCTGCCCTTAACAGGGCTTCGTCCTCTCTGGTTGCCTTAGCCATTTCGCCGATCGCTCTCGACTATTGCCCTCAAATCGCTTTACTCTGTATCCATCCTGATCTGCGTCAATCCTGAAGCACTCGACAGAAGTTTGGTAATGAGCACCCGTAACTGGTGGCGATCGTCATCCTGCTCAAAGGATCAATATGCAAGTACAGGATCTATTAGAGCGATACCAAAAAGGCGAACGTGACTTCGCCCATGTCAACCTTAGTGGAGCCAGTCTGAGCGGCGTTAACCTTCGAGACGCTGACCTGACTGGCTCTGATCTGACGGGTGCAAACTTAAGCTGGGCTTTTTTAAGTCGGGCAAACCTCACAGGTGCCTGTCTGCGGCGGGCAGACCTTCGCAGCGTATCACTCAACAACGCCAACCTCAGTCAGTCCAACCTCAGCGGTGCCAACCTCAGCAAAGCCGATTTACGGTTAGCCAACCTCCAAAATGCCGACCTCAACTGGGCAATCCTGCAAGAAGCCGACTTGAGTGGTGCGAACCTTCAGGACGCAAAATTAGATCAGGTTAACCTGGAGCGAGCAAAACTCAGCAGCAGTTGCCTCACTGGAGCGGAGCTGATGGAAGCAAACCTTCGCCGTGCCAATCTTGCAGGTGCCAACCTCGATCGCGCGAATCTCCGAGAAGCACACCTGGAAGAGGCAAACTTGCGAGAAGCGTCCTTAGTCGGCGCAAACTTAATTGAAGCGAATCTCAGCGGCGTTTACCTGCGACAGGCGAACCTGACTGAAGCAGACCTGCACCGCGTTATTTTGACCGGAGCCGACCTTAGTGAAGCCATCCTTAACAGTGCTGACTTGAGTCGCGCCAACTTAGCTGGCGCTTATCTGTTAAAAGTGAGCCTCAGTAAAGCTCACCTGTTACGAGCAAACCTGCAAGATGTTTACCTGCTACGGGCAGACCTCAAGGAAACAAACCTGCGTGGGGCAGACTTGCAGCGAGCTGACCTCAGCGGCGCGTACTTAAGCGATACCTCCTTAAACGAAGCCGATCTGAGCGGTGCCTATCTCCTTGAAAGCCATCTGATTCGCACGAACTTAGACGGTGCCCAAATGACAGGTTGCTGCATCGCCAACTGGCATATCGAAGAAACCGATTTTTCTAAAGTCAACTGTCGCTATGTGTTTACCCAGTTTAACTACACCACCAAAAGCCCAACCGATCGCTATCCCGTTGGGCGTGACCTGGAGGTAGGCGAATTAGGGCGACAGTACGAGGAAGACAACGCGCTGCTAGAAGTCCACCTCACTGAAGCGCCGAATTGGGAAGCGTTGGCGTTTACATTGGCACAGATCGATCGCGAAGCCAACGGCTTAGGGTTGACCGTCAAAGCCTACGAAGCGTCTGATGACCACTATTTAGTGCGGATAAAGGCAGACCGCTTGGTTAATGCCAAGATTCTTTCACGGCGAATCTTTCAGCTTTATCCAGAGGTTTTACAGCGGCTGTTTACGCATCGGGCAGAGATTTTTAACCTGCTGGCGATCGATCCCCGTGCCAGTGAACCAGATCTAATGCTGGAGCCACCACCGCAACCATCCCCACCAGAACTGAAAGCGTTACCATCTCCTGATCGACGCATCCGTCTCTACCAGGAAGTCGTGCGGCAGATCCAACACATTATGATGTCACAGTCTCCTGAACAATTTGTACAAAGTGTTCAACAGTTGCTTAACTATCTAAGCAGGCAAGGCATCGCCACCGAAGACATCCAGAAGAAAGTAATCAGCCAAGTCATCACCCAACGCGCCAAACAGGACAAAAACTTTCGTGCCCACATGCAGCGCTGGGAGACAACCGCTCCTGAGGCGGCTCGTCTATCTACAGTCGGGCAGGCAGTACGGCTGGCGATCGCCCTCATGTGGACTGAAACGAAGAGGGGGTGAGGGGTGAGGGGAGCAGGAACATAGTAATCAGAACTCAAACTTTTAGCCTTTAGCCTTTAGCCTTCTGCCTCCTGCCTCCTGCCTTCTGCCTTCTGCCTTCTGCCTCCCTCATCCCTTCTCCTCAATCTGCTCAATTTCTCGAATGACGCGCTCTTTGCTGGCAGTGAGGTGATCTTGCATCGCTTGGACGGCAGCAGAGACGTTGCGATCGCGCACAGCGTCGTAAATGTTGCGATGCTCACTGCGAATTTCGAGGACGCGAGGATTGTGTTGCATCGTGCGTAGCCGTAGCAGCATCATTTTGTCAAACACCTGATCAAGGAGCGTCACCAGCCAGGGATTGTCTGAACTTTCAGCCAGTAGGCGATGAAACTGATAGTCCATATGCAGCAGTTGATAGTTAGTTAGCGGATGGGCTTCTTGTCCCATTGACTTCTCTACTTGCTGAACAGCAAGGTCGATCTGCTCAAGCTCTAGCGCTGTTGCATGACGGCAGGCAGCCGCAACCGATACTTGTTCCAAGGCAATGCGGCAATCATAGAGGTGACCTGCATCTGTTACGGAGAGGCTGGCAACACGCAAAGCTCCGTTATCGTCGGTAGCAATCAAGTTCTCTCGCTGTAGCTGGCGAATCGCCTCGCGGATCGGTGTACGGCTCACCTGAAGCACACTCGCAAGCTGCGTTTCTACCAAACGATCGCCCGGCGACAGTTCGCCTGACAAAATCGCTGTTCGCAGCGTCTGATACGTTTGTTCATGCAGCGACTGAGCACGCTGAAGCGGACGAGATGAGAGAGTCAAAGCGGGTGGAGGTGACAAGATTGACGCTCCTTGAAGGGTCACAAAAAGGCGCAAGCGATGCAAGCAAAGATCGTGCGATCGACGCGAAGCCCTGAATCAAAAAACAACCGTACATCTGAGTGCTATACCGAGTACCGTATTCAATCACACGTGTACTGCATACACAATCCGCTATAAGTGATGATCTGGTCAGGGGTTATAACCAGCACACGATTGCTGCGAGGGTTACAACCAGACGAAAGAGCCTACAACTGTTGCTCTTTTACCATGACAGTCTCTTTTACCATGACAGTCTAACGATCGTTCCCAATCGCTGGCGAAGCCTTCGTCATTGCAAACATTTAACCAACTAAGCCCGATCGAAGTGCTCTCACGGCTGCCTGAGTGCGGTCGTCAGCACACAGCTTATTGAGAATATTGCGAACGTGCGTTTTCACGGTACCAACAGTGATGTAAAGCTTTTCGGCGATCGAGGCATTGCTGCACCCATCTACGATCAACTGCAACACTTCCAGCTCACGCTCTGTCAGCGGATATGCCTCAATGATCTGGTTATACTCAGGCTCAGCCGCATTGATTGAGACTGTCTTAGATTCCGAAGCTTCTCCCTCTGGTGTACCCTGACGCGCCTGATGCAGCACGACACGAGCGATCGCGGGATCAATCCAGGAGTTACCGCCGTTGGTCACCCTTAGAGCCTCGGCAAGACTATCCAGGCTGACATCTTTCATGCAGTAAGAGTCAGCGCCAGCCGCAAACGCAGCCAGTACAACATCATCATTGTCCTGCAACGTTAAAATCAGTACTTTGGTTTCTGCGGCAACCGCTGATTCTGTCTGCGTTTGCTTAAACCGACGGGTCAGTTCGATGCCATCCATGTCGGGCAAGCCAATGTCTACGATCGCAACATCTGGTTTGACAGTCTCCAAAAGCTTCAGACCATCCGTGGCGTTCGCTGCTTCACCAATCACGTTGAATCCCCGCTGTTGCAGTGCGGTACGCATGCCAACTCTCGTCAGATCGTGGTCTTCGATGAGGGTGATCCGAATATCTTCCATGCTTCAGTTGCCTCAGTTCCAAAAAATAGCGGGTAGGAGTTAGGGATTGATCATAATCCTAAATGGGTCAGTGGCGCGGAAATGCTGACGCTAACGAGCGGCTTATCTCTATACAGATAGCTTCTTACAGCGCTGTGGTCAGTAAAACCGTCTCCCTCTGACCAATAGCATATCAGTAATAACTTAGTTGTCTTAGAAGGCTTGAGAACAGCAGCATGAAGCACGTACAGTCAGTGATGAACACGCCCTACAGAGCGGCTACGTCAACCAAACGCTTTGCTGCTCAGGTTGGGTATGATTGCACGCCTTTTCGCCAAATAGCTTCTGTCGTGGCACATCGCTCTTTAACTGTACGATCGCGCACCTAGCACCAATTTAATCCTCTCAGGGTTTGATCGAGACATTAACTTAGAAGACATTAGCTTAGAAAGCGTTGTAACCATTCATAGCAAATTGTCAGAAATCAAAGGCTGAGACATCTACCTGAGGTTAGAACTAGCACCCAACAGAGGAGGCATTGCAGGTAGGAATATTAACCATCCGTTTCGTCTGCCACTTAGAGCTTGCTAAAAAATAACTGCACCCTTTTGGATTCAGCTATCAGCTATCAGCTTTTCGCTGACGGCTACAGACCATGCTGTTCTTTCTGTACAACTCCTTAACCTGCTTCTAATTAGCCTGTTTCTAATTATACTTCTCATACCAATCAGGCTTCTCATGCCGATCGCGCTTTAAAGGCGTTCTCTCAACCGATTCATACCTTTAAAGGGGCATTCAACCTGTCAATAGATTGAGGACAGAGCGAGAACATTCCTTAATCATAGAGATATAAGCAAGTGTAAATACTTGATTGTGTTGTCTCAAAAGTGAACACCTTCGAGAGGAGAACTAGTAGCTAGAAGCTAGTAAGAACGCTGCTGTGACTAATTCTTAATCTCCAATCTTTGGTTACGAGTGATGGAAGAAACCCTAAAAATTTTGCTAGTCGATCGTGATCCACAGTCACGGTCGATCGTGCGTCAATCGCTTGATGCGGCTGATATTAAGGCAGAGATAGTTGAAACGGAAACGTGTGCGGCTGCGATCGCCATCATACAGCAGCAACCGCTGGACAGCGTACTACTAGACCACGACCTACCCGATGGTGATGGTCTATCGCTCGTGAGACGCATCAAACAATTAGGCATTACGGTACCGCTCATTGTCCTCACTGGGCAAGGAGATGACCAGATAGCAGTGGAGTTAATGAAAGCAGGCGCTGCTGACTACCTTTCAAAAAGCAAACTATTACCTGGAGCGTTAGTACGGAGCCTTTTCAATGCGATCCGGGTGCATCGGGCGGAACGGCAAGCAGCAGACGCAACGCAGCGGATGCGCGAAAGTGAAGAGCGCTATCGACTGGTGCTGGAAGGCTCACATGATGGTATCTGGGATTGGGATATTTGCCAGAATGAGGTTTTTTGTAACGATCGCCTGCTCGAAATCATCGGTGTCACTCGTGAGGCTATGGGCACTGCCTACGAAGCGTTCTATCAGTTGATGCATCCTGATGATCAGCAGAGTGTTCTGACGGCGATTACCGCACATCTCAAGCGGGGAACACCCTTTGACGTAGAGTTTCGGCTGCGACATGCTTCGGGAGACTACCGACACTGCACCTCACGGGGTAAAGCGCAACGAGACGCGCACAACATGCTTTCTCGGATGACAGGCATTGTCAGCGATATCACGGCGCGCAAACAGGCAGAAGGTGAAGTCGTTAAGCTAAACCGTGACCTGGAGCGACGTGTGACGGAATTGCAAACCCTCTTTGACGTGATTCCGATTGGCATTGCGATCGCTAACGATGCAGAGTGCCAGGACATTCGCGTTAACCCTACATATGCCGAGATGCTGGGCATTGAGCCTGCTGCCAACGCGTCGTTTACAGCACCAACTGGTGAACGTCCTGCTTACAAACTTCTGCATAATGGGCAGGAATTGTTGGCTGATGCACTCCCAATGCAGATGGCAGCAGCACTGGGAAGCCCTGTCCTTGATGCTGATGTCGATATTCTCCGCAGCGATGGCACCGTGATTAATACGATGGGTCGTACAACCCCCCTGTTTGATGAGCAGAACCATCCTAGAGGCTGTGTGGGTGCCTTTTGGGATGTGACAATGCTCAAGCGGGCAGAAGCAACGCAGCGATTTTTGGCAGAGGCAAGCTCTGTGCTGGCAGCCTCGCTTGACTATGAGACGATTTTGCATAACATTGCTCAACTGGCAGTGCCAACGCTAGCAGACTGCTGTTTTTTCGACGTTCTCAGCAGTCAAAATACGTTTCAGCTCCTTACCTGGCAGCACGTCGATCCGGCGAAACAAGGATGGATGGATCGGGCACGCTGCCATACCCCAACGCCCGCTCAGCACCAGCATCCGGTGGTGCAAAGCTTAACGACGGGGCAAACCGTCCTTGTGCCTGATGTGACAGATGCCTGGCTGGAGTCGATCGCCGTCAACCCTGAACACCTTCAGTTTCTACAGGATCTAGAAATCGGTTCGCTGATGACGATTCCGCTCATCGTCCACGATCGCAAACTGGGTGCCCTAACGCTTTGCCTTTCTCGTAGTCCTGGGCGCAGTTCTGGGCGCAGCTATACCGCTACCGATCAGCAACTGGCAGCCGCGCTGGCGCAACGGGCAGTACTGGCGATCGACAACGCACAGCTTTACAGTTCCACGCAGGAAGCCGAACAAAATTTGCGACACGCACTCATGATCCTCGGTCAACATCAGCAGCAGTTGCGAACGCTGCAACGGCTCACCGACCTGCTGAACCAATGTTTGACCAACCTGCCTGAACTGTTGCAAGTGATGGTCGATGCGATCTGTGACGCGATCCCCAATGCCGAGTTTGGCTTGATCGTGCTGCAAAATCCTTACACTGGCATGTTAGAACTGACCGCTGCCACCGGGATAGGTACCGATCGCTTCCAGCTTGAGGACGACTTCGCGCCTGGTGAAGGACTGTTGGGTGAAATCTTTCTGACGGGTGGGTCACGGTTGATTCAGGAGGCAGAGGGCAGAGGGCAGAGGGCAGAGGGCAGGAGGCAGGAGGCAGACGGCAGGAGGCAGGAGGCAGAAGAGACACCTTGGGAGAGGCAAGAAGCGGTAGAGACGTGGAGGCGCGAAGATAGCGAAAGTCATCTACCCTTTTCGCCTTTTGCCTTGCCACGCTCCCTCTGTGTTGTCACGATCGAGTCTGCTAGAGCAGGCAGATTGGGCGTACTGGCGATCGGTCACTGGAGTCATCCAGCCGCCTTTGATGACGATAACCTGCACTTGCTCGTTGCCTTTGGCGAACAGGCAGCGATCGCTCTGACGAATGCCCAACTGATCAATGCGCTGGAAGAGCGGGAAGAGCGCTTAGAAATTCAAAACCGTATTCTGGGCGAACAGAATCGAGAGCTAGAGGAACAGCGCCAGCAGATTCAGTTTCAAAACATCCGGCTTCAAGAAGCAGCGAAACTCAAATCGCAGTTCCTGGCAACCATGTCACACGAACTGCGAACACCTATGAATGCAGTGATTGGCTTTTCTCAACTGCTGCTGCGGCAGCAGCTTATGCCTCCACAACACGACATGGTTGAGCGCATTCTCAGCAACGGCAGAAACCTGCTAGCGCTCATCAACGATATTTTAGACTTATCTAAAATTGAGGCAGGACGACTGACCTTTGCGCTCGAAGCCCTTAACTTGCACCAGCTAGTGACGCAGACTGTTGCAGAGCTGCGATCGCTCGTTGACCAAAAGCAACTCACGCTGGACTTGCAGCTATACCTCTCCAATCCACTGGTCATCACTGACCGCACTCGTTTACGGCAGGTACTCGTGAACCTGCTCTCCAATGCCATCAAATTCACTGAAGCGGGTCGCGTTTGTATCAGCGTGACCGACGTGGAACCAGAGACGATCGTGCTTGTCGTGCAAGATACGGGCGTTGGCATTGCAGCAGCACAGTTAGACTATATCTTTGAAGCGTTCTACCAGCTTGATCAAACGCTTGCCAAAAAATTCCCCGGTACAGGTTTGGGCTTAGCCATCACTGATCTCATCGTCCGCAAGATGAACGGCACGATTACCGTTGAAAGTGAACTCGGCGTTGGTTCCACGTTTCGAGTAACCCTGCCGCGAAATGTGGATGGTGCTAGTAACAGTGTGAGTGATTAGCGGTCAGCTATCAGCCGTCAGCCGTCAGCTTTTGACCTTCGTGCAATTGGTCAAGACTCATTCCACCTCTAAAGTCTCCGGTGGCAACCCCAACCACTCGCGGATTTCAGGGTCGTATTCAGCCGTCTCCCAGCCTTGAGCAGATTGGAGATTCGCTCGTGCTTTCTCTTTGGCTTCGGCGAGTGCGGTCTCAGTGAGCCGAGAATTCCAAAAGCGTGTTCCTCGAAGATTCGCTTCCACAAGATTTGCCTTCTGGAGATCCGCTTCCCAAAGGAGTGCTTCCTGGAGATTCGCTCCCTCAAGGTCTGCCTGCTGGAGATTCGTTCCCTCAAGGAATGACTGCTGGAGATTCGCTCCCCTAAGGAATGACTGCTGGAGATTCGCTTCCCAAAGGTCTGCCTGCTGGAGATTAGTGTTCCAAAGGACTACCTCTTGGAGATTTGCTTCCCTAAGGTCAGCCTCCTGGAGATTCGCGTTCCTAAGGTCAGCCTTCTGGAGATTCGCTGCCTTAAGGAATGCCCTTCTCAAATCTGCTTTCCTCAGGTCAAGGGGATATTGCTCCCAATCCTTATTCTTATGCCTGCGTCTCTTTAAGAACGTCAAAACGGTTTGAATGTCGGTTGGTAAGGGGGGAAGTTCCTCTGTTGTGTTCTCACCTGCTTCTGGTGACTGTTCGGTGAGCGTCGCTTGAGTTTCCGCTTGCTTTGCCTGCTCTTTCGGTGGATACGGCGCATTCTCTCGCACAAAGGCAGTCAGGACTTCTAGCACCTGCCTGTAGTTCTCATCGGGAGCGTCTTTGTTTGAGTCAGCCGCAATACTTTCCAGGGCATAAATACCGCCCAGTCGGAGATGAATGCTGTCATTCTTCCCAAGCATTTCTACAGCTTTGTTGAACCGTTCCATTGTCAGCCGGGATTGCGCCAATTTTTCGTCCCTTTCTGCCTTCTTAATGTCTTCGTCTAGCTTCTTTTGAGCGATCTCAGCGTTGCGATTGGCGACTCTGAAGTTTAGGAACAAAACAATCCCGGCAGCAAGGGTGGCTCCGGTACTAACGACACTCAGAGACGCGTCAAATTTCCGCTTGGACTGTTCTGATGGATTGGTTTGAAGGTCTGACCAGTTCCAAGCCAGTGTACCGATCGCTAACCCGATTGTTGTTAGCGAGCCATAGACGGCAACGGCAAGCCAGCGATCGCTCTTAAATAGGATCAGTATCTTTTTTATGCGAGCGAGTGTGTCCTTTTCCTTGGGTGAAGGAAGTTCGGTAATTTCGGTTTGCGATGTTTGCTTGATCATGCGCCCTTTCCTGGCAGCTTCCCTGTCTTAGACTTGAAGCTATCCTAATCGAGCAGTTTCACATCTGTTTATCTCACCGCAAAATTTACAGGTGGCAATCATTCACAAGTGTTGATCGCCCTCTTACGAGTATTCAAGACTCATCCACGAGGTTCAAAGACTCATCGACGAGTGTTTACTACTCATTCACGAGGACCAAAGACTCTCCCGCGAGTGTTCACCACTCGCTCGCGAGTAGCAAACACTCATTCATGAGCATCAAACATTCGAACGCACGTTGCAAACACTTGAAGGCGAGTAGCAAAGTCTCATTTATGCGTATCGAAGACTCAAACGCGAGTAGCAAACACTCGAACGCGCGTTGCAAAGACTCGAACATGAGTAGCAAATACTCAAACGTGAGTTGCAAAGACTCAAACGTGAGTTGCAAAGACTCGAACATGAGTAGCAAACACTCGAAGGCGTGTAGCAACTATTCACGATCGAGTATGCAACCCTCAGCGATGAGTAGCAAACACTCGTTGCTCAGTGCTAAAAACTCAGAGCCACACCTACACAGCGTCGCTTTAGACTACAGAATGGCATCGATCAGCAGCATCTACTGTCTTGCTTTCTGCGACCAGACGCGAGTCGGCAAGCCCCAGACGTAGATGAAGCCTTCAGCGGCTCTATGGTCGAAGGTATCGTCTGCACCGTAGGTTGCCAGGTCGGGGCTGTAGATGGAGTGGGCAGACTTACGCCCAACGACGATCGAGTTTCCCTTAAAAAGCTTGACCCGCACTACACCTGTCACGCGCTCCTGGCTTTTTTTGACAAACGCATCCAGCGAATCGCGGAGGGGACTGTACCACAGACCGTTATAAACCAATTTAGAATACGTGTCTTCAATACCGCGCTTGTAGTGAATCAGGTCAGCGGTGAGGGTGAGGCTTTCTAAATCACGATGCGCCTGAATCAGCACAGACAGCGCAGGCGTTTCGTAGACTTCGCGTGACTTGATGCCGACCAGTCGATTCTCCATCATGTCAATGCGTCCCACACTATGGGCACCGACAATTTGATTGAGTTGCGTCACCAGTGCCACTGGCTCAACCGTCTTACCGTTCAGGCTGGTGGGAATGCCTTGCTCAAAGCCAATTTCCACATATTCGGGCTGGTCGGGCGCATCCGCGATCGCCGCTGTCATGGTGTAAACATTCTCTGGTGGCTCCGTCCAGGGATCTTCGAGCGGTCCTGCCTCGATCGCACGACCCAGCAGATTCTTATCAATACTGTAGGGTGACGATTTCTTCACGGGCGATTCAATACCAAACCGCTCACCATAGGCGATCGTTTCCTCCCGACTCATGCCCCATTCTCGTGCGGGAGTCAGCACTTTGATATCTGGGTTAAGGGCAGCGATCGCCACATCAAAGCGCACCTGGTCATTCCCCTTCCCCGTGCAGCCATGCGCCACTGCATCAGCACCGTACTCTGCGGCAGCATCCACCAGCAGCTTGGCAATCAGCGGTCGTGCCAGCGCGGTCGAAAGCGGATACTGATTCTCGTACAGTGCATTCGCCTGAATCGCTGGAAACGCGTAGTCTTTGACAAAGGCTGCTGTCGCATCTGCCACCAGCGAAACAGTGGCACCCGACTTGAGCGCTTTTTCACGCACGGGTTCCAATTCATCGCCCTGCCCCAGGTCAGCAGCGAGAGTAATGACCTCTTCGACTCCCCATTCGTGCATCAGATAGGGAATACAGACGGACGTATCGACTCCGCCTGAATATGCCAGTACAACTTTTTTGGCGCGACCCATGACTGCCTCGGTTGGATAAATGAACTGAGCAATCATTATGCAGTGTATTGTCACCAATTCATGTCAGAACGGGCACAGAAGTTGGAGAAGGGATGGAGTAAGGTCAGCCGAACGCTAGTCTGCCCCTCTAGACCTCATCTGGGTCAATGCCAGCAGCTCTCAACCGTGCTGCAAGGCGCTCGGCACGTTGCTGTTCTTGCTCGGCACGTTGCTGTTCTTGCTCGGCACGTTGCTGTTCTTGCTCGGCACGTTCTTTTGCCTGTTGAAGCTGGTTCGCCGTCTCGGTGTAGCTAGTGAAGGGTTCCCCATCCGGTCGGAGGAGTCGCAGCACGGCACCAGCGGTATCAAACCGAATGCCGAGTCGAGGACTGACCCAATCGCCGATTGGGTCGATCACATCCAATCCATTTTCGTTGCGCAGCCAACCGCTCAAGTCGTTGCGATCGGGATCATATAGATAATACTCTTCTACACCGTAGCGGCTGTAGAATACCAATTTCTTATCCATTTCGGTGCGCGTGTTGCCAGGGGAGAGGATCTCGAACACAACCTGGGGCGCAATATTATCTTCTCGCCACTGTTGATAGGAGCCACGATCGCCCTTGGGTCTGCCAACAATCACCATGACATCTGGCGCGGTACAGATTTTGTTACTCCCCTCCACGGGATACCAGAGCAAGTCACCCGCCACAAAAACATTGGCATCGTCCGCAAACAACCACTCCACATTCTGCTGAATAGTCACAATCCAGCGGAACTGTTTGGTGTTGTCTGCCATTGGCTTGCCGTCGCTGTCTGGGTAGATAACTTGTAAGTCGTCGGCTGTCTTGAGTTGAGGCACCATAATTTGACTCGATCAGCAACTCTGAATTTACCCTATCATGGCAATGTTTTAGATTGCTGCAACGTGGCGATGAGTCAATGAGAAAGCGCCTAGACCAATCATCACGATCGCTCCAGAGCATATTCAAGGTCGGAACGCTATGGGGTGCGTTAGTGATCGGAACGGTCGATCGCGCGATCGCACAGTCGCCACCATCGTCTTTACACCCTTGCACATCCAAAGACATTCCAGCTTTAATCGAGCGACTCAAAAACCCTAACCCTAATCGGGGCGATCGTACTGGTGAGGCAGATATACTGCTGGTAGTGTTGGAAAGAATGGGCACGTCAGCGAAAGACGCGGTGCCGCAGCTCATGCCGCTTCTGGAAGATTCAGACGTAACTGTCCGCTACTACGCCGCTAAAGCATTGGGACAAATAGGCGCATCAGCGAAAGACGCAATTCCACAGCTCATTCTGCTCCTGAAAGATTCAAACCCAGGTACGCGCGATGAAGCAGCTAACGCATTGGGAAAAATGGGTGCTTCAGCGAAAGACGTGGTTCCACAACTCACTCTGCTCCTGGAAGATTCAGACTCAAGTGTCCACTTCTATGCCGCTAAAGCATTGGGTCAAATAGGCACGCCAGCGAAAGATGCCATCCCACAGCTCATTCCGCTCCTGAAAGAGCCAGACCCATACACCCGTCGCAGTGCCGCTGAAGCATTGGGGCTGATAGGAGAACCAGCGATCGTTGCCATTCCACCACTCATTCTCTCGCTGAAAGATTCAGACTCGTACGTCCGCAGCAACGCAGCTAAGGCATTAGGGCTGATCGGAAAACCAGCAAAAGAGACGATCCTACAGCTTATGCCGCTCCTGAAAGATCCTGACCCGATCGTCCGCAGCGACATAGCTAAAGTATTGGGGGCGATGGGAGAAGCGGCAAACGTTGCCATTCCACAGCTCATTCCGCTCCTGAAAGATTCAGCTCCAGATGTCCGTGGCAGTGCCGCTGAAGCATTGGGGCTGATGGGAGAGGCAGCGAACGTTGCCATCCCGCAACTCATTTCTCTGTTAAAAAATCCCAAATACCCCTATGGAGTTTTTGCCTCTATCAAGGCAGCCAGTACGCTGGGGAAGATGGGCAAGGCAGCAATGCCGCGGCTCATTCCCCTTCTAAAAGCTCCAAACCCTTACGTCCGCAGCAATGCAGTTTATGCCTTACGACAAATGGGCGCGTCAGCGAGCGTTGCCATCCCACAACTCATGCCCCTCTTGAAAGATCCAGACTCAAATGTTCGCAGTAGTGCAGCTTATGCGTTAGGAGACATGGGTGCGCCAGCGAAAACTGCCATCCCACAACTCATTCCCCTCTTGAAAGACCAACGCTCAATTCTCGGTGCAGCCTATGCGCTAGAAAAACTGGGATACCAGCCTGAGGCGATGCGGAAGCTTCAACAAGAGGAAAAGTCAAGAGGACTTAGCGAAGCTTTTAAAGCTGATAGGGGATCAGAGGTCTGCAAACTCTGATTCTCTGTACAGATTAGAACTTACGCAAAGATCCCCGACTTCTCCGATGGGGTTAGGCTTTTGTGACTGAGTTTTAATCAGAAGTCGGGGATCTAAACACCTTATGCGTAAGTCCTACAGATAAATCAGCCTCTTATAGTTGTCAGGCGCTCAAACAGCACGGAGACGATCGCTTGGGAATCGTCGCACCTCGTGCTGATGACTAACGGCTCCTTCCTACATCTCACTACCCGACTTACACGTCAGTGTGCCTTGCTTCTGGTTTGGTTGCCCGCCCATCGGTTTTACGTCCAGAGACGGTTGATAGGTGGGGTAGCAGCGCACAAGGATGACATCATTTGGTTGTGTGCTGTACAACACGTAGACTTGCTTGCCGCCCAGTACGGCTGGTACTAGCTTGGGGGGTTGTGCGGCAGTGGCGATCGCTCCAGGACTCAGTTCTACCAGCGATGCTTCTGGCTGACTAATTGTTTCAGTGGCAATCGTTTCGGTAGCCGAAAGGGCTGGCGTTGCCTGAAGAAAATGAATGCAGAAGGCTAACGCGATCGCCAGCGCAACCAGAACCAGCTCATGCTTAACCGGAATTTTGATCATCGTTCCACGTCCTCTCTCTTTAATCCAGTTTGAATCAAGCCCTACTCTACACCTGGACTGAGAAAAAATTAAGGGTTTTATTCTCATTGCTTCACGCCGCTGCTCTCACGTAGCGATCTAAAGTTTGGTGTCAGTGTGGCGATCGTGCCGCGATCGTCGATCGCATAAGGCAAAATGGGCGATGGAGACTTCAAGGGAGAGGCAGTTATGCCAATGGGGATTCACTTCGGGCGCGAAGTCTGCGGCGACTTTGAGCAGGGACAAGCAAGAGAGTGGCTGGTCACCAATGGGACGGGTGGCTATGCATCGGGTACAGTGGCAGGCTTGCTAACTCGGCGCTATCACGGCTTACTGGTCGCAGCGCTGCAACCTCCCCTGGGACGCACGCTAATGCTGTCCAAGCTGGATGACACCGCACTGTACGGCGATCGCTTCTATCCTCTCCATACCAATCGTTGGGCAGATGGCACGGTTGGTCCTCACGGCTATCGACACCTGGAACGGTTTGCGCTGGAGAGCAGTATTCCCGTCTGGCGCTATGCATGTGCTGATGCACTGATTGAAAAGCGCGTGTGGATGCAACCGGGTGCCAACACCACCTACATCTATTACCGTTTGGTACGAGCAACTCAGCCGCTGATGCTAACGCTCAAAGCGATGGTAAACTACCGCGATCATCACAGCAATACGCAGGGCAACGGCTGGCGTATGACCATCGTGCCAGAAGAGCACGGCGTATATGTGTCTGCCTATCCAGAGGCGATACAGCTTCACCTCACCAGCGATCGCGCCGAAGCAACTGCGGCTCACGATTGGTACTACGACTTTGGGCTAAGCGCTGAGCACGATCGCGGCTTGAACGATCGCGATGACCACCTCCACGCCGCAACCTTTCAAGCCACCTTGCAGCCAGGAGAATCCCTGACGCTGGTTGCCAGCACCGAGCGCAAGCTAGAACGCGACGGCGAAACGGCACTGAAAGTGCGCCATGCCTATGAGCATAAGCTGCTGAGCTTGTGGCATAGCAATCGTCCTGTCGATCACAGAGAGATTCCCGCATTTGCAAATCAGCTAGTACTGGCGGCAGATCAGTTCATTGTGCAGCGATCGACCCCTGAAGAACCCCACGGCAAAACGATCATCGCGGGCTATCCCTGGTTTAGCGATTGGGGGCGCGACACGATGATTAGTCTCCCCGGACTCACCCTGGCAACAGGTCGTCCTGAAATTGCGCGATCGATTCTGCGTACCTATGCCCGTCATGTCAGTCAGGGCATGATTCCCAATCGCTTTCCCGATGCAGGCGAACTGCCAGAATACAACACCGTCGATGCCACGCTATGGTTCTTTGAGGCTGTCCGCGCTTACTACGGCGTGACCGAAGATGATGATCTGGTGCAAGACCTCTTTCCCGTGCTGGCAGACATTGTGGACTGGCACTGTCGCGGGACTCGCTACAACATTCACCTCGACCCTGCCGACGGGCTGCTGTATGCAGGCGAAACCGGGGTGCAGTTGACCTGGATGGATGCCAAAGTGGACGATTGGGTCGTCACGCCTCGCACGGGCAAACCCATTGAGGTGAACGCCCTGTGGTACAACGCGCTGCGGACGATCGCCAAACTTGCCCGCACCATCGGTAAGCCCCATCAGGAATACGAAGCAATGGCAGACCGGGTTCTGGCACGTTTCTCCCGCTTCTGGCATCCTGACCTGGGCTATTGCTACGATGTCCTCGATAGTCCCAATGGCGATGATGCGTCTCTGCGCCCTAACCAGCTTTTTGCTGTCTCCCTACCTGAAAGCCCACTATTAGCGGCTCAGCAAAAAGGCGTGGTGGATGCTTGCGGACAGGCATTACTAACCTCGCACGGACTGCGATCGCTCGATCCAAACCACCCCGACTACCAGGGTAGCTATGGCGGCGATCCGCTTCAGCGCGACGGAGCCTATCATCAAGGCACCGTTTGGGGATGGCTCATCGGACCCTTTGTCTTGGCGCATCTGAGAGTGTACGGCGATCCAGTCAAGGCACGTCAATTTCTGGAACCGATGGCAAGTCAGTTCTACACCCACGGCGTTGGTAGCTTAAGCGAAATCTTTGACGGCGATGCACCCATGAAGCCAGAGGGCTGTGTTGCTCAGGCGTGGACGATCGCTGAGGTGCTGCGTGCATGGTTGGCAACGGAGGTAGAGCGATGAAGCCTGAAGTCATCACTGCAACAATTGCTGCGATTGTCGCAGTTGTTAGCGCAGCCATCAGTCTCTACGGTCAAACTCGCCTTGCCCGATTAACTGACCGACTCATGAAGCAACGTGAAGCCGAATCGCGTGAAGCTCAGACGGCTACTTTGATGTCTAAGTATCGAGATCCCTTATTGCGTTCAGCCATTGATCTTCAGAGCCGCCTTTACAATATTCATCAAAAGAGGTTTTTGGAGCGTTTCTACCATGAGTCACCCTCCACCCAGAGTTATGCACTTTACAACACCCTTTATGTTGTAGCGGAGTATCTTGGCTGGGTAGAAATTCTACGCCGAGAAATTCAGTTTTTGGATTTGGGTGATCTAGAACTGAATCGTCGCCTGAGTGAACTCTTAGCCAGCATTAATCAAGCATTTGGACGGGATACACTCGGAGATAACTTCCGACTGTTTAATGGAGAACAGCGCGCGATCGGGGAAATCATGACGATTCCTCGTTCCAACAGTGAAGTGATTGGATACGACTGCATCGGTTATGCAACGTTTGTGAAGAAGATGAGCGATCCAGAATTTGCGCGTTGGTTTGCAAAACTGAGAGACGATATTGACCTGATGGCAAATGCGCCAAAGGTTGATTTGAACAGACTCATATTGATTCATAGTAAGCTAATCGATTTAATCGATTTCCTTGACCCTCATTGCATTAGAGTGCCACCAAAGCACCGAACTAGGATTGAACAGCAATAAGCGTTAGTCGTAGGATGGGCAAAGGATCTTGCCCGTGCCCATTGCTGTGAGCCAACATGCATGGGCACGCAGAGCTTTGCCCATGCTACTTTAGTCATTTATTTTCTCTTGGAGCAATGGGAGCCTTTAAAAGCGCTTAGTGTTGCGTTAGTCGTAGGATGGGCAAAATCCTTTGCCCGTGCCCATTGCTGTGAGCCAACATGCATGGGCATGCAGAGCTTTGCCCATGCTACTTTAGTCATTTATTTTCTCCTCCCTATACAGCGTTTAATAATTGATATGCCAATTGGTTATGCTTTTCGACTAAGCTCGGCAACTCAATAGTAGTCAGTTGTCCTCGATCGACCACCTTTTTTCCATGAATAAAGCTGTAATCGACCGTATCTACCTGACAGAAAATGAGTGCAGCGACGATATCGTGATGGGCACCAGCAAAGGGGTGACGATCGACATTAATCGCAATAAAATCGGCGGACATACCAGGGGCGATCGCGCCAATATCATCGCGCCCCAAAACTCTTGCACCTCCCAGCGTGGCTACTTCTAACATCTCTCTCGCTGACATCACCGTTGGGTCGCAGTCACGGACACGGGCTAAAAGAAACGCAATGCGGGCTTCTTGCAGCAAATTACTCGTGTCATTAGACGCAGAGCCATCGACACCAATACCGACTGGGACATTGTGATCCAACAGCTTGCGGATCGGCGCGATGCCACTGGCAAGGCGCATGTTGCTACAGGGACAATGGGCAACACCAGTACCCGTTCTGCCAAATTTTTGAATGGAATCATCGCTGAGCTGAACGCAATGGGCGTGCCACACATCTTCACCCAACCAACCGACCGATTCTGCAAAGTCACCGGGAATCATGCCGAAGTTTTCCAGGCTGTAAGTAACATCAGACTTGTTTTCTGCTAGATGAGTATGCAGTCGCACACCGGGATACGATCGCGCCAACGTTGCCGACTCACGCATGAGATCCGGCGACACGCTGAATGGCGAACACGGGGCAAGCGTCAGCCTCAGCATGGAGTGACGCGAGTTGTCGTGATAATGCTCAATCAACCGCTGAGAATCTTTGAGAATGTCGGCTTCTTTTTCTACCAGTGAATCGGGCGGTAGTCCTCCCAGACTTTCGCCCACGCTCATGCTGCCACGACTGGCATGAAACCGTAGCCCGATCGCCCGAATCGCTTCAATCTCATCATCCAACGTGCAGTCATTGGGATAAAGATAGAGGTGATCGCTGGCAGTGGTGCAGCCCGATAGCATCAACTCTGCTGCTGCCATTTGAGCGCTAATGTAAACCCCGTCTGACGTGAGCTTTGCCCAGATGGGATACAGCGTTTGCAACCAGTTAAACAAGCTACAGTCTTGTGCCGCTGGAACCACTCGCGTCAATGTTTGGTAGAAGTGATGATGGGTGTTGACCAGCCCAGGTAGTACCACATGCCGACCCTGCAAATCCAAGACATCATCGGCAGTTTGAGGCAATTCATCGGTGGTTCCCACTTGCTCAATGACATGATCTCGTACCAGCAGTGCGCCATTGTGAAGCTCTCGCCGCGCCGCATCCATCGTGACCAGGGTGTGAATGTTTTTAACCAGTAATGTAGACATAGACAAATCGCTTTTAAATGAGAAACCTCCAAGAAGTTTAGGGGGAATTAGGTGCAGCGTCAGTATCCCAGGTACCCATGAGCGGTTCAGTCCTCTAAGGCTTAAGCCTCCGAGGTTTTGGGTTAGACAGTACTCAATTCAATCTATGGCGAGAAGAGCGATCGGACTCAAAGGAGTGGTTGATCATCGGCGATCGCGTTCCGGTGAGCCTATTCGTCCACAATTTCTGTTTAGGACAGTGCGTTTGCGTGATCGAGTGCCTGCTGTAACATCTTTCGCAGCAGGCGTTGAGTATACAGGTGTCTACCAGGCTTTACCTTTGTTAAAGTCCGAATCACCAGATTACTTGTGCCGAGGGTTTCCAATCCATCTACCTGAGTGGGTTCAAGCACATCTGGGCATTCAGCGTTTAACTGTTGTCCGATCGCTGCAATCACTGAGTACATCTGCTCCAGGTGCGTGTTGTCTGGCACGGGAACATCGACTTTGGCGTAGATATATTGCTTGGAATAATTGATGATGGAACCAATCTCGCCATTGCGAATGATCTGGAGTTGACCATCGGGATGACGAATGTGAGTTGTTCTTAGTTCGATCGCCTCTACAATCCCTTCGACCGTGCGTTCCTCAATTTTTCCAGCTTCGATATAGTCACCGACCAGGTAATAGTTCTCAAACAGAACGAAGAAGCCACAAACAATATCGTTGATCAGATTCTGTGCTCCGAAACCAACAATCAAGCCCACCAAGCCTGCACCTGCCAGAAGCGGGGTCGGATCAATGTTGAAAAGCCTGAGGACAATCAGCGCTGCTGTGAAGTAAATGGTATATTTCAGGATGCTTTTGAGCAATGGAATGACCGTCAACCGCCGCTGCCGTTGCAAGTCCGTCAGATGATCAATACTGAGAACTAAATCCTCAAGCACGACATTGGTGAGTTCGATCAAAACACTGGAAGCAAAGTAAATAGTGATAATTGCAATGATTTCATCGGCGTAGGACGCAATCCAGGCGATGAAATCAATTTCGCTAATAATCAATGCTGCAATGCCGACATAGAGTATGTATGCCACACACTTTTTTAGCGCTGGAACCAGGTGCCGGAAGCGCTCATAGTACCGCAGTAAATTATCAGGACTGGAGTATTGCAGACTGAGGGCATCCAGAGTATCAATCAGGGCGGTGAGCGTTTTAATTAACAATTGCCCAATTGCGATCGCCACATAGGATTTGAGGGCAATGTACAGATATTTTGGAATCGCGTCGGGTAAGTAAAGAAATTGGGTACACCAGATGCCCGCTAAGATCCAGAGGCTATGGGTGAGGGTCTTTTTGAGATAAGTAAAAAATGCTTCCACCGCTTCATCATTGGCAGTGATGCGATCGTAGTTTTTGGCAAACGTGCTTCCCCAGTCCAAAAAGCGATGCAGAACGGGTACGCAAAACTTGACCAGCAGCAGCAGGCTGATACATTTGGCGATCGCCACTGCCAGCGTGACCCAGAATGCGGCTGGAATACTCTGAATTAAATTGAGTTGGAATGCTTGAACATTTTTACCTTGGTAGATCAGAACCCCATTCACACTGATGATGACGAAGCACAATCCCACACACGCCAGGAGCAACAACAGGCTAATATTTTGGCGCTGGGCGGCAAGCCTTTCCGTTCTGCCCCGGAACCAATGGGTTGTCATCACTTTAAAGCCGATGTCAGTAAGCCAATTGAGCACGGTGAATGCAAGTATTAGCACGCAAACTTCAGCAATCGTAAGGAGAATATCCACTCGTCATGCCACCAACCGTTTGATTTCTCTACCTTCACATAGAATCAGGCATCTTCTTGTACCCTAAAAAACTTTACGACTTTGAGATAATAACGCGATGTGCAACTAATTCGCCCTCATCCCCACCCTTCTCCCTGGGAAGAAGGGCTTCCAGACCGTTCCGGTTCCCTCTCCCGATGGGAGAGGGCTAGGGTGAGGGCAGTTTTGGCAGGTATTTTAGGAAAGTCGCACATCGCGTGATAATAGGCTAGAGATGCGTTTGCGGATTTCCTCGCCCCATCCCCGCTGACCGTCGATCGGCACAGAACCCTCATCCGTCTCATCCGTCACAATCACGATGTAGTCTTCTGGCATAAATGGCGGAGTTGAGCGGTTAACCCGGTAATAGCCTCCAGCACACAAAGATGGTGCCTTGCTGTTGTGTTAGCGGCTGTTGTTTCTGCAACCGCTGTATCAACTCCCACTCAAGTGGTGGTTACTTACGCTCAAGTCGTCCTTACTGATGCTCAAGCTGTGGTTACTTACGCTCAAACGTTGGTTACTTATGCTCAAGCTGTGGTTACTTACGCTCAAGCGTCAGTAAGGAATGATGAAGCTGTGGTGACTTACGCTTCATGCGTGGTTACTAACGTTAAAGCAACGGTAAAGTTCGGTG
Source organism: Tildeniella sp. (assembly GCF_059505325.1). Lineage (NCBI taxonomy): Bacteria > Bacillati > Cyanobacteriota > Cyanophyceae > Oculatellales > Oculatellaceae > Tildeniella > Tildeniella sp. The sequence goes on from NZ_JCACKI010000020.1 coordinate 25,450, forward strand.
GTGCGATCGCCACACGTTAAGCTTAAATATGGCACGTTCCAATGGCTTTCACCAGGCTGCAACAGCCCAAACAAACCCATCCATACGCTACTTCAGTGCCATCAGCGGCTGGCTCTTTTGCTGTCGTGCGCTTATCATGCTCTCTGTCGCACTATAATCTTTTACGAATAGAGGCTTCAGCCCAAAGTAAGCGGCAACGATGTAGCGGCACCAGATCGTTGCTACAGAGCGTGGCTTTGTTGATGCCCTTTCTGGTGGCATGGCAGAAGATTCAATTTAGAAGCAGTTTAGGGGCAGTTTGGATGTCGGATAGCAACCCTAATTTAGTCGCTTCCGAAGAAACACCCATTCCAGAGGCGTTTGTTCGGCGTAACCGGAAGGTGCGAAACCTGGTTTTAGACTACGCGCTAGGGGCTGCCATTGTGGGTCTAAATCCCTTTCCTGGTGCCCTTTGGTTAACAGCGCTGATTGTGATTGTGCTGTGGCTCAAGATGGGTCGGGATATTGGCAAGCAATGGGGCTATCCCAGAGGGCAAGATGTGCTGGCGATCGCGGGAAAACTGTTTGGCGTTATTGGGGCGTTTGCGATCGCGGGCATGACCTGGCTCAGTGTGTTTGTCCTTGGTTTTTTTCTACCGATTCTGCGAGTCTTTGCTGCCTCAGCCGCACTCTTCACGCTTACCTGGTCATTGGGGCAATCAACCCATCATTTCTTTGCCAGTGGACGACCAAGACAACTCGCCAAAACTCAAAGCTCAAAGCTTAGAACTCAAAACTAATCCAGCGATGGTCAAATTCACACGGCGGCAACTTTTACTTACAGGTTTAGCAACGGGTATAACCGTGACTGGCACCCATCGCTACTTTCAGCTTCAGTCAAACCAAAAGCGGCAGGCTGAGTTAGAAGCGCTGGCAAGGGCAAAAGTCTCACAACGCGATGCCTATGACGTTTTGAAGAGCTGGTTTGGAGCGGGTGACGAGAAGATTGAGGATGCATTGAAACTGAAAGAAGCCGTCACTCTCGCAACGCCCACCATTCCCTACAATCGGGCTATGTCTAAACTGTTAATTCAATGTAGCCGCATTTGCACTTATCAGTATGCGATGAGCAAACTCAACCCTACATACGATGGTGCCATCAAAGCACTGCCAGCTTATTCTAAACAGTTGGATGGTTACACTCAGATTGCCTCTATTAAAGCGTCAGACAGTGAAGGTATTGAAGATTCTGTGGAGGTCGAAGTGCCATCGGACTTAGAAAGCCAACAGGGTTCTCTGGAAGGAGAATTGAACCATTCTAGAAAACGCTTGGAAAAGACGCTTAAACAAGTCGTGACGATTAAAAGCGTGATTCCCGTTTACCAGGCATTCGTTTTGTCGTCCCAAAAGAACAACATCATTGCCTTCCGAGGCACCAATCGCACATCCGAAATGGTGCAAAATTTCCTGATCTTTCAGCAAGACTACTCAGAGGTAGGCTATGGCAAGATTCATGAAGGGTTTGCTGATGCCTATCAAGCGATCGCTCAACAAGTCCGCGATGCCGCCCAAAAGCTGAATCCAGCACTCCCCTGCTACATCACTGGGCATAGTTTGGGAGGGGCACTGGCAACTCTGGCAGCGCTGGATCTGGCACTACATCTGCCGCAGTTAAAACCCCGCCTTCAGCTTTACACCTATGCTTCTCCTCGCGTGGGCAATCCAGAGTTTGCTACCAGGCATACCCAAATTATCCCCAATAGCTATCGAGTGATCAATCTGGCAGATGCGATCACTTTGGGACCACCGCGCAACTTTCAGGGCATGACCTTCACCCACGTTGGGCAGGTGTGGTCATTTCTAGTAAATGCGGGTGATATCGATCCCAACCATTCGTTCAATACCTATCGGTTAGCGGTTTTGCGTGAAGTCGAAACCGATCAAACGCGCACCTATCCGCTTGCAGGCACCCGCTGATCATCCGGGTTGAGCGTTTTCCCAGAGTAATTCCAAACTTGTTGCTGCGGCATCCCTAACGCTATCTGGTGCTCATCCAGAGCATTTTTCAAACGGAGACGAAATGCTCGACCAACTTTCCACTGTTGCAGCGGTTGGGTTTTGATCTGAGTGTGAATCAAGATACCTGCATGAGAGACGCGATCGATGCCTAAAACCTCTGGCGGTTCGAGGATCAACGATCGCAAGGCTGGATCGTCATATAAACCTTGAGCCACTGCTTGAATCACTCTAAGCGCCTGATCTGCATTCGTACTTGCCGCTACTTCGATCGTGTGATCAACCCGCGACCAAGTTCGGGTCAAATTTTCAACTCGATTAATCGTGCTGTTGGGCAGCACAATCAAATGTCCTTCGGCATTGCGTAACTGGGTGGTTCTTAAGTTGAGACTTTCTACCACGCCAGTGGCAGTGTCCACTGCAATCACATCCCCGATCGCGTACTGGTCTTCTAGCAGAATCAAAAAACCATTGACCAGATCTCGAATCAAGCTTTGTGAGGCGAGAGAGATGGCAAATCCGACGATCGCTCCAAACGCTAAAATCGAACCCGTGTTAAAGTCAAAACTTCTCAAAGTCCAGAGCACCGCAATGAGATAAACCAGAAATGTTTTTAGCCCTTTCAGCACATGAGCAATGGTGCTTACTCTCAGCGATCGCCGTTGTAAATCTGCTGCAACGACCTGGTGTGTCGCCCAAAAGACTGCCGATCGCTGAATGACAAAATCTCCCAAGGAATTGACGATTCCTGCTACAAACCAGATGAAAAGAATTTCAAGTGGAAGGATCAAGATATCCCACAGTCTTAGGGGAATAAAAGGAAATTTGTCAATCAGCAAACCAATTCCAACGACCCAGATTAGAATCATGATCCAGATCAGTGACAAACGGAAGATTTCAATCAGGCTGAGTTGCAGAGAACGGTGATTGTGTCGTCTAAAACCCCTGAGAAATTCAAAGCGACGGTTCGCACTGGTTTCGCTTGCAGGAACCGCTTCAAACCTCAGGGCAGTTTCAGCCTCTCTCGCTTTCAACCTCCGTTTAGAACGGTTGAGCCATTGCAGCATGAGCCAGGGGATGGCGCTGCTTAACACCAGGAGCAGAATTAACCCAAACGAGATCACACACCACTCAAGGAGTTGTGCGGGCGATCGCTCATTCAGTTCAGCAACCAGAGCGGTTTGTAGGCGATCGCGCCATTGCTGCGCCAACTCTGCTTTGCTCAAGCCATTGTACTCTGCGTCCTGCTCCGTCACGGTCATAACGATGAAACGCTGGGTGCGGGACGCATCAGTGGCGGTCAAGACGGTTTCATTGCTGAGAGTGGCGACCTGAATCGCTAAGGTCTTGGCATCATAAACGGTGGTTAGCAGCCGATCAAACGATGTAACGTCAATGGCACTAATAGCAATGATGTACTGCAAGTTTTCTTGAATCCGCTTTGCTCGCGCCTCAACCGGAATTTGATTACCCGGATTTTTGCGATCGAGCACTGTAGAAGACGCAATCGTGAATAGATCATCACCTTGAAACTTAACAGAAGCAACCTCTATGCCACCAATTTGTGTCACGTTTGACGGCGGTTGGAATGAGTCAGTTAAGGACAGTGACGGGGGAGCAAATTGAGCGATGACAGGGGCTGGCTGAAGCGGCATTCCCTGCGCCACAAGTATGCTTTCATATGAAGCGATCGCAGGCGTTTGAGTCAGCGTTAGAAGCAGCGTTAGAAGACCCAGAACAACGAGAGAAAAAGGTTGGCGATATTTCCCAAAGTGCCTCATGAGCAAACAATCACGTTTCCATTTAGTTTAGTTCATTGATTGTCCCTATCGTCTTCTGGTAGCTTGTTTCATCTCCTTGCTGCTGATAGAGCGTAGCCGCTTTTTGGTAGTCATCTAAAGCCGCCTTAGCGCCCAAGTCATGATAAACGGTTGCCCGCGTGAAGTAGGCGATCGCCAGCTCTGGCTTCAGGTTGATCGCTTGTGTGAGTGATGTAATTGCTTCTTGCCGTTTCCCTTCCAATGACAATGCCAAACCTTTGCCCAGATAGCTGGCAGCGTCGTTGGGAGACAGTTTAAGCGCCTGATTATAATCTGCAACCGCTTCTTTCAGATGCTTATGCGACTCCACATGCACTAAGCCGCGATTTTTGTAAGCGGCAACAAAGTCAGGTTTGAGCCGAATGGCGTTGGTGTAGTCGGCGATGGCAGCTTCGTACTTGTGCAGGTTAGTCAGGGCAACACCCCGATTGTAATAGGTTAATGGATTGGTGCGATCGCGTTTGATTGCCTGGGTATACGCTTCAACAGCAGCGAAGTAGTTGCCTTTTTCGCTGTATTGAATCCCGCGCTCCAAATGGGCTTGAGCCACTTGATCCGTTCCAGGTTTCGACTGAGCGATCGGGGCAAGGGTTTTTGCCTCGTTTGGCACCATCGTCGCTAGAGCGGTCGTTCTCAAGGTTTTTTCTAACAAAAAGACGGTGTGAAAGCTCTCGGTCGATCGACCATAGATGGTGGGGGTATAACCAATTGCCTGACGGACTTCGCGATTCTGGATTGTATGTAACGATCGCTTTTCGACAATCGCTTTGGCAACTGCGATCGCCAGCCCTTCTCCCACCGAAACATTGAATTCCACAATCCGTCCGGCGGCTTCCCCTAAACCACCAAAGCCAGACGCGGGACTCAACACAGCGAGATTTTCCCGGTCTTTGGGCAATGTATGGCGAAACCCATAGTTGAACGTGGGCATATAGTGAAAGTCAATACTTTTAATGCCCGCAGTAGCGGCTCTGGCTCCCAACCCCTTAATGCCGCCACGCACATCCAGGTGGTAGGAAAACGTGCCCAGCGCCTCATCCGCCGGGACACCGCCCTGCGTCATGCGTGTAGAGGAGAGTTCTTCCACCGGATTGGCAATTTGATCCGTGCTGCGAATATACAACTCGCTCATGATCTCGACTCGGTTCGCGCCTAACCCTCGAAAAAACGTTTGTACATTTGTGGCAAATTCCAGCATGTATGCTTCCGGTTTCGCGCCACCGTCACTCAAGGCGATCGCGCTCTTCGCATCCACATAAAACAAGACGGCATTGAAACTGAGCCGATCGCGCAACACTGCAATGTTTGCCCGATCGAGGGTTTCTTTGGCACTCAAAATGGTACTGTTGGTACCGCCATGAAACGCAGTAGAAAACGCCAGCGATCGCACATCGGCAGAGTCGGGGGTTGATTGATACAGTGTGGCAGGCTCTCCAGAAGACGTTGCCAACGTTGCCAAAATTGCTTGCCGATGCTCTTGATCGTCTCCACTGGCGATTTTCAACCAGGTTTGTGCGACGCTGTCGTTAGAATTTTGCAAGCGACGGATCAGTTTTGCTTCGAGTTGTCTGAGTTGCTCGATCGTCAAGCCATACGTTTCAAACACCAACCCGACGCTGAGACTACTATCGGGTAGCCCCAGTGCTGCAAAGCCCGGAAGCAGTTTCACCCCTGCCGTTTTGGCGAACTTGCCGCCCTGGGTCGCATCAACAAACTGCCTGGCAGCAAAGGTTCCATTGCTCGTAGTCGTCAAAGAACAGACTGTTTTAGCGGTCGTTGTCACCGATTGCAGTTTGACCTTGCCAATCACGTCTACCTTTTCCTGTGCCAGGGTGCGCTTGAAGGCAGTGTCGGCTTTGAAGCGATCGAGCGCGATCGTCTGAGTTCCTGTAATATTCAAAAACTCTTTGTACAACGGACTGGCAGCCGCAAAATTTCCCAGCTTAGACCGCATATCGGGAGGCACCTGGTTGCGATCGAGATACCCTAAACCACCCCGCACCAGATGCCCGCCAATGCCCTCAGTCGTGTCTCCTTCGGTGATCAGTGCCACTCGCGCCGACTGATTCCGCTTTCTGAGTTCGCGCTTTACCTGGATCGCTGTCATCACACCCGGCACTTGATCGCCAAACACAATCACGTCGTAAGCTTTCACATTGCTACCAGCCTGCGAAAGATCAGGACACGCCGATACGATTTCCGTTGCCGCGATCGCTTCAGCGGAGAATGGTGGAACCAATACCCCTCCAAAACCCATGCATATTGAAAGCGAAACGGTGAGCTTTAGATTCCTCATATGCTTACTGAGTAAGTCTTCAAGAGAGCGATGCGCAAAGGAGTTGAAAGTTTTGTCGTGCCAGGTTTGTTCTTGAGCATCAAGCAATTCAGTCTGTCTATTTCCATGTGCCTAATTCATTGACGATCACCTTTTTGTCTTCAGAAACGCTGAGCCGCCCATCTTCAGAGACAATGTAAACATACCTGCCATTTCTAAATTCGTAGCCAAGCGAATGGCATGGAGTAACCCCATCGGCACACAGACTCATGATCTGTTTGCCAGACAACTTAAGTGATTTTCCAGTTCTTTTATTGGTTCCCTGATAGATAACTTTATCGCAACCAACAACGCCCTCTTGACACTGAGTTGTAATCTCAACTTTGAAATTGGGCGTGTCTAATGTCTCAGCGATAGCCAACCCTGGCAGCAATGTCAATACCAACGTCAAGATACTTCCGAACGCTTTTTTCATCACTGTATCCTCCTAATCACCTGTCCACCTTGTTGAATGGATAAATGGATTTTTCCGTAACCAGATTGCCTAAAGACTTTTTGTATTGACCGTTGTATTCTCCGATCAAGCCGCACTTCAAAGTGACCCCTCGTTGCAAGCTGCTGATTTTGCCCTCAAAGAAGTCACAGGACAGGAGATTGTCTTGACTCGATCGACGACCCGAAAATACATTCACATTCACGGTGTAATCCTGACTGACCAATTGATTGAGCTTTGAGGCAGAGACAACTAAGCGATTGAATTGTGCCCGTCCTGCTTTGCTGAGTGCGATCTGGCGGTTATTGGCAAGATCGACCAAACCAACTTCATTGACCTTCACCGATGAGTTCTTTTTCGGTTCGCCATAGAGAGAGACAGACACGATAATGGTCTCTTGAGGCTTCTCTAGCCGAAGTCGCGCTTTCTCGGTCAGCGTCACGTTGACATAGAAGGCTGGAACGTTAACCGCATCTCCTTGTTGAGCGATCGCGGGTGGACTCGCCCAGCCATAATTAGGCATTAGGAGTTTGGGAGCGGTTATACTGAGACAAACCGCGAAAGCCATCCAGGATAGTCTTTTCACTGAAATGTTTGCCTCCATTTTCTCAATGCGGGATCTTGACGACAGGCTGCCAGCGGCTTTGCGATCGATCGCTTAATTTCTGAAACTTGTTGAGTTTTCTTGTTAACTCGAACTTGCAGACATGCGCACCCATAGCCATAATCGCTCACACCAGGTCGTGTCCCCACCCATTGCCCCGGTTTGAAATTCGGTGAGTCCCAGTTGCCTGCAACCTGATAACCACCCTGCATTTCGATCGTCCACTGACCGTCCCGATCATATAAGAAAGTATTTGCAGGTGTAGGATTGCTGAACCAACCGCAACGTATTTCAAGTGGCGAGGCATTGGATTGACCGAGCGTCTTGGGTTGCCCGCTGATCAAACTGACAGTGATTAACACCAAGCATCCCACAAGCATCAACTGAAATCTTTTAAGTTTCTTTCCCATAACAGTCTTCGCGTTAATGAGCGATCGTCTAACACACTATGCTGCACCTGCTAGTTAGCTTTGCAACTACAACTTATATTGATTCAGTCTTGTTGACTGAGAACCGCACCAACTTTGATGCATCAAATTTTGCGTTGACATCGATAAAAACGAACGTCTTCTGCTTGCCATCGCTTGTTTTCCCAGTTCGTTGAAAGCTATGGCGAAGTGAATCTTGAGTCGCTTGCTTTGGCTGTTTTTTGGATAGGCTCTTAGTGGATGGAGCTAAACCCCTTCTAGCGACATGCTTTTGCCGCTTCTTCTGGAGACTTAACCTCAGCAATCAATAGCGATCGCGAATAAACGTATTACCCGGTTTGTCGGCGCAGTAACAGCGGAGTCGAGTCCGCACGTCCTTACATTTTTTCAGAGAAGTCCCTTCAGAGCCACGACAATACGTTTCCGAAGAGCAGAGGGCTTGGCGGTTACGCGTCCGTTCACTCCGGGAGAGTTCAGTGGTGAAGGCACCCTTTTCGATCACATTGCTGCCCTGTTTAATTTCGTATTCCAAATTGTTTTGCCCTTCCAGCACCGTGAAGCGGGTCAGTTCGTGTTGAGTGCCAAATTGAGCGGATGTCGGTTCTGACGTGCGCCCTTTGCTGTAGTCGCGATCGGTGAATGGAATCGTATCGCCTGCCAAACCGCGCGACACATTGCGAATCACGACTCGCCGACCTGTACCGGGTGGCGTTGCGGTTGAGTAGAATCTCGCCTTGAGAGTCCCCTGCGCTTCACCTGGACACTCTCCTTGATAGATGGTATCGATGATTCTACCTGTGTTTGGGGTGCCGAAGCCTTCAAATTCTAAGCCCGCTTGTGTCGGGGCTGTTTGCACATCGGCTTGTGAAATGGTTGGAAGCTTACCGCTGGCTGGGGATGGTTGAGCAACAGCAGGCATTGCTGACACTAACAATGCAGCAAGAGAGGACATGATGATTTTCATAAGATCAAATCCTGAAGCCTAATTGAGCTAAAGCTGTTCATGGGAGTGGAATTTGAATCGAGGCACATTGAGGATGCTCCCAGGGGAGGGACTGAGAGCATCCAGGTTGTAGATGCGCTTAGGATGATGGATTAAATAAAGTGGGATAGCCGTCCCGGCTGTCTCCTAACAGGCAGGATGCCTACCCCACAAAATCTGCATCTTGTTTAATTCTCATTCCTCAGTACTTGCAGTCGTAGACCGCAGGGCTATTGCCACCACCGCTGGTAGTAAGCGTTGCCTTACCTCTTCCTAAATCCTCAACGACAAAGTTGCTACCATTCTTGTGGAAGGTATAAACTGAAGCGCGTTTAGCACCGCGATGATACGTGCCATGTTTAATGTTGATGGTGTTTCCTCGCTGATTGACCGCTTCATAGACATAGCGATTGCCATCGCCGCTTTGCTCAGTGACAGTGACCTGTGCCTGACCGCAGTCGTAGCTTCGGCTCCAGTTGGTTGGGTCAGAGCGGAGTCCTTGACTGACACGGACAGGCGTTGCAGCGTGAGCGAACGTATTTGCCAATAGCGCTTCAGCACAAAGTAGGCTGGCGATCGCCATCGAACCAACGAATTGTTTTTTGGCATTATGCATTGAGAAGATTTCCTTTCTTACAAGATTCAGTTAATTCCTGCCATCCCAACTGCTTCACGGACCTGTAACCGTACATTCTTCACGTACTTGAAGGTCATAACCACCGTCTGGCAGCGATCGAATCACCTCTAGTTCGCCAGAACCATCGCTACGGTCTTGAAGCGTGTAGGTGTAGTTGCTATTGCGAAAGCTGAAGATGTTAGCGCTGGGGTCATAGGTGCCGCGTGTCAAAGTCAGCCCACTGGTGCGATAGGTAAACCTGCCGGAGTCCATATTGCCAGTGAGAGTGATTCTAAACTGACCGCAGCGAAAAGTCTGAGTGAAATCGGCTGCCTGTCCTGGACGGTTTTGGCTCAGGCGGATCGGTGTAGTTGGTGACGGTGTGGCATGGGCAGAAGTAGCAAACGTGGCTAGTAGTGTACCTAACAGGCTGGCGATCGCCACCAGTCCAGCTAATTGCTTTCTGCCAGGATGGATCAAGTTAAAGTCGTTCATACGGTTCAAATCCGAAATTAGCCTGGTATTAGTGTACACACGAAAAATAATGTTTTGATAAGGACGCGATCGAGAGTCAAACATCGCGCTCTGCATCAGATGCCGTTCAGACCTCTAAGGTTTTGAAAACCTCGGAGGTCTTGGGTGCCAGTCACCACAAAACGCTGTAGTACTAAAGCCTATCTCTGACTAGCTGAGCCACTGATGATTGACTCGTCAATTTACCTGATCGCCAAAAAGGCTGCTGTTGCCTCTGCACAAGTTAGCCTTGCTCGTACAAAAGCTGTCGTTACCTGTGCATAAGCTGTCGTTACTGCCACACAAGTTAACGTTACCTCTGCACAAGCTGTCGTTAGAAATAGAGAAGCTGTCGTTACTTCCACACAAGTTATGGTTAGTCATGATGAAGCTAACGTTACTAACGGTAAAGCTGTCGTTACTAACGGTGAAGTTGCGGTAAAGTTCGCTCTCTTCAACGCCACATCAACAAACTCAGATTGGCACTTGCCAACAGGGTTCTTCAGATTGCAGCAACACAGCCAAGCACATCCGTACCTTACCGCAGCGCAATTACTCATTGGGCACAAAAACTTCTTAGAAAAAAGATAGAAGCTTGCGTGGTTCGCTGAACCGGAAGCCTCTACTCGTAAGCCATTCTGGTCTTATCAACCTTCGTTGCAGGCTTGCATTTATGACCCGCAAAAAACGTACCTCTCAGATGCTCGAAAAAGCGGAACTCCGCTCCGCTGGCTTGAAAGCCGTTGATCCTACTATGGACTTTGGTGACACTCGCAGCATCACCAACCTCGCCACTCAGATCGAACAACTCCGCACCAAAATCGACGCTTACAACACGGCTCTTGCCATCATCGATTCCTCTAAAACTGAAATTGCAGCATTGGAGAAAAACCTGGGCGATTTAGCAGACCAGATGTTAATTGGGGTCGCGTTCAAATATGGCAAGAACAGCAGCGAATACGAAATGGCTGGTGGTGTGCGCAAGAGTGAGCGGATTCGCAGAAGCACCGTCAGTCGTTTGAAAGCGGGAACCGATGAACCAGCAACCAGTAGCACCCAAATGGCTTAGCTCAAAAGAAACTGGGTTTCTAAACAGCAGACGATCGCTAGAAAGTCTCTTTTTGCCAGGAAGCCCGGTTTCCCAATCAGCAGGATAACGTTAGGACGATCGCAGCATCTCCCGTACCGCAATGACACATTCTGGAAACGCCAATGGTGCGATCGTCAATGCTTCCGACAAAATCGCCTCACTCTGATAACCATCTGCACTCGGCACACGATAGACGTGTAGCTTGTGAGCGTTCACATCCAATACCCAATACTCAGCAATACCTGAACGAGCATAGGCTGGAGCTTTTACCTCACGGTCAAATTTAAGCGTTGCATCAGAAACCTCAATGAGCAAGAAAACTTCTGATGGGATGGGATGGTGATCTTCGTAGAACAGGGCATTTGGCTGTACAACAGCAACGTCTGGTTCTGGCTCCGAATAATCGTTAAGTTGCACTGGATCTTGAAACCGTAGCAAAACGCGATTCTCCAGAGGAGAGGCTATGCCAACGCCTAAGCGATTCCTTAACAGCCGCTCGATACGAGTAACGGCTGCACTATGAGCGGTTCCTTTCGCTGCCATCTGGATTATTTGTCCTTCTAATAGCTCAACCCGTTCGTCCGGCTGCAAGATACCAGCTTCTGCCATCTGGTGATAATCCTGTACAGATAAACGACGAACCGCAGTAGTAGGACTATGAATAGACAGCATCATAGACAGCAAATTAATTTACTCTACTGTAACGCTCTTCGCTAGATTCCTTGGCTGGTCTACGTCCAAGCCTCTACGGGCAGCGATGTGATACGCCAACAGTTGTAGGGGAATGACGGTAACGATCGGCGACAGAATCTCATCCACATGCGGTACGGGAATCAACGTATCGAAGGTTTCTGCCGCTTCGTGTTCATCCATTGGTGTCACTCCAATCAAACGGGCATCGCGGGCTTTCGCTTCCTGAGCATTGGAGAGCACTTTTTCAAACACGGTTCCCGGCATGGCGATCGCGACTACAGGTACTTTCGCATCTAACAGCGCGATCGGACCGTGCTTCATCTCACCAGCGGGATAACCTTCGGCATGGATGTAGCTGATTTCTTTCAGCTTGAGGGCACCTTCGAGGGCGATCGGAAAGTTGATGCCCCGTCCCAGGAAAATGAAGTCCTGTGTCTCCGCAAAGTCGTGTGCCAGTTGCTCAATGTAACGCTCCTGGCTTTCCAGCACCACTTCAATATGTGCAGGGAGTTGCTGTAAGCCTTCTAGCAGTTGTTCAAGTTGGGTGGGTGCAATGACTTGACGATGGTGTGCGAGGTCGATCGCCAGACAGTAAAACGCCATCAACTGCGCGACAAAGGTTTTCGTGGCGGCTACACCAATTTCAATCCCGGCGTGGGTGTCAATAATATGAGGCACCAGATCGCCTAGCGAACTTTCGGGACGATTGGTAATGCCCAAGAGCCGTGCCTGAAATTCGGCTGCGTGCCCCGATCGACGCTGCTTTTCCATTGCCAGTGCCGCCAGTGTATCGGCAGTCTCGCCCGATTGCGTTACGCCAATGGTGAGGGTGTGGGGGGTCATTGGCGAAGGCGCGTAGCGAAATTCGGAGGCATACTGCACGGAGGTTGGAACGCCAGCCAATTGCTCTAATAAATATTTGCCCACCAGACCTGCGTGCCAACTGGTGCCACACGCCACGATTTGAATGTGCTGTAAATCGGCATAGAGGTCAGCAGGTAAGTTCAGGCGAATGGGCGAATGGGTATGATCGGCGGCTGTCCAATGAGTGTCGATGTAGGTTTCCAGGCACGATCGCACGACTCCTGGCTGCTCGTAAATTTCCTTAAGCATGAAGTGTTTGAAGCCCTGCTTTTCCACCATCACCGGGTTCCAGTTGAGGGTGCGGGGCGTTTTGCGTAAGCGCTGTCCTTCAAAGCTGTAGACTTCTACGCCTAGAGGGGTCATCCGCGCCAGTTCGCCGTTGTCCAGGGTCAGCACCGCACGGGTGTAGGGCACGATCGCAGGGGTATCGGACGCACAGTAGAATTCGCCCTGTCCAAAGCCAATCACCACAGGAGCCTGCTGTCTTGCCACGATCAATTCGTCGGGATAATCGGAAGAAATAACGGCGATCGCAAACGCGCCTTCCAACCGATTCACCACCTGGCGTACCGCTTCGAGGAAGGGAGTGGGGAGTAGGGAGTGGGGAGTAGGGTCTGACTCCTGCTTCCTGAGTGTCTCCAGCACTTCAGCAATTAAATGGGGCACCACTTCTGTGTCGGTATCAGAGCGAAACTCAACACCGTGGGCTTTCAGTTCTTCCCGCAGTTCGCGGTAGTTTTCGATGATACCGTTTTGGATCACCGCGATGCGCCCTGCGGTATCAGTGTGAGGATGGGCGTTATATTCTTCGGGTTTACCGTGAGTTGCCCAACGCGTATGGGCGATGCCAACTCGCGCCGGATTGTCTTCCCCCGCAAGTTTCTCTTCCAGGTTATGCAGTTTACCTTTGGCACGGACACAGTGAATCTCACCTTCCAGCACCGTAGCGATGCCAGCAGAATCATACCCGCGATATTCCAGCTTCCGCAGCCCTTCGAGCAAAATACCACTTGCTGCCTGGGTGCCAATATAGCCAACGATTCCGCACATCTGGGGTCACTCCTGCCGAGCCTACATACTCCAGCCAATATACTCCGTTTTCTTAACCTCTAATGGAGTGGGAAGTAGGGAGTAGGGAGTGGGGAGTGGGATGAGGGCTAAAGGCTAAAAGTTTGAACCAGTGGGCGGTCATCAATAGTCAGCATTAACTCGAAATTCAAAACTTTCTCCCCCTGCCCCCTCTGCTTCCCCTGCCCTCCTTGCTCCTCACTCCGCTTCAATCCCACGCGCCTGCGTTCTGGATGCCGTAATCCGATCGGAGTAATAGGAGGGAGCGATCGAGTACCGTCTCAGGATCAATGTAAGCATCAATCTTTTTGTGAACCGTCAAGCCCTGCTTCGCTCCTTTCAGGTACAGTTGGCAGACCTGCACAGGATTGTGATAAACGCCGCCCCACGCTTTGCCCTGTAGAGACTGCCACAGAAGCTCTAGAAACACCACAAAGCTTTGGGCGTAGTAGTACCAGGGACGCTTCCAGGTAAGCGATGTGAGCAAAAAGCCAATGAGTTGGAGTTCTTGTTCCAGAGCGGTGCTGTAGCCTGTGACCACATGCATAATGTCGTGTCGCTGCATGTCGCACCAGGGAATGCACATAATGCCAACCCAGAGGTTTTGATCGCGCACAAAATCGGGGTTCGCTTGATAGTAGCGTTCAAGTCCCTGCCGCAGCGTGAACGGTTGTTGCGGTGGTTCAATGGGCAAACTAAGCGTATCGATCGTGTCCATCACCTGTATTTTAGTTGAGCTTTATGATTAGTCTGCTCAAAATCGATCGCGAAAGCGTCAAATTTGTGACAGTGAATGAAAGTGTCACAAATTTCTGTCAAACTCTACGCAAAATTACTAGAGTCAATCTGTCGAGCTTATGGTTAGTTTAGATATTTTAGAAAGCTGCGGAGCCAGTCTCTAGGCTTCATGGAGTAGCGTATTTTTCTTAACCATAGTTCAGGAATCTCCGACAGATTACTTGATTGATTCACTTGCAAAAAGTTCCAAGCGATCAGATTTGTTGAGGATGAAAGTGATCAATGAGTGCTTCAGACTGAGAGTATCAAGGTTTGAGTGTTTGAATTAGGGCGCGATCGCCCTCAAAATTACCTTTTCACAAAACGAGTCACAATATGCACGGTGTATTCATTAACAGCATCGGCAAGTTTTTGCCTGGAAAGCCGATCGCCAATGACGAGATGGAAGATTATTTAGGGAAAGTCAATGGTCGTCCCTCTAAAGCCAAACATCGCATTCTTAAAAGTAACGGCATTCAGCAGCGTTACTATGCGATCGACCAGCAGCAACAGACCACTTATAGTAACAGTCAAATGGCAGCGATCGCCATTCGTGATGCTATATCAAACGCAAATTTAGAACCGGGCGCGATCGACCTTCTTGCCTCTGCCACCAGTTGGTCAGACGTGCTTGTTCCCGGTTTCGGCAGTATGGTACACGGCGCTTTACCTGAGCTTTCGCCCATTGAAGTGACCTCTAATCAAGGCGTATGTTGTGCTGGAGTTGCTGCATTGAAATATGCGGCATCGCAGGTGAAATTGGGTGAAAAGAGAGCGGCGATAGCGGTTGCATCCGAACTACCCTCACGACTGTTTAAACACACTCACTTTGAAGCAGAAGCGAACGTCAAAACAGGAAAAGCCCTTAGTTTTGATACTGAATTTCTGCGCTGGATGCTCTCAGATGGTGCAGGCGCTTTCCTAGTTCAAGATCATCCCAATATTTCAGGTATCAGCTTAAAGATTGAGTGGATTGAATTGGTTTCTCACGCCAACGCTTATCCCGTTTGTATGTATGCTGGCACAGAAGACGAAACGGCTCAAAAAAGCTGGATGGATTACCCCTCTTATCTGCAAGCCGCTGAATCTGGAACCATTAATTTACGTCAAAATATTCGCCTTTTGGATAACGTCATCAAGCTTGGTGTGGAAGGTTGGTTGAAATTAATCGAGCGAGGGCGCGTCCAACCCGATGACATTGATTGGTTGTTGTGTCATTACTCATCGCACTTTTTCCGAGGACAAATTGTGGAACTGCTAGAAAAAGCAAACTGCATGATTCCCGAAGAGAAATGGTTCACGAACCTCTATACTCGCGGCAATACAGGGTGCGCTTCCATCTATTTAATGTTGGAAGAACTATTTCATTCTGGCAAGTTACAACCCGGTCAAAAGATTTTCTGTTTTGTACCAGAAAGCGGACGCTTTACAACGGCGTATATGATGTTGACGGTTGTAGGAGGTGAGGGGAGAGGAGAGAGGGGAGAGGTGTTAGAAGTCAGGAGTCAGGAGTCAGGAGATGGGGAAGCAGAGGGAGGAAGGGAAGCAGAGGAAGCAGAATTAATCTGCAACTCACAACTCTCTGGCGCATCTGCACAAAGCATTACTCAAAACTCTTTACCCCAAACCCCAAACCCCATGTCTCATTCATCCAACAACCTAACTCGAAACTCGAAACTCGAAACTCGAAACTCTTCCCCTACACCCCACACCCTACACCCCACACCCGAAGAATCCGTCTCTGCCTACCTGCTGCGTCAACTCGCCCTCGTCTGGCTAGAGTTTGAGCGGGAGATTCGATCGGTGCCCATTGTGCGAAAGCTACATCGAGGAGAATTTACGCTGGATGACTATAAGGCGATGCTGCAAAATTTGCGTCCGCAGGTGGTGGAAGGAGCACGATGGATTGCGCGTGCTGCGTCGAATATGACAGACTTTCGGCTGCGATCGACCTTCATTGGTCATGCTCAAGATGAACACCGCGATTACCAGATGTTAGAGCGCAATTACGTTTCGGTTGGCGGCGTGTTGGAGGAGATTGTGAATGCAGAAAAGAACATTGGCAGTGAAGCACTGTCGGCGTTTATTTTCCATCAGGCATCCCGCGAAAATCCGGTAGACCTGCTGGGGAGCATGTTTATTATTGAAGGGCTGGGTAATAATCTGGCAGCACAATGGGCAGCGCAAATTAAGTCAACGCTGGGGCTAAAGGATGAACAGGTATCGTTTTTGGGCTATCACGGCGCGAATGACGAAGCACATCTGGGCAAGCTGAATGAATTGATTAACGCCGAATGGATGACGCAAGAGATTGCCGATCGCGTCCTCAAAACTGCGAAAGTCACTGCCCGACTCTACCGACTGCAACTGGAAGAAATTCAATAAATGAACCGCTGAGACGCAGAGAAATTGAAACTCTGTGTCCTCTGCGTCTCTGCGGTAAACCTTCTACTTCAGTAAAAACTCTATCCTGTCGATCGCCATGAGCCAAGCCGAATTAATCTCACAAGCGTTAGAAACCCCTGCATCCTCAAAAGTTTCCCAGCCCTACATTCCAGAACCGCACGATCGCCGGAATCCCAATGCGTGGGATGCGCTCTATGTCGATCAGGCAATTCCAGTAGACCCGATCGCGAAGGGCTACATGATTCGAGATTTGCGAAACTGGACGCGCAGCTATTTATTAGTGCCGATCGCCTTGATTGCGAATCTGCTGCTGGCGCTGATTATGACGGTGAAGCGACTGCTACCCTTTCAATTCAGCAACTACACGCTGATGCATCGATCGGCAGCCTGGTTTCTCAATACCTTTGTGTCGCCCGAAGCCTGCTATCTCATCGTGCGGCACATTTGCCTCGGCTCTAATATTGTGAATTTCTTGATTGATAACGGACCTGATCCGACGATCGAGAAATCTAAGCTCTATCCCCGCACTGTTAGCGATCTGGCAGAAAATGCGTTTCTTGAACACGATTTGATTCTCTATAACTTTGTGCTGGATTACAACAAGGCACAGCGCGAAAACTCTCACTGGCTAAAGCAGGTACAGGTTCGCGGGTTGAATTTTGACAGCATCAAATCGGTGCAGGTAGACATTGATTTCACCAAACGACGCTGGTTACGCATTTTGGATCTGGAGTCGGCGATCGAACTCTTCAAAGTCTTCTATTCACTCTGTCTCACTAGCGACGAGTTTGAACGCGCCGTCCTCTCTCTGGAATTTGACGAAAACTTTGGCTGCTACATCAGTGCGCTCACAGGCGACTACAACTGGAACCACGTCATTACCAACCGTCACCCGCTGGCTCCCGAAAGTCCGTTTGGCGCTGCCCGTAATCTCTTGCTCCACGGCATCATTTCAGAATATCTGCATCGCTACCTGGAACTGCGGAAGGAAATGGTGCAAGCAAACGCAGACTGATTCTGAGGAGGACTCGTTGATGCGGACGTGCGTACTTTGAAAGATTGTCCAAGCTGTCTTGACTCTTTGCGTCCTGAAATCGCGTGGTATTTCACCAGTGGTACGATCGCTTAGCGGTAAGATCGGGAGGCACGCCGATCGCTTTTCGCACTGGAGCCAGGGTTGACTATGCCCAATTGCCTTGATACGAGTTCTGTCCTTGAAGTACTCCAACCTGTACAAGATCCCGAACTGAATAAAAGTTTGGTGGACTTAAATATGATTCGCAATGTGGCGATCGCTGACGGCAACGTTAGCTTTACCTTGGTGCTAACCACGCCCGCCTGCCCACTGCGTCAATTCATTGTGGATGAGTGCGAACGAGCCGTGAAGACACTGCCAGACGTTAAAACGGTGAGCGTTGACGTGACGGCTGAAACCCCGCAGCAAAAAGCACTGCCCGATCGCACTGGCATTGATGGTGTGAAAAATATCCTGGCGATTTCCAGCGGTAAAGGCGGTGTGGGCAAAAGCACGGTTGCGGTCAACGTGGCAGTGGCGTTGGCGCAGGCAGGTGCGAAGGTTGGCTTGATTGACGCAGATATTTATGGTCCCAATGCGCCGATGATGCTGGGCTTGGAAGGTGCGAAAGTCACGGTGCGGCAATCAGGGGCACAAGAGGTGCTGGAACCTGCCTTTAACCACGGCGTTAAGCTGGTTTCGATGGGCTTCTTGATTGACAAAGATCAGCCTGTCATCTGGCGCGGACCCATGTTAAATGGAGTCATTCGTCAGTTCCTATATCAGGTGCAGTGGGGCGATTTAGATTACTTAATCGTGGATATGCCACCGGGCACAGGTGATGCCCAATTGACACTGGCGCAAGCGGTGCCGATGGCAGGGGCTGTCATTGTTACCACGCCTCAGAGCGTTGCGTTGCTAGATTCCCGGCGCGGCTTGAAGATGTTTCAGCAGCTTGGCGTACCCGTGCTCGGCATTGTGGAGAACATGAGCTACTTTATTCCGCCCGATATGCCAGACAAACAGTACGACATTTTTGGTTCTGCTGGTGGCGAAAAAACGGCAAACGAGCTACAGGTGCCGCTACTCGGCTGTATCCCACTCGAAATCTCGCTGCGCGAAGGGGGCGATCGCGGTATTCCTATCGTCCTGGCAGCACCAGAATCGGCTTCAGCAAAAGCGCTCACCGCGATCGCCGAACGCATTGCAGGTAGAGTTTCTGTAGCAGCGTTAGCGTAAGACGGTGGGAGTGGGGTGTGGGGTGTGGGGGAAGAGTTTTGAGTGTCGAGTTTTGAGTTTTGAATTAATTCTGCTTCCTTTAACTCCTCTGCTTCCCTTGCTCCCTCTGCTCCCCCTGCCTCCCCTGCTTCTGACTCCTGACTCCTGACTTCTGATTCCTGGCTCCTCTCCCCTCTCCCCTCTCCCTCTCAAGCATGTTGCAAAAATCCCCTCGTCGTATTCGTTGGAAGTCGTTAGTGCAGCCCTGGCAGCATACCGACTGGTTGCTTTTTGCCTTGCCTGTGGGCTTAACTGCTTTTGGGGGCGTGATGATTCGCAGCACAGAACTTAATCAGGGCTGGACGGATTGGTATCAGCACTGGATTGTTGGCGCGATCGGCTTTGTGATATCACTGGCGATCGCCCGTGTGCGGTATGACAACCTGATGCAATCCCGCTGGATTATCTACGGACTGACCAACCTCTCACTGCTGGCAGTCATGTTTTTGGGGACATCGGCTTTGGGTGCCCAGCGGTGGATTTCGATCGGCGGCTTTTATGTTCAACCC
Organism: Tildeniella sp.; assembly: GCF_059505325.1. Classification (NCBI taxonomy): domain Bacteria; kingdom Bacillati; phylum Cyanobacteriota; class Cyanophyceae; order Oculatellales; family Oculatellaceae; genus Tildeniella; species Tildeniella sp. The sequence goes on from NZ_JCACKI010000020.1 coordinate 44,876, forward strand.
TCAGAGTTCGCCAAATTAGGGGTAATTGTGACCCTGGCAGCCATTCTGAGCGATCGGGCTGCTTCGACGCTGCCAGTTTTAGTCAGAACACTAGCAATCACTGCGGTACCGTGGGCGTTGGTGTTTATCCAGCCCGATTTGGGTACGTCGCTGGTTTTCGGTGCTATTACCTTAGGTGTGCTTTATTGGGGTGATGCCAATCCAGGCTGGCTGCTGCTGCTGGTGTCGCCGCTGGTCTCAGCGATTTTATTCAATCTCATTGCGCTCTCGCCCTGGTTTATTGGCTTAGTGGCAATTTGGATTGTGCTGATGGGGATTGTGGCATGGCGAACGTTGCCGTGGCATCGCTTTGGGGCGGCTGGAGCGCTGGTCATGAACCTGGTTGCAGGTGAACTGGGTCACATTGCGTGGGGCTTTCTCAAGGATTATCAGAAAGATCGGCTGATCCTGTTTCTTGATCCAGATAAAGATCCGTTAGGCGGGGGCTACCACCTGATTCAGTCACGCATTGCGATCGGCGCGGGTGAGCTATGGGGACGGGGACTCACTAAAGGCACGCAAACGCAGCTCAACTTTATTCCAGAGCAGCATACCGATTTCATCTTTTCAGCGATTGGCGAAGAACTAGGCTTTGCGGGCTGCTTCCTCGTTTTACTCGCTTTTTGGGTCATCTGCCTGCGAATCATCATCATTGCCCAAAATGCCCGCGATAACTTTGGCTCTCTGCTGGCGATCGGTGTGTTGTCGATGCTGGTTTTTCAAGTCGTTGTCAACGTTGGCATGACCATTGGTCTGGCACCCGTTACAGGCATTCCGCTACCGTGGATTAGCTACGGTCGTTCTGCCTTGCTGACCAACTTTGTCGCGATCGGGCTGGTGCAATCTGTGGCAAACTTTCGTCAGCGCTTGAACTTTAGAGACTGAAGCGGAAAGAATAAAGTATAAAAGCTAGAGTATTCAGTAAAGGAGTTTTTAGCCTCTATACTTCATCCTTTATACTTTCATTCATCCTTTATACTTTCATTTATTGTCCCATCGCACCGTAAAACGCCATGATTTTACCCGGTTCAGCCGTCAAGGTGATCAATGCCGAAGATACGTACTACGCGTTTCAGGGCTTAGTCCAGCGCGTGACTGACGGTAAAGCTGCCGTGCTGTTTGAAGGCGGTAACTGGGATAAGCTCGTCACCTTTCGCTTAGCAGAGTTAGAAGAGGTTGATGTCACGGCTGGCAAGAAGAAGGGGAAATAAGGGGATGAAGGTTTTGAGTTATGAATTAAAGACAACTCAAAACTCAGCACTCAAAACTCATAACTCTCTATGCGCCTTCCTTTACCTCAATTTGCCGCTCAGAACCGTCCTCCCAATCATATTGCTGAGGTCATTGAGACAGCAACGACCGAGTTCTTGGCGCAATGCCTGGAGCCGGAAAATTTAAGTTTTCCGGTGATGCCCCCGTTTGGCAGTTGGGTCAAGTCGGTGGATGAGGAATCTGGCAACCAGATCTATGCGGTGGTCTATCATGCAACGACGAGTCCGATCGACTCAGTGCATCGCGCACGAGCCTTGGGGCTATCGCTACAAGATCTACGCGAACAGCAGCCCCAAATCTTTGCCATGCTGAAGACTGAGTTTCGGGCGGCGATCGTCGGTTTTCAGCCACCTTCTGAGGCTAGGAACGGAATGGCTGAGACTGCCACTGTTTATCAGCACTTGCCGCCCCGTCCACCACAAATCCATCAAGCTGTTTACATCTGTGATGTTGCTGAGATTCTTCACTTCAGCGAGACGCTAGACTTCCTGCGAACGCTCTTGCAAATGCCGGGTGCCCCTGTGGATGCACTGGCAGCCGCGACTATCCGCGAAATTTACCAACTGCGGCAGGCAGACCGCGCCTGGTTAGTACAAGCAGGACGATCGCTCAGCTTGCTGTTGAAAGACGATTACGATCGCCTGCGGATCATCCTCAGCCAAATTCACCTCTAAGGAGTTGTACAGAAATAACAGCATGGTCTGTAGCCGTCAGCCGTCAGCGAAAAGCTGATAGCTGATAGCTGATAGCTGATAGCTGATAGCTGATAGCTGATAGCTGATCCAAAAGTGTGCAGTTATTTTTTAGCAAGCTCTAAACGCATCACGGCTTTTGGGGGTTGAAGTCCAGCGTTTGGGGTTGAGCCTTTGGCGGTTGCTGGCGCTTTGACAGTATGGTTCCTATCAGTGTGGCATTCAAAAGGTTAACTCCGTGCAATTCCACCTGCCTCAAGTCAACATGGCTCAGGTTGGCATCTTGAAAATCGGCAAACTGTAAATTTGACTGTCTCAGCTTGACATCTTGCAAATTCGCGCCGATGAGACTCGCACCACTCAAGTTAGCTGTCCTCAAATCGGCTCCCATCAGATCAGCGTTCGTCAAATTGCTTAAGCTTAGGTCTGCCCGCTCTAGGCTTGCCACTGCCAGGTTGCTCCCTTGAAGGTTGATTTCGCTCAGGTTGGCGGTACTCAAGTTGGCTGCCTGCAAGTTCGCTCCTTGTAAATCTGCCCCAAAGAGATTTGCGCCTCTAAGGTCACAACCTGGGCAATGCTTGGTGATTAACAGCCAGTTAACCAGCACTGCCTGTCGATACACCAGCAGTAAGGTACATACAGTGAGAACCGACATCAGCACAATCCGCTTCAGCTTCACCCGCTTCACCTGTCTACCTGCATTCATACTCTAACGATTGGTGCTCCAACGATGGCAAGAGTCTTCACAGGGTAATTTGGTGGCGACGAATGCGATCGCCGTCAAAATGGGCGGCAACCGGATGGAACAAACGCCTCAAACACGCTACGTTAAATTCATTGCTGTCTTTGCCTGCCCTCACTGACTCCGCCATGCACTTACTCCGTCGTTTCTGGCATGTTCTCATCCTTCTGGTCATTACTTTCATTGCAGGCTCCGTCATCGATCAACCCATTGCCTTGGCAGCAGAGTTACCCGCTCTAAAGGATCTTCCCGCATCTCTGCAAGAACCGATCGCGCCGAGTCGATCGATCGTTGATCCCAGCAGCATTCCCTCAGAGAAGGTCAGCGAATTTGTGCATGCGTGTTTACAAGTGGTTGCCTTGATTGAGCGCCGCGAGGGCGAACTTCAGGGAGCAGAAACCGAGACAGAATCGTTGCGGGTCGAGCAGGAAATTGAATCTGAAGCACTTGCCATCATTCAGAAAGCTGGACTGACCCGTCAGGAATATCTGCAACTTTTAGGCTTAGCGAATACCGATCCAGAGTTCGGTGAACGCATCGCTGTGCAGCTTCAAGAAGCGACGAGTTAGGGAGGTGAGGAGTGAGGAGTTGGTTGACGGCGAACCACTCACTCTTTGCTACGAACCAACAGCTCTCTTGCTCTCCACGCTCTTGCGGACGAATTGACAAAACAGCCTTGCAGAAAATGCGATGGGTGATTAAATGGAAAAAAGTTGGGTGAGCGGGTCGAAGGATCAATCACCTTTGCAGCCACTGCATACTTAGCCTGAAGTGTGCATTAGTACGATCGCCTTGAACGAGGTACGTATGTCCTAAACTTAGCTGAGCCTCAAATATTGCCGAGATCATTCGTCAAAATCAGGTATCTTGGGAGATTCATTCGCTTGCTGATGGCACGAGCACTAAAAACTGCATGAGTACTAGAAACCTGGATGACTAGCAGCATTGCGTCAGTATCACGAACGGAGTTAGCGCAACGGCGACAGAAGTTGCGCCAGCGCAGGCGTGTGAAGCTTATGCAGGCAAGCTGGCGAGTGGTAGCGGTTTGTGGGTTAACTGCTGGGGTAATTTGGGCGGCAACACTCCCAACATGGGTCATTCGCCGCCCAGAGCAGGTGCGGATTGAGGGTAATCGTTTTATTCCAGTGCGGACGCTGCGATCGCTCCTGCCCATTCCGTATCCACAATCGCTCTTTCGGGTAGAACCGCAGGCGATCGCCCGTGAACTGCAAACCCGTGCGCCGATCGCAGACGTAACGGTCAGCCGTCAGCTTTTTCCACCCGGTCTGATCGTACAGGTGAAGGAACGGCTCCCAGTGGCTATCGCACTGTCATCTGACGATCGTCCGCCATCAGGAGGAATAAAATCAGCTACCGCTAAAAGCAGCTTGCTCGACGAAAATGGGATGCTGATCCCCTTACAAAGCTATACCTCGCTGGATCAATCGCTTAAGTTGCCATCCCTCAAAGTCATCGGCAACCCAGAGAGCTATCGTGCCTCCTGGTCTAAGCTCTATCGAGAGTTGATTCAAGGTCCACCAATCAACGTTTCTGAGCTTGATTGGCGCAATCCCGCCAATCTCATCCTCAAAACAGAACTGGGGCTGATTCATTTGGGTCCGTATAGTGCTCAGTTTCCGTCTCAGCTCAAAGCGATCGATCGTATGCGAAAGCTTTCGGCGCACCCGCGCTTCAGTCAAATTAGCTATATCGATCTCCGTAATCCAGATGCCCCGATGATACAGATGCCAAAACCGCAAAACCTTGTAAAATCTGGTAACCCTTAGCTTTATAAGTATGAGATTATGAATAACCAGTGACTAGACCGCTCAAATTCAGTTAAAAGAACGAGACGTTTCAGTCTATTGCAAAGCCGTCGCCATAGTTGGTTTTTTGCATCGCTTCCCTTATAGTTGACCACACCGCCTGAGCACTAAAACGTAGTTTATAACCGCTGCAATTCCAATGACTCCTAATAGTAATTCGGATGCGACTTCAATGGCGCTCAATGATCGTTCAAGAGAAGCCACTAACGGCTCCCACCCCGAAGGACAGAATAACTTTTCAGTGCCCGTGGAAACCTCAAATCCGTTTGGCAACTCCGGATTACACTTAAGTCAACCAGCTAACGTCAAGGGTCTGCCAGGGGAAGAATCAAGGAGTGGTGATATTGTGCCCAGTAGCGTAGCCAAAATTAAAGTCATTGGAGTGGGCGGCGGCGGCGGCAACGCTGTTAACCGGATGATTGCCAGCGATGTAGTCGGTGTTGAATTTTGGTCGATTAATACAGACGCTCAAGCACTCACCTACGCTACAGCAATCAACCGCTTGCAAATGGGTCAAAAGCTGACACGAGGGTTGGGCGCAGGGGGCAATCCCGCGATCGGGCAAAAAGCAGCCGAAGAATCACGCGACGAAATCGCTACAGCGCTAGAAAATGCTGACCTCGTCTTTATTACTGCTGGCATGGGAGGTGGTACAGGCACCGGAGCCGCACCGATCGTGGCAGAAGTCGCTAAAGAGATGGGCGCACTGACGGTTGGTGTCGTCACCCGACCCTTTACCTTCGAGGGACGACGACGCACCAGTCAGGCAGAAGAAGGCATTGCAGCATTGCAAAGTCGAGTAGACACCCTGATCGTCATCCCGAACGACAAGTTGCTGTCGGTTATTTCAGAGCAAACGCCCGTGCAAGAAGCCTTTCGCATTGCGGATGACATCTTGCGTCAAGGCGTACAAGGTATTTCGGACATCATTACCATCCCAGGCTTGGTGAACGTGGACTTTGCCGACGTACGTGCAGTGATGGCAGATGCAGGTTCAGCACTGATGGGCATTGGTATTGGCTCTGGCAAATCGAGAGCAAGAGAAGCAGCCGTTGCCTCGATTTCTTCGCCATTGCTAGAGTCTTCGATCGAAGGTGCCCGTGGCGTTGTGTTTAACATTACAGGCGGTACAGACTTGACGCTGCACGAAGTCAATGCAGCGGCTGAAATCATCTACGAAGTCGTTGACCCAGAAGCGAATATCATTTTCGGCGCAGTGATCGATGAGCGGATGCAGGGAGAACTCCGGATCACCGTCATCGCCACCGGGTTTACACACGATATCAGACCGCAGGCGCTGTCTAAAGCAACAGGCACCAGACGACCGATCGCACCCCCATCAATGAGCAATCAGCCAGCTTCAGAGCCGAAGAACAAACCACCAGGTGGTCTAGATATTCCCGAGTTTTTGCAGCGACGACGACCTCCCCGCTAGAAGGCTTCATTCATCAGAAATGCGACTCACTCTCAAGCAATGATTGGGCTGATTTGGGCTTCTACAAGCGCATCGGCGGAGTGAACGTGATTCTGGGCAGAATCGATCAACGCATCCTCCTGAAACACCTTAAGGTCAAACCAGAACGTGGTGCCAACTCCCACTTCGCTGATGAGACGAATGCGGCTGTGGTGTTTCTCAATAATATTCCGCACAATGGATAAGCCTAGCCCGGTGCCTTCAAGCGTATGCACCCGATTTTCGACGCGAAAAAAGCGATCGAAAATGGCACTCTGATCATCCGTATCGATGCCAATGCCAGTATCGGCGACTTCAACGCGAACCCGTTGGCAATCAGCATCCTGAGTGTCAGCAGCAGTGGCATTCTCAATCGGCGGACGGAGGAACGGATGGTTTTCGTGGTGGTCACGAGTTGGGCGATCGGGCTTCAGCAAGTACGCCCGGATGGCTACTTTGCAGCCCGTTTCGGTGAACTTCAGCGCATTACCAACCAGGTTGGTAAACACTTGCAGCAATAGATCGTAATGCCCCACCACAGACGGCAACGCCAGCTCAATGTCTTGAATCAGCTCAACGCCTTTATCACGAGCATTTAAGCGATACGTGCGCAAGGTCTGCTCAACGGGTTGCGCCAGATCAACGGGTTCAAAATTGTAGAGCTTGAACGACTCTAACTTTGACAAGTCCAACACATCGTTGACTAGCCGCGTGAGGCGATCGGTTTCCCGATTAGCAGTATCCAGAAACTCGCGCTGTTCAGCAATGCTCAGGTCTTCGCCGTACTCGTGCAGCGTTTCAATAAAAGACTTGATGTTGAACAGCGGCGTTCTGAGTTCGTGAGAGACGTTGCTGATGAATTGGCTCTTGGCTTCATTCAGTTCGGCTTCGCGGGTGATATCCTGCACCGTCATCGCAATGCCTTTCACGTTCTCCCGCGACACATCCAGCACAGTCGTTAGCAGTATGCGCACGGTGCGATCGAGCGGTTCCTTCAGCGCAATGCGAAACTCGGCTCCCTCGCGGAGTTCACCTCTCGCAATCTGGTACAGCGGTCGGGTAATTTCTGCTTGAACCGATGAGGGTAGCAGGCGCAGTAGATTGGCTCCTTCAATGGCTATGCCTTCCCAACCAAAAAGGCGACGAGCGGTAGGGTTGACCAGCACTACCTGCATATCCATGTCTAACAGCACTGCGCCGTCCGCGATCGTGGATACCAGCGTTTCGAGCTTCGCTTTCTCGGCAGTCAGTTCTTCGATGTTCTGCTCTTCGTAGCGCTCCAGCTTTTCTGCCATTTCGTTGAAGCTGCCAATCAATTCACCGAGTTCGCCACCAAGCGGTAAATCAACTCGCTGCTTAAAGTTGCCTGAGGAGATATTTTTAACGCCGAACAGCAGCTCTTTGATGGGTTTGGTAATCGTCAGCGCGTTGAAGACGGCACCCAAAATCACCATGACCCAGATCGAGACAAAAACGGCGATCGTTACGTCGCGGGTTAGATGCGATGAGGTCACTACCGTTGGGTTGGGGTTAGTGCCGATCGCCAGTACGCCTTTATAGCCGCCCTCATCGATGAGCGGTACAAACACATCCGTGACTTCACCATCGGGTGTCATGTGCTGTCGTACCATCGGCGCATCAGTATTCTCGGCGTAATTGTCGGGTAGATGAATTTTGCGACGAATGGTCAGCGAATTCTGCACTTCCGACTCGGAAAACGGAATGCCGAAAAAAATGTTGCCCTCAGCATCGGCATAGAGCATGTAGCGAATGCTCGTGGTGCTGCTGTAGAAGCGATGAGAGAACCGTGCCAGTTCGGTCCGATTTTCATCCACCAGCGGTGCCACGTTTGCCGCCAACAGCAAGCCCAGATCACGACCGAAGCGCGTGTCGTTCAGGCGAGCGTCTTCCTGAATCGTATTGACTGCCCAAAAGGTTAGCCCACTCATGATCAAAGAGACTACCAGCGTTGCCGCCGCCATCAGTTTGGTCTGGAGGGTAAACTCCGACCACCAAGTGGCAATGGTTGCTCGGATTTGGCTCAGGAAGGCAAGCAAGGGCGTGAAGGTAGTGTTTAATTTTTAGTTTTTAGTTTTCGGTGCGCTGCTCTAACAACTAACAACCAACAACTACTTTCACTATAAGTTAACTGGAGGCGGACTTAGCAGTTCTGACACGATCGCCAATGTCGTGGCGATAGTAGGCACCCTCAAAGTGGATGCTGTTAACGGCTGCATACGCCTGGTCGATCGCGGCATCAAAGGTCTCCCCAATTGCCGTCACGCCCAGTACGCGCCCTCCATCAGAAACCAGGGCTTGCTGCTTGATTTGGGTGCCAGCATGAAACACCATTGCGCCTTGAGCCTCTGCGTTCTCAATCCCAGTCAGGCGATCGCCCTTGCGAAACGAGCCAGGATAGCCTTCGGTCGCCATCACGACACAGGCAGCGGCACCAGGCTTCCAGGTCAAGGGCGGGAACTCTGCCAGTCGTTTTTGGGTACATGCCAATAAAAGTTCGTCCAGGGGCGTTTCTAGCAGCGGCAGAATCACCTGGATTTCAGGATCGCCAAAGCGACAGTTGAATTCAATCACTTTCGGATCGCCGTTTGGCGTGATGATTATGCCAGCGTAGAGTACACCGCAGTAGTCAATCTTACGTTTTTGTAGGGCTGCGATCGCTGGCTCCAGAATTTCGGTTTGAATGCGCTGCATCAAGGCAGGCGTGGCGATCGGTGCGGGAGCATAAGCACCCATGCCGCCTGTATTGAGTCCAGTATCACCGTTACCGATGCGCTTGTAGTCTTGAGCAGGCAACAAAGGGCGAATGGTGATGCCATCGGTCAGCGCCAGCACTGAGATTTCCTGCCCAGTTAAATATTCTTCAATGACGACACGTTCTCCAGCTTTGCCAAACTGCCCATCAAAGCTCGCCGCGATCGCCGCTTGTGCTTCTGCTACTGTCGCAGCAACCGTCACGCCTTTGCCCGCTGCCAGTCCGTCTGCCTTCACCACGATCGGGGCACCTTGCGCTTGCACATAGGCTTGGGCAGCCTCTTTTTCTGTAAAAACGGCGGCTCGTGCTGTGGGAATGTTGGCTTCTTGCATGAGCGCTTTTGCCCATGCCTTGCTCGCTTCAATCTGTGCGCCCAGGCGTGTAGGACCAAACACAGTGAGATGCTGATGCCGCAAGTAGTCCGTCATGCCAGCGGCTAAGGGTGCCTCAGGACCAATGATGATCAGACCCATGCCATTGACGAGGGCAAAGCGCCCAATGCCCTCAAAATCGTCAACATTGAGCGGCAGGTTTTGACAATGTGTTAGCGAAGCCGTGCCTCCATTGCCAGGAATACACGTCACCTGTTGCACGTTAGAAGATTGCAGGAGTTTCCATGCCAACGCATGTTCACGACCACCATTGCCAATTACCAGAACTTTCACGTTTTTCTCACTTGTAGAATAGCCGAGTCTGCAAACAGCCATTTGACTCAATTTAGACACCAGGCTACCCGATCACAACGTTGCGGTAGAAAGCTGCAGTGCTGCTCCGCTCTACGCTCCAAGTGGTTGCTCTTCTGGTACTTACTCTCAGCCTAACGTCTTGGTCTCATCTCTGTCCTGCAACACACCGCTAAGTGCGTTCTATTATGTCACCTTCGATTACGTAATTGTTAGCAAGTGGACACAAACACCACAGGCACTTTATAACGGAAACGTCAGCGTGTGCGCTTGTGCGATCGCAGCGTTCGATGATTGTAAGGTTATCTTGGCGATCGCAGGCGCTTCATGCTCCGGCGGCTGTATTTAGTGTGATCAGTGTCTAGAGGAGTGGTTATGCCAACGCCTGGAAAATGTAGACGAAACGGGAGAACGCAGCGAGTGAATGATCGCCACATCATCCTGGCACTCTCACTGCTGTTGTGTTTGGGCTTCACGCCTCGTGCTGTCACCCAAACCCTGCCAACGCCCATGCCCGCAGCTCAGCCAGAGCAGAAGCCAGAGGTGAAAGCGACGAAGACTAACCCTGATGAATTTCCGCCGAATCCGCTCGACATGACAACGCCTGACCCGTTATTGCCGTCGGCAGCAGCACAGCGTCCTTTGTCAGCGCTAGAGCGTAAACAACTAGCCGTAGCGCTGGATGAGTTAAACAATCAGGCGGCAGCAAGGCTGAAGCAGCGCGATCGCGTCGGAGCTTTCGCCATCTGGTACCGGGAACTCCGTCTGCGGCGATCGCTGGGTACTGTAGAGGAAGTCAAAGCACTGGGGCGAGTGGGCGACATTGCCTGGAAAGAGAATCTGACCCCGGATGTCCGATGGATTACCAAGCGGTTGGATGCCATTTTGGCGCAGCAACTGCCGATCGCAACGACATCCATGACTCCTACAACCAGCGATGCCGCAGCGCAACCATCTAACGCTGCCCCTCTGAGTAGCAGCGATCGTGCTGAACGCTTAGCAGTCCTGGAAGCGCTAGGGCTTGCCTACCAACAGGTACGCTTACCCAAACCAGCCGTGAGCATCTACACCCAGATTTTGACCGATGCAAAACAGCGCCGCGACGAAAAAAAGACCGACGAAACGCTCATTACGCTGGCGCAACTGCACCTGACCTGGTTGGATTATCCCAACGCTACCGCCACCTACCGAGAGCTAGCCAATAGGGCAAAGGCAAGGGGCGATCGCCAAAACGAAAGCATTTACCTGACGCAATTAGCATATAGCTACGAGCAGGCAAAACAACCAGCGCAGGCAATCACTGCCCAGCAGCAACTCGTCGCGCTGTATGAGAAACTGCCTGATCCCAAACCCATTCCAGCGTTAAAAATCAAAATTGCCGACAACTATCAGCTTCTGGCACAACCCGACCAGGCAGAGCAAAACTACCAGTCAGCCTACCAACTGGCTCAACCCACGCTCCAGCTTGCCTACGCCAGTGAAGCGCTGCAAAAGCTCGGTGCGCTCTACCGTGCCAACGATCGCCCTGATGCCGCTTTGAAAGTCTTCGATTACCTGGTCAGCCTTGAGCAACAGTCCTACAACCTCTACGGCATGATGAATGCCTATGACCAGATTGGACAGATTCAACTCGATCGCAACCAAAATCAGCAAGCACTCGCAGCCTTTCAACAAGGGCTAGGTCTGGCAAAACAGCTCAAATATCGTCAAGATTACTTCACCGCGCAGATTCAAAAAATCGGGAAGCCGTAGGGGAAGCAGGGGAAGCAGGGGAAGCAGGGGAAGTAGGGGAAGTAGGGGAAGTAGGGGAGGCAGGGGAGGCAGAGGAAGTAGGGGAGGCAGAGGAAGTAGGGGAAGCAGAACTCAAAACTTCCCCCTTCCCCCTAGCGCTCTCTGTGCTTCCCCTGCATCTCTTCCATCCGCTGCCCCCTGGGATCTGATAAAATTTTGAGTTCGCACAGAACTCGACCCTTGCAAGGAGACTCCCACTATGGCGCGGATGTATTATGACGCGGATGCCAATTTAGATTTTCTGGCTGGAAAGACGATCGCGATTATCGGTTACGGTTCTCAAGGTCATGCCCACGCGCTGAACTTGAAAGACAGCGGTATGAACGTCATCGTTGGGCTGTATCCGGGCAGTAAGTCGGCGAGCAAGGCAAAGGAGTCTGGGCTGACGGTCTACCCAGTGGACGAAGCGGCGAAACTGGCTGATTTCATCATGGTCTTGCTGCCAGATGAAGCGCAGAAAACCGTTTACAAAAACGAGATCGAGCCACATTTGACAGAGGGCAAAGTGCTGGCGTTTGCTCATGGGTTTAACATTCACTTTGCTCAGGTTGTGCCCCCCAGCACTATCGATGTGGTGATGGTGGCTCCTAAAGGACCCGGTCATCTGGTGCGACGGACGTATGAGCAGGGTGAAGGTGTACCGTGCCTGTTTGCCGTATTTCAAGATGCGTCAGGGCAGGCGCGCGATCGGGCAATGGCATACGCCAAAGGCATCGGCGGCACCCGCGCAGGCATCCTCGAAACCACCTTCCGCGAAGAAACCGAGACCGACCTCTTTGGCGAACAGGTTGTTCTCTGTGGTGGCTTGACGGCACTGATCAAGTCGGGCTTTGAGACCCTTGTCGAAGCAGGCTACCAACCAGAAGTTGCTTACTTCGAGTGCCTGCACGAAGTCAAGCTGATTGTCGATTTAATTGTGGAAGGTGGACTCGCCAAAATGCGCGACAGCATCTCGAACACAGCCGAGTATGGCGACTTTACGCGCGGTCCTCGCATCGTCAACGACCAGACTCGCGCTGAAATGCGGAAGATCCTGTACGAGATCCAGACGGGTCAGTTTGCCCGTGAGTTTGTCTTAGAAAACCAGTCTGGCAAACCCGGTTTTACCGCTATGCGCCGTCGTGAGGCAGAACATCCGATCGAGGCGGTGGGCAAGGATCTACGGGCAATGTTTAGCTGGTTGAAGAAGGCATAGTTCAAACAACTTCAGGCGTTGAGTTACAGCAGCCTGTCTATGGTTCCAGCAGGCTGCTGTAGCACTATCTGATGACTGCAAATTTGTAGTGAAGAATGAGATGAGCTTGATTCGTCAAATGTTGAAAGCTGCTAGAGTTTAGCGGAAAGTTGATCGACACATGTATTCTTAGCTTTCGTTTAAAGCCTGCCTCAACTTATCTTGATAGCGGCTTTTGTCACCAACCTAGAGAACCGCCATGACCGAGTGGATAACCAATACGATGACCTCCCTGGGCTATTGGGGGATTGGGCTACTGATGTTTCTGGAGAACCTGTTTCCGCCGATTCCGTCTGAACTCATCATGCCGTTGGCAGGATTTACGATCGCGCAAGGCAAACTGAACTTTTTTTTCGCGGTGCTCGCTGGGGTGATCGGCACCATGCTAGGCGCATTGCCCTGGTATTACGCAGGCAAGCTAATCGGTGAACCACGCATCCGACGGTTAGCCGATCGATATGGCAAGTGGCTGACGCTCTCTGGCAAAGACATTGACAAAGCGAATCGCTGGTTTAATCGTCACGGTGCGAAGACAGTGCTGTTTTGTCGGCTGATTCCAGGCATAAGGACGCTCATTTCCCTACCAGCAGGCATTAACCAGATGCCGATCGCGCTCTTCCTGCTTTACTCAACTGTCGGCACAACGCTTTGGGTCTTACTGCTGACGGCGCTGGGTTACTTTTTGGGTAGCAACTATAGTCTGGTCGAGGTTTATTTAGCCCCCGTTGCTAAGCTGGTGCTGCTGGGATTAATTGTGGCGTTTGCGGTTTGGGCAGTGCAACGAAGAAGACATCGCGTGACTCGATAAGACAGCTCGATCAGGTGCATAGCGCTGACATGGTTTCTTAAGGTGGTCTTTGTAAGGGTGGTCTTTGTAAGGGTAGTCTTTATAAGAAGTGTTTCCAATCAGCCACCGTCAGTTGTCTAGCCTTGCACCATTCAAGCAACTTATCGATCGACTAAACCGTCTCACAGAGAAGAGGCACTGTGAACGACAGCCACCCTAAAGCTATTCCTCAGAAGGCTGGGACACATTATGGATAACCATTTGAAGTAGCTCCTGACCTCATTGGGGTTATTGGGGTGGTCATCTAGCCATTGGGGCGATCGTGTTTGCAGAATCGAGGCTGTTTTTTGGGTTCTTTTTACCCGGCGGTAGCCTTCGGTTGACAGCGAGAATCCTGGCATCTCAGAACTGACTGAGTATTCAGCTTCTGCTTGTATGCGCTTTCATCTGTGCCGTTCTAGGGGATAATGTTGGCTATGTTATGGGTCATGAATTTGGTCATCGCCTCTTCCGCAAAGAGGACTCGTGGCTCTTTCGAAAAAAGCACCTTCTTACTGCCCAGAAGTTCTATGACAAGCACGGTTAAAAAACCATTGTACTAGCCCGGTTTATGCCGATTGTCCGCACCTTTGTCCCTATTGTTGCTGGCATTGGGGCAACGCCTACCATACCTTTATCGCTTATAACCTCATTGGCGGTGTCTGGACGTTTGGCATCACGCTGTTAGGTTATTTTTGAGGGAAGAGTATCCCTGATGTCGATCAGTATCGATTGCCGATTATTGGGGTCATTGTCGTCGTTTCGCTCGCCCCGTTGATCTGCCACCTTTATCAAGAAAGCAAATTAAACAAACATTGAACGCACGCGATCGCTACTGGCAGCTTCTTGATTACATCCGACCGCATGGTCGCACAATCACTCAAGCACTGCTTTGTACGCTCATTTTTACGTCAATTTGGCCCATTCTGGCATGGATCGCAGGCAAAATGGCGGCGTTGATTGGGCAGGGCAACGTGCTGGCGATCGCTCAAATCGCTGGAGTGACCGCGATCGTCTTCCTGGCGCAAAAACTTGCCCAGTATGGTCAAGACTCACTCATGGCAAAAGCCGCGTTAGCCATCACCCTTGACCTGCGTAAACAGGTCTATGCCCATCTGCAACGGCTAAGCCTCAGCTACTTTGAAACGGCTCAAAGCGGCGACCTTGCCTATCGTTTGACTGAGGATGTCGATCGCATCGGCGAAGTGGTCAACAAGGTTTTTCATCAGTTTGTACCCTGTGTGCTGCAACTAATTGTCGTGCTGGGCTACATGGTCTACCTCAATTGGCAACTGACGCTGGCAACGCTGGTCATTGCCCCATTCATGGCAGTACTCATTACCTGGTTTGGCGAACAGTTGCGTCAACTGTCCTATCGGAGCCAGAGCCGAGTGTCAGACCTGTCGGCACTGCTGGTGGAAGTGTTTAGCGGGATGCGCCTGGTGCAGGCGTTTGCTGCCGAAGATCACATGCTCGATCGCTTTGGGCGAGAAGCCGAACGCAATCGGCGGGCACGCTTTCGGGCTGAGCAGCTAAAAGCCATTCAAATGCCAGTCGTTGGTTTTTTAGAGGCGGTGAGTCTGCTGTTTTTGCTGCTATTGGGCGGTTGGCAGGTTTCTCAGAATAACCTTACGGGGGGAGAATTTGTCAGCTATCTGACGGCTGTGGTGATGCTCATTGACCCGATCGCGCTGATCACCAGCAACTACAACGAATTCAAGCAGGGAGAAGCATCGCTCGATCGCATCTTTGAGATGCTGGATATTCAGCCGACCGTCGTTGAACATCCTGGGGTATTCGCACTGCCTCCTGTAACTGGCAAAGTGGAGTATCGCAACGTCAGTTTTGCCTACAAGCCCGATCAGCCCGTGCTGAAAAATTTAAGCTTACTGGCATTGCCGGGAGAGGCGATCGCTCTTGTCGGGTCTTCGGGGGCTGGCAAGACGACACTGGCAAATCTGCTGCCTCGCTTTTACGACCCCCAAAGTGGGCAAATCTTCATTGATGGCGTTGATGTCAAGGACGTGACACTCAGCAGCTTACGTCGTCAGATTGGCATTGTGCCCCAGGAAACGATTCTTTTCTCGGGAACGATCGCCCAAAACATTGCGTTTGGACAAGCCGATTTTGCTCTGGATGCGGTGCAGAATGCCGCCCAGATTGCTAATGCCCACCAGTTCATCGTGGAGTTTCCTGAGGGCTACCAAACCTGGCTGGGTGAGCGTGGCGTGAACCTTTCGGGTGGACAGCGGCAACGGTTAGCGATCGCCCGCGCCGTGCTGCTCAACCCGCGCATTCTCATTCTGGATGAAGCGACCTCCGCACTCGATTCAGAATCCGAAGCGCTGGTACAAGAAGCGCTCGAACGCCTGATGCAGAACCGTACCGTCTTTATCATTGCTCATCGTCTGGCAACCGTTCGCCGTGCCGATCGCATCCTGGTGCTCGAACAAGGACAGGTTGTTGAATCTGGCACTCACGGCGAACTGCTCGATCAAAGTGGACGCTATGCTCGCTTCTACGCACAGCAGTTTCAGGATTAAGGCAGAAAGCAAAAGACAGGAGGCAGAAGGCTAAAAGCTAAAAGGTTGACTTCTAACTATCGAACTCCAAACTCAAACTCCTTTAACAAAGCTGACCGCTGACCGCTGACCGCTGACCGCTAAATCAACTCAAAACTCTTCTTCACGCTTCACCCCTCTCCTCTAGTTGCTCCAGGAAGTGTGAACAGCCCATCGGCGGGTCAAACATATGTAGCTCAAACTGACGCGACAGTTCCTCGCAGACCTTGATGCCCCGTACGCTGTTGCCGTGGCTATCGAGCGGTGGCGAAAAAACCGCAATGCCTACCTGCCGTGGCACGATCGCAATAATGCCGCCTGAAACTCCACTTTTAGCTGGAATACCCACTGTGTATGCCCACTGCCCTGCAAAGTTATACATACCACAGGTATACATGACGCTGAGAATGTCGCGGATGTAGCGAGTGGGCACAGCGCGATCGCCCGTGATGGGATTCACGCCCCGATTTGCCAGCGTTGCCGCCATGACGGCTAGATCGCGACAGTTCACCATCATGGAACATTGCTGAAAGTACAAATCCAGCGATTCATCCATGCGATCGTCAATCATCCCAAAATGCCGCATCAGTGATGCCATGGCTCGATTGCGATGCCCCGTCGATCGCTCCGAGACAAACACCGACATATCGATATAGACATCATGTCCGATATAACGGCGAAACATATCCAGCATCCGATTGAGGCGTTCGGTTGCGCCATTGCCCTTGATTAAGCTGGTGGTGGCGATCGCGCCCGCATTAATCATCGGGTTATCGGGACGCTTGGAATATTCGTCCAGCCGAATGATCGAGTTAAACGGATCGCCTGTCGGCTCAACCCCAACTTTGGCTAACACCGCTTCCCGTCCGTGATCCTCCAGCGCCAAACCATACACAAACACTTTCGAGATCGACTGAATGGTGAAGAGCTGCTCCGCGTCACCTGCAACAAACGTGCGCCCGTCTGCCGTCACCACACAAATGCTGAACCAATCCGGGTTCATCTTCGCCAGTTCGGGAATGTAGCTGGCAACTTTCCCAGCATCCAAAGTCTTGTACTTGTGATACAGGTCATCCAGAATGGCTTGAAAGGACTGTGAGGAAACACCCATGGGAAGAAAGGCTAAAGGCTAAGGGCTAAAAGCGGCTCTGCTGGATTAGTCTACGTGACGCGCAATTGAGTACAGTATAGAAATGCACTTAAGCGGTTAGGGAGGCTCTATGTCTCTTACGATCAAAGACCTGGAAAAATTTCAAGCCGACCATCCCGACCATCGCCTGGAATTAGTGGATGGGGGCATCGTTGTCATGAGTCCGTCAGGTTACGAATCAGAAGAAGTTGCAAGCGAAGTTGTCAGAGTTATAGGTAATTGGGTCAAGCCTCGAAGATTAGGTCGTGTTACGGGTTCTAGTGCTGGCTTCACGCTGCCAAACGCTGATTTGCGGGCACCCGATATTTCGTTTGTACGGGCAGAACGCTTACGTCGCAGCCCCCGATCGTTTGCCGAACTAGCACCCGACTTAATGGTTGAGGTGCGATCGCCTAGCGACAGTGTGAAAGCACTCAGAAAAAAGATTGACGACTTCCTAACGTTAGGAACCCAGGTAGGTATTTTAATCGACCCCGTAGCGCATCTGGTCGAAATTTACCGTCTGGGGCGCGATGTCGAAATTCTCCGTGATGGCGATCGGTTGACCCTTCCCGATTTGCTGCCCGGTTGGGAAGTGCCTGTAATCGAACTATGGGCACCAGAGTTTGACTGATGCGCTACCACCCAGACGCATAAAGCTAATCCTTTAAACGTCGGAAGATTTTGCCTTAGGTTCTTCTAACAACCAGCGCCAGATTTCTGGCAGTCGTCGCTGCCACGAAGTTTCATAATGCGTTTCGCCCTCTGCCAGCAGAAAGTAGACTTCGTGATCGCTATAGCCGAGTTGCTTCAGGTGATTGTAGAAGTCTCGCGTGACGGGTACGTAGTCGAGCCAAGCGCCGTAAAACGAATATTGCTCCTGACTGCCCACATAGAGAGAGATTTTTGACCAGACATCAGTGCGGTGATCCCAGACTTTGAAGATCTGGTCGCCGCCCCACATCAACGCAGGGGAGAGTCCACCAATGCGACCGACTGTTTGGGCGTACTTTTTGCCAATGTAGAGCGACATCAGTCCGCCCATGCTGGAACCCATCACGCCTGTCCACTGTGGTTGGGGCAGGGTGCGATAAGTTTTGTCAACATAAGGTTTGAGCTGATTGACCAAAAACTGAGCGCACAGATCGCCCCGTCCGCCAATCCAGGGTGAGTATTCAATCATGCGATCGCTCGTACTGTCGATCGCGACAATGATCCACGGGCGAATGCTGCCGTCCTTGACCAGCGCCTCCATCGTCGTGTTAGCGCACCAGGTGTCAAACGTTGCCGATTCGGGATGGGAAAACACATTCTGTCCATCCAGCATGTACAGCACTGGAAAGGATTGGTCGGGCTGCTGTGTGTAAGCATCCGGCGTAAAAATGCGCACTGTGCGCGTCATCTGCTCAGCATTAGAGTGGAAATCGCGGATGATCTGGATAGTGCCCATAGTGCAGTAGAAGTAGGTAAATGACGTGCGATCGGTCTGGACAACGCCTAATGGCAGCGAACCATAATGAATACAGTGGCAGCGATCGATTTCCCCACCGCTGAGCCGCGTAGGTTGTGTCTCGTGAGCAAGCTTGAGCGCGATCGGGTGTGGAAAAACGTTTTAAGTTGAAACAGCGATTGGTTTTCGCTTGTTTAGTTATGAGCGCATGAGCTGTTTCTGACTACGCTTAGCAACAATTTTATATCCCTTGCTATATCGTTTATATACTCTGCTTAAGCGCTCATTGCTGGCAGGATAGAGATGGGGCTGTCATGCACTTACCCCTTACAGTATGGTGAAATCAGAGCTATGGCGCTAATTGTTCAAAAGTACGGTGGCACATCGGTTGGGTCGGTAGAGCGAATTCAAGCAGTCGCACAGCGGGTTGTGCAGACCGTTAAAGCAGGTCATTACCTGGTCGTTGTGGTTTCGGCAATGGGCAAGACGACAGATGGTCTAGTGAAACTGGCAAACGAAATTTCCCCCAACCCCAGTCGGCGCGAAATGGACATGCTGCTTTCGACAGGAGAGCAGGTCTCGATCGCGCTTCTCAGCATGGCATTGCAGGCGCTAGGGCAACCCGCCATTTCGCTGACTGGCGCACAGGTTGGCATTGTCACCGAAGCCGCACATACCCACGCCCGCATTCTGCAAATTAAAACAGAGCGGCTTGAACGTCATCTCAAGGAAGGTAAGGTGGTGGTGGTGGCTGGCTTTCAGGGCATCAGCGACACGGACGATTTAGAAATCACAACACTGGGACGAGGCGGGTCTGATACATCGGCAGTGGCATTGGCAGCGGCTCTGCACGCCAGCTTCTGCGAAATCTATACAGATGTTCCCGGTATCTTGACAACCGATCCGCGACTGGTGCCCGATGCCCAACTCATGACCGAAATCACCTGCGACGAAATGTTGGAGCTTGCCAGCCTGGGCGCAAAAGTGTTGCATCCCCGTGCGGTTGAAATTGCTCGTAACTACGGCATGCCGCTGGTCGTGCGATCGAGCTGGACGGACGAACCTGGCACCTGGATTATCTCACCAACACCACAGGCGCGATCGCTGGAAGGCTTAGAGCTGGTGCATCCCGTTGATGGTGTTGAATTTGACACCGACCAGGCAAAAGTGTCTCTCCTGCGGGTGCCCGATCGTCCTGGAGTTGCTGCTCGTCTCTTTGGCGAAATCGCTGCCCAGAACCTTGACGTAGACCTCATCATTCAGTCCATTCACGAGAGTAATACCAACGACATTGCCTTTACAGTGACGAAAAACACCCTCAACCAGGCAGAGGCGGTTGCCAGCGCTATTCTTCCCGCGCTGAGTGCAGGTGTCACTCATCCCGATGGCGATGCCGAAGTGCTAGTAGAACAACAAATTGCGAAAGTAGCGATCGCGGGCGCAGGCATGATTGGTCGCCCTGGCGTTGCCGCCCAGATGTTCTCTACCCTTGCTGCCGCTGGCGTGAATATCCGCATGATCTCGACCTCTGAAGTTAAGGTCAGTTGCGTGATTGACGAAGCCGACTGTGATCGCGCGATCGCCGCGTTATGTGAGGCATTTAGCGTCAGTCAGTCAGCAGTTGGCGGTCAGCGGTCAGCAACCAGCAGTCAGCCGTCAGAATCGACTCCCCACTCCCCACTCCCCACTCCCCACTCCCTACTCCCCACTCCCTACTCCCCACTCCCCACTCCCCACTCCCTACTCCCCGTCCGCGGCGTTGCCCTCGACCTCAATCAAGCACGGTTAGCCATTCGCCATATTCCCGATCGTCCCGGCATGGCAGCAGAGCTATTTCAACTCCTGGCAACTCAAAATATCAGCGTCGATATGATCATCCAGTCTCAGCGCTGTCGAGTGGTTAACGGTATTACGACGCGAGATATCGCCTTCACAGTCGGACAGTTAGACGCAGACATCGCTTGTGCTGTCTTAAGAGAAGCGACACCAAATTTGGGCTGTGGCGAAATTGTAGTCGATCGGGCGATCGCCAAAGTGAGTATCGTCGGTGCGGGTATGGTGCATCAACCAGGAACCGCTGCCCGCATGTTTGCATCGTTAGCAACACACCACATCAATATTCAAATGATCGCCACGTCTGAAATCAAAGTCAGTTGCGTGGTCGCAGAAGAGGACGGTATCACGGCGTTACGACTCATTCACGCTGCCTTTGGGCTATCTGGCGATCAACCAATTCAGGTTTCAGCGTAAGAAGAGCTTAAAGAGTCCCACCAAATGTAACGCGATGTGCAACTAATTTACCCTCATCCCAACCCTTCTCCCCAAGGAGAAGGGCTTCCGATCCTTTTCGGTTCCCTCTCCTTCGGGAGAGGGCTAGGGTGAGGGTAGATTTTGCAGGCATTTCAAGAAAGTCGCACATCGCGTAATGTCGGTCTAAAACAGGGCGGGGACAGAAAGCTTGTGCCTTCTGTCCCCGCATCTCAAGTTCTAGAGTGTGTCTTTTTGAACCCTTCCTGCCAGCCAATTTGGCTCCGAATCAAGATAAACAGTTGGCTGCTAGTCATTAACCTACGGTGCCGTTACACCTGTAGACCCACCCATTGTTCCAGAGGGGGTTGTTGAAGTACCAGGCGCGGCTGGAGTTGTGGTCGTGTTGCCGCTGGGAGTGGTTGGAGCGATCGTTGAAGAACCGGGTTGAGTAGCTCCCGGTGTGGTAAGCGTACTGCCGGGAGTATTGAGATTGCTGCCAGGAGTCGTTAGTGTACTACCAGGTGTGGTCAATGTGCTATTAGGCGTACTACCAGGAGTTGTCACGCCAGTCGATGGAGTCGTTGAACCACCTGTTGAAAGACCAGAAGGGCTAGTTCCTGAAGGCGTAGTGACCGAGGTTCCATAAGAGGGCGTGGTCGCACCGTAAGAGCCTGTTGACGATGTTCCAGTGCTGCCTCCAACGCCGTTGGAAGGGTAGATGGTACCAGATGGTGTCGTTGAGGTGTTACCAGGTGTAGTGGGTGTCACGCCTGTCGAAGGTGCGGCTGGAGATACCCCAGTTGATGGTGATGTTGGCATCACTCCAGTCGTACCAGTACCGCCTGTCGTACCAGAAGGAGAACCTGGGGTCACTCCGCCGCTGGCTGGCGCAGAGACGGAGCCACCTGCACTACCGCCAGCAGTGCCACCTACTTGCGCTACGACTTGTGAGGCACCCAAAGCGACAAGTGATGCGGCACTGATTGTCCCTGTCAAACAAGCTAATAATTTCAGAGATTGCATTTGAACCAATTCCATGCGAACTCAATACACACCAAGTTAGGAGCGATCGCCGGAAGTTCCACCCATCATTAGGTACAACACCGTTATTCTTTTCCTCTGTCATAAAGTGGAGATCGACTTGAACACTGTCTAGCGAATGGCATACAGGCCGCCCTGTGAGAAGAAACACAAGCGCTACGCTAGATAGAGGTTTTGTCCCACGATCGCACGTATCGTTTTGTCATAGATAATGATTACAAAAGCGAAAGACAACGTATGGCTGATTCACTGAAAAAGGGCGATCGTGTTGAATGGCAGAGCGCTCAAGGAAAAGTTATCGGTACAGTGCAGCGCAAATTGACCGCACCGATCGACATCAAAGGACATCATGTGGCGGCTTCAGATGATCACCCAGAATATTTAGTTAAAAGTGACAAGACTGGACAAGAAGCCGCTCACAAGCCAGAAGCGCTAAAAAAGCTGAAAGAGTAGCAACCGATCAATTGTTCTGCTGCCCAATGACTGCAAGCCATTCATTACTCGGACTACAATCTGTAATGAGCCAGAATCTTCAGGTGAAACAGTCTGATTGAGGTCTTGATGGAAATTGGAGCGCAACTGAGCCGGCAGCGAGTCAAACATATCGTCAGTAGCTACCAGTTGGATGGCAACGATACTGAAGCGTTTGAGCAGAACCTACACCTGCTGCTCGACCATTATCCGTCTCCGTTAATTGAGCTTGCCCTCGTGCAGACACTGGTTGATAGCTGGCTTCAAGTGCCGCTTCTGCGGGGCTATGCCTTTCTTGCCAAGGCGTATGACCTGCTCAAACAATGGGAACAGGCATTCTGTCAAGGCGATTCCTTGGCACAAGAACTCGCCAGCACGATCTCGCCAGAACAATTTCAGCAGATTACAGGACTTGATCCCACTCCGATCTTTGGCTGCTCTAAGCTATCTGCATCTCAAGCGCCTCTTCACTCCTCAGGCGGCGGTCTCTAAGTCCTCAACGTGACTAGCTGTTGTGCTAAGGCAGATTATGACGGTCGTCACCCAAAGTCCCGGAACAGATCACCAGGGAGAACAGGGCAAATCACGCCCCGCACACCTGTTAGTCACTGGAGTTTCAAGCAAAGCGCTCGATACTAAGAACATCGAGTTCTAAGTGCCGTCATGGTTACGATCAGTCCACTGCCTTGCGCCATTTCTGAACTGTTTGTCCAAATCACCATCTCTGGCAAAATCACGCTAGCCGATCGCTACGGTATTTTGGCAGTACTGTTGCACGAACCCACGCTCGAAGAGGAACTGCGCAGCATCGATCGCATTCTGCACAGTTTACGTAAAGGACGGCTGCAGGTCGTCAATGAACTTTCAGCTCTTCTCTAGCTTCAAAGCATCTACACTCTCGCAGGGCTAATCTATGCAGCTTGTAACGATCGTAGAGGAAGTCCTCGCTAAAGGTGAGCTATCCATGACACTAGAGCGACGCATACATAGCCTTTTGACCGTTAACGATCTCAACGAAACGGACATTGCTGCGATCGAGCAGTTGATTGACGCTATGCACAAGGGTAAAATTCGGTCTGTACCCGATGGGGAGCGGCTACCAAGGGATAACCAACGGTTCTCAAACACCAGTGAGGCTGGTTGCTGACACACCTTGAATCAAAAGTTTTGGTGAAAGAACGCGCGTATAGAGTGCGATCGCGGTTTACTGGAAAGAGCGATCGATAGTGTGCGATCGTGCCTCACTCCAATATTCAAAGCGTTGCCTCTCTCATGAAACCCACATCTCCAGTCCTCCTTAGTGCTCTGGCTCTGCTGGCGCTCGCAACAGTCACGTCTGCTGCAAGTCCTGACAGCTTAGCAAAGCTCATCAACGACAGAGCATGTGCAGGCTGTGATCTTGCTGGCGCGAATCTATACAGTTACGATCTACAGGGAGCCAATCTGAGCGGCGCGAATCTGATGGAAGCAGCATTCCAAGGTTCTAATCTGGAGTTTGCCGTGTTGACCAATGCCAATCTAGAGAAAGCAAATCTGGCGCTAGTGAAGCTGAACGGAGCCGACCTGAAGGGAGCCAAGCTTGGCAAGGCAACTCTCTATGGAGCCGATTTGTCGGGAGCCGATTTATCAGGAGCCGATCTGAGCAACGCCAATCTGGAAGGCGCGAACCTGCGAGGCGCGATTTTAGAGGGAACGAATCTGCAAAAGGCGAACCTTCTACGGGCAAAACTGGCAGGCGCAACTCTGACAGGCGCAAAATTTGATGGAGCCAGAATGCCTGATGGCAGAGAGTTTAAGCTGGGTGGCAAAACTCCCAACTCGATACAGACACCGCAACCACAGACACCAGCCACACCTTGAAGAGGCTGCTAGAAAAGTAAAGCATTCACATACTCGTTTCACCAAAATACAACGCCCTCACCCTAGCCCTCTCCCGCAGGAGAGGGGACAAGACGAAGCTTTACTCCCTCTTCCGGTTGGAGGGGTTTGGGGGATGAGGGAAGCAGCGCTCTTTTCACACGACTTCTAGCAGAGAAGATTTTTGGCGTAGACGGTTCCCCGTTAGCACCATCTTGACTCCATTGGCAGGAGCCAGCGTTACACCACGACGGCGGGGATATTCCGGTTGTGCATCGGCGAGGGCAAGCTGATAGCGGGAAAGGATCGTCGCCAGGGCAAGTTTCATCTCAAACAGTGCCAGAGCTTCGCCGATGCAGCGACGGGCACCGCCACCAAAGGGCATGAACTCGTAGGGCGTGAACTGCCGATCGAGAAACCGCTCTGGCTTAAACTGTTTTGGGTTGGGGTACAAATCGTCCCGTTGATGCACCAGGTAGATGCAGCCCACGACCATGTTGCCCGGTTCCAGACGATGACCGAGCATTGCGATCGGCTCCTGAACCACTCTGGGGAAGGTAAGCATGGCAACGGGATAGATCCGCAGGGTTTCGTTACAGACAGCAGTAAGGTAGGGCAGGCGGAAGATATCGGTGGGATCGGGTGCATCGCCCAGGGTCGCTAATTCTTGCAGCAGTTTTTCGCGGACAGCGGGTAGATGGTGTACCCAGTAGAGTGCCCAGGACATGGCTGTAGCCGTCGTTTCATGTCCGGCAAAGAGTAGCGTCATCAATTCATCGCGCAGTTCTTGATCGGTCATCGGCTGACCGAACTCGTCTTGTGCAGACATCAGTAAAGAGAGAATATCAATGCGATCGCCGTTTGGCTGCGATCGGCGTTCGGCAATCTCGGCATAAATCAGCGCATCAATGTTCTGACGTTCACGGACAAACTTTCCCCAGGGACTCCAGGCACCGAGGTCTTTTTGCAAGACTGAAAAGAACAGAAAGCTGGAGGTGAGCGGCGATTGGAACAGATCCAACATGGAGACGAGTGACTGCTTGAGGTGCTGCCAGCGATCGCCTTCGGATAACCCAAACACTGCTTGCATGATGATATTCAAAGAAATCTCTTGCAGGGTGGTGCGGGCAGAAAAGGGGCGATCGAGCGGCAACGGATCAAAGGCAGCGATGGTCAGTTGACAGATGAGTTGTCCGTAGGCACGCATGCGTTCGCCGTGAAAGGGCGGCATCAAGAGCTGTCGCCGCCGCTTATGCCGATCGCCATCCAGCATAATGACCGCGTAATCGCCCAGCAGGGGCGACAAGATGCGGTTAGAGCAGCCAAGGGCAAGAAAGGTTTTGCGATCGTTCGTGAGTATCTCCTGAATTGCCTGCGGTTCGTTGACAAAAACCAGGCTACCGTCCAGTCCAACTACACTTGCCGCAAAAATGTCGGGATGTTGTCGAGCCGCCGCTTCCATGTAGCCAACCGGGTTGCCGACCCACTGCAATTGTTGCAACCAGGCAGGTGTATTTAGCAAGTTTGGTGATAAATTTGGCGGTTGCCTTGCAGTGTTCATAGCTTGACGATACGACTCAGTTTAGAGTTTGAGCATGGCTGAGGAGACTCATGAAGCGACATAAGATCCCCGACTTTTGCGTGGAACGGTGATGGATGGTTGGACCTGGTGCAGAAGTCGGGGGTCTGTCAGTACTGTAGCAACCCATGCAATGGTTAGATGGAGAAGATTCACTGGCGCTGGTTCACTCTCCAACTCTAACAACTTAGGACTTACACAAACCTCGGAGGTTTAACTAAGCATTAAGCATCATGACCAATGTAGTCGCTTAAACCTCCAAGGTTTTAGTCAAAATGCGTAAGTCCTAACAACTGACTCCTGACTCCGTTCGGCTGAGCGCTCACGTCGAAGCTCACGCCGAAGCCTGACTCCTGACTCCTCTCCTCCAAAATGTCTCGCTCTAGTTCCCTTCGTTACTATATTGTTCTACTCAAAGATCTGCCTTTAGGAACAAACAGCTTAACTCAACGAAGTTGAGTATTCTAAATGGGAGGAACATGAAGGCATCGAAAGGATGAACGTTGAAGCATAACCCATAAATCTTAGGTTTTGAAGAAAAACTCATGAGTACAATCTCCAATGATCCGGTAATACAACTAGATGTAATGAGAGAACAAATCTCTAGCAGCCTCGAAAAAGCGCGAACGCAAAAGAATAGACTCAAACGCGACAATGGTCGATACATGACAGCCAACATTGTCCTCGGTGCGATCGCCGCAGTGTTAGCTGGAGCAGCAGGAACAGTTGGCAAAGCCGAAACCTGGAAGCCAATCTGTTTGCTCGCTACTGTCTGTTCAATCGGTGCGACAGTGACCGCAAAGATTCAAACGGCTGAACAGTTGACTGAGGCATGTGAGTTTGTTGCGCAGCTCAAGGCACTCCGAGTCGAGACAATGGCTCCAACCTATGACTTAGAAGACGTTAGCGAAAAGTACAAGCAGATCCTCGCACGGGTTTCAACGATCGATATTTAGTCTGTTCACAGCGATCGCGAGTTACAATCTCGTCTCTAGCCAAAGAATCTGTCTTGAGAAGAATGCTTAACTCGCCGCACTCCTTCCCCCTACTCCTCACCGCCCTTAATGTCTCGCTCTAGCGCTCTCCGTTATTATATTTTGGCGCGTTTGCTGCTAGCGCCGCTGATGCTGTGGGTGATCACGACAGCGGTTTTTTTGTTGCTACGATCGACCCCCGGCGATCCCATTGATGCGCTCCTCGGTACTCGTGCGCCACAGGCGGCTAAAGAGGCGTTGCGGAATCAGTTGGGGTTGGGCAAACCGCTCATTGTGCAGTACTTCGACTATCTCTGGAAACTGCTGCACCTGGATTTGGGTACGTCGCTCGTCAGTCAAGGGCAATCGGTGTGGGAGATCATTCTCAAGTTTTTTCCAGCAACGGTGGAGCTGGCAGTGTTTAGCATGGCGATCGCCCTCGTGGTTGGCATTGGCATAGGCATTCTCTCCGCCTCTCGTCCCAACTCGCCGTTCGACGTTGGTGGTCGGCTGTTTGGCATTCTCACCTACTCGATTCCGCTGTTCTGGTTGGGGATGCTGCTACAGCTTATTTTCTCGGTGCAGTTGGGCTGGTTTCCACTGGGTACACGCTTTCCAGTGACGGTGCCTGCGCCTGAAAGCATCACGGGGCTGTACACGATCGACAGTCTGCTCGCAGGCAACCTGACACAGTTTTTCATTGCGCTGTATTACCTGGCGCTACCCTGCCTGACGCTGGGCATTCTCATTAGCGGCATCTTTGAGCGTATTGTGCGGGTGAACCTGAAGCAAACGCTGAAGTCAGACTACGTGGAAGCGGCGAGAGCGAGAGGCATTCCCGAAGGGCGGATTCTCATCTCCCATGCGCTGAAGAACGCGATGATTCCGGTGATCACCATTTTGGGCTTGACGTTTGCTGCCATGCTGGGCGGCGCGATTTTGACAGAGGTGACGTTCTCGTGGCCCGGACTGGCGAATCGCCTCTACCGCGCGATTTCTCAACGCGACTATCCGATGGTGCAGGGCATTGTGGTGTTCTTCGCTGCGATCGTCGCCCTTATTAGCATCCTCATCGACATCCTCAATGCCTACATCGATCCTCGCATTCGCTACTAGCGTGACAAAATTAGCGCTAGAATCCCTTCATTTACAATCATCAGCGACGGTTACGCCATGACAAACGCTTCTAACGGCAACCTCGGCACCAAAATGGATGTGCTGATCGACCAGGTTGGCAAGTTGACCGAGGGCATGACTGAATTTCGGCTCAGTATGGAGCAAAGTACGCTGGAGTTCAGAGCGGATTTGGCTGAAATCAAGGCAGTCGTGCAGCAACAGTCTGAGATGACGCAGCAACAGTTTGAGATGGTACAGCAGCAGTCAGAATCGATTAAGGAACTGTCCAAAACGGTGAAGGAGAGCGTTAAGGAGCTTTCCTTGACAGCAAATCGGCAAGCGGAAACAGTGAATCGGCAGGCGGAAACAGTCGATCGCCTGGTGCGAGTCGTCGAAACATTAATCGCTCAGAGAGAGCCTGCATGAAGTACTGGTTGATGAAATCGGAGCCGGATGTGTACGGCATCGAAGACTTGAAGCGCGATCGCACTACGCTTTGGGATGGTGTGCGAAATTATCAGGCGCGAAACTTCCTGCGATCGATGACTCCCGGCGATTTAGTTTTCTTTTATCACTCCAACACTACGCCACTCGGCATTGCTGGGTTGATGAAGGTTGCCGAAGTCAACGTTGATGACCCGACTCAATTCGATGCTAAAAGCAACTACTACGACTCCAAAGCAACGAAGGAGTCACCCCGTTGGCAAACCGTCATCGTTGAATATGTCGAAACCTTCCCGCATATCCTCACGCTGGATACGCTCCGCGAAACCTTCAGCCCCGATGATCTCTGGGTCGTCCGTCAAGGGAATCGGCTCTCGGTGATGCCTGTACCAGAAGAAGTCGCACAGAAGATCCTCAAGCAAGCGAAAGGTTAGACTATGACAAATCGGGCTTAATTGTGCAATTTATGACTCACGATTATGACGTTATCAACGCTGCTCAATCTTAGTCAAATCCAACTTGCTCCCGGCAGTTCAATTTCGTTGATGAACATCCCTTGGGAACAGTATCAAGATTTTCTCAACGAACTGGGAGACGATCGCATCACGCGCATTGCTTACAATCAAGGCACACTAACCCTTTCCATGCCCAGCAAACTGCATGAAATCGTTAATCGTTTACTGGCTCAAATCATTGTTACGCTTGCAGAAGAATTAGGTATTGGTTTAAGGAATTTAGGATCTGCAACCTTCAATCGCGAAGACCTCGATCGCGGCATTGAACCTGATAGCTGCTTCTATATTCAAAACGCACATCGAATCATTGGCTTAAACCCTACTATTCCAGAGAATCTACCGCCTGATTTAGCGGTTGAAGTGGATATTACCAGCAACTCAGCCAGTAAACTCAGCCTTTATAAGGCTCTTGGCATTCCTGAACTCTGGGCATTTCAAGGAAACGTTATGACGATTCACATTCTTAGCAACGATCGCTATCTTCAGGTTGCTCAAAGCCAAGCCTTTCCAAGCGTAACTGCCACTCAACTAAACCAATGGATTCAAATACTCGAAACGGCTGACGACATCACCGTTATTCGCTCGGTTCGAGCCTTTGCTCAACGTTCCGTTGGCTGATTTTTAGCTTCAGTTGAACCGTTAGCGAGGTCCGGCTGCGATCGCAGAACTCGCCATTTTGATGAGTCTGTCGTATCCACCTTTACTGTGTACTTCATACAAAACTCCTTGATACTTCCATTGGACTCTGGACATAGTAGTTGCACCGTAGGATGAAGTAGCAATACCCCTGATGCCACGAGCTAGTTGAGTATGTTCAAAGCGGTTATGGTACGAACTTGGAGATACTAATTTACCACCCTTATCGGCTGAGATCGAAGCAACATAAATTGCTGTACCTGTTGTACACTCAGGCACTGTCGCTATTCCAACGTGATAACCTCTTGCAGTAGCCCTAGCACAAATGTAGATTGTATTGGATGCCTCTTTTGAAGTTTGTTCAGGTAGAAGAATAGGAACCTTTGCTTTACTATTTATTTGTCGCAAGACTTCTTGAACAGGAAATTTGTCATTGGCGATCGCTACACTGAAATCCGGACGAAATTGCTGAACAAAATCCATCCACTGTGAAATATTCTTGCCTGTAAGATTTAGAACAGGGACTGCAAGTAGCTTGGGTTCTGATGTAAGGAATCCATCCTTCTCATTCAAGGTCTCACGTTGAACAGTCGTCTCCTCTAAGCGATCTAAACCGAAGGTTTTCATCACATAATAAGCTCGTGAGCAAGTGACCTTAAACCTCCCCATATTTACTGTTCCACCAGCAGCTTCATAGAACCAGTCGATGCCATAAAGATTCTCATCCTGCTGGCAAAAATGATGAGTAACTTCAAACATCTTGGCAACGTGAATGTCATATCGCCGCAACTCACCGCCATAAGCAGAAGTAGCCGTGTCTTGATCAGGTACAACAAACCGGATCGTTGGTTGAATGTCTCTATGAATGCCAAGCCAGCGTAGTTCGGTGATGGGGAAATCAGGTGTAGCGGCGAAGCTGGGTTTTGGTGTCCAAGGAAGCACCATCAACGTTGTCATCGCACACGCCGACGTTGCCCAAGTCAAAACCCGTCTCACTGTCATATCTATCACCTTACGATTCTGAATTATCACACAGAGTACCCCTGTAGAAACCGGGTTTCTGGACAAGAATATGTGATTAAAGCGGTCGATCGCCAGAAACCCGGTTTCTTCCCTCGCAAAAGGAACCATTTAACAGCGAAGAATCGCTATAGTTTGAGCAATCATCCGTTAGGCACATCGCTATGGTCACTACGTTTCAACCTTCCACCGTTCTTGCTCTGGGTACACTGCGGGCAGTCCATCACATCGCCTTTAACGTCAAAGATATGCAGGCATCCCGCCATTTTTACGGCACCTTTCTGGGACTGCACGAGTTGACGGGTGACGAAGTACCAACCACTTTGAAAGATTTGGTGGCTGAGGGCAAGGTTGCCAACTTTGTCACGCCCGATGGTGTGGTGATTGATTTGTTTTGGGAGCCAGAGTTAGCGCCGCCCAACCTCGATCCGCATCAGCAGTTCACCCGTGCGAATCATCTGGCGTTTGACGTTGCGCCTGAAGCATTTGATCAGGTAGTAGAGGTGCTGCAACACAGTCAGGTGACCATTGATCACGGTCCCGTAACGCGCCCAACAGGACGGGGCATTTACTTTTATGACCCGGATGGCTTTCTGCTTGAAGTTCGCTGCGATCCTTAGAGTTTGTTAAAAAATAGCTGCACACTTGGGAGAGCTATCAGCTTTCAGCTTTCAGCTCTCAGCTATAAGGACGTGCCTGAGAGTAAGCCAGTAAACGAGGGAGGTCATATTCTGCTGACCGCTGCTGTCTGCTGACCGCTGACCGCTGACCGCTGACTCCTGACCGCTGACTCCTGACCGCTGACCGCTGACCGCTGCGACACGACGTTATTTCTTTAACCCCCTTAAGGTGCGATCGCAACTAAGTTCTTGATGCTCCGATGGAGCCACTGCGTGAACGCACAAAGGCATCCAATCGCTCCATACCCCGCTTGATAGTGTCCATGTCGGTCGCGTAAGAAAGGCGAATATGATCATCAGCGCCAAAGGCAACGCCAGGAATCAGGGCAACCTGCTGCTCTTCTAACAGCGCATCGCAAAATTCCAGGGAGGTCATGCCCGTTTTGGCGATGCTGGGTAACAGGTAAAAGGCACCATCCGGTTTGGCACAGCTCAATCCAGGAATCGCATTGATGGAGTCGAACATTGCTTGACGACGTTCGGCAAACGCCACTCGCATCGACTCAATGCAGGTTTGGGAGCCTTCCAGCGCTGCGATCGCGCCCCACTGAGCAAAGGTGCAAACATTAGAAGTACTGTGCCCTTGAATCAATGTCGCCGCGCGAATGATCTCGACCGGACCTGCCAGCCAGCCCACTCGCCAACCTGTCATCGAATACGCTTTCGCAAAGCCGCTACTGACTAAGGTGCGATCGTAAATTTCTGGGCTGAGCGCACCAATGCTTACGTGCTTAGCGTCGTCATAGACCAGCTTTTCGTAGATTTCGTCAGAAACAACGAGAATGTCGTTTTTGACCACGACATCTGCCAATGCCGCCAGTTCTGCTGGTGTGTAAACCATCCCAGTCGGATTGGACGGCGAATTGATGATAAAAAGTTTCGTCTTCGGTGTAATCGCCTGCTGGAGTTGGTCTGGTGTGATCTTAAACTGGCTTTTCTCATCGGTCGGTACAATAACTGGTACCCCACCCGCCAGCTTCACCATTTCGGGATAGCTCACCCAGTACGGTGCCGGGATAATTACCTCATCGCCAGCATCAATGATTGCCAGCATCAAATCAAACAGTGAATGCTTACCGCCATTCGTGACAATGACATTCTCGGCACCGTAGCAAAGTCCGTTGTCGTTCTGAAGCTTTTGGGCGATCGCCTCTCGCAGTCTGGGTTCGCCCGCTGCTGGACCATAGCGAGTCTTACCCTCATCCAACGCTTGCTTTGCCGCTGCCACAATATGCGCGGGTGTAGGAAAGTCGGGTTCCCCAGCGCTAAAACTGCAAATATCAACCCCATTTGCTTTCAGTGCCTTTGCTTTCGCATCGATCGCTAGGGTCAATGAGGGAGTAACCTGCTCAACTCGCTTTGCCAACTTCATGCTGCTTTCAGAGCCTTTTCTGCCGTAATTTCGATTGCAATTACGTTCAGAATACCCCAGTTGCTAGAGACCGCGCATGGATTTTGGTTGGTTTGTCAGCTAACCGCCATCAAAGCGAAAGGCTCCCGCAGTAACGCAGAAGCCTTTCGCTGATGTACCAACACACGTTGGTTTGTGCTCAACCGTTAGTCGAGGTTAGGCATGGAAAGTACGGGTTCAGTTTCGCGATCGATCCCCTTCTCAAAGCCAGCAACAGCCGCACGAGCGCGACCCGCGTGCCAGAGGTGTCCAACCAGGAAAAAGAAGCCTACCACAAAGTGAAAACATGCCAGCCAGGAACGAGGAGACACATAGTTGAAGGAGTTAATCTCCGTTGCTACCCCACCCACTGAGTTCAACGAACCCAACGGTGCATGAGTCATGTACTCAGCCGCCCGACGTGCCTGCCACGGTTGAATGTCGTACTTGATTTTGTTCAAATCAAGCCCGTTGGGACCGCGCAGAGGCTCCAACCAGGGACCTTGGAAATCCCAGAAGCGCATCGTCTCACCACCAAAAATAATTTCGCCGGTAGGAGAGCGCATCAGATATTTACCGAGACCTGTTGGACCTTGTGCCGATGCCACATTTGCACCCAAACGCTGGTCACGGATCAAGAAGGTCAACGCCTGTGCCTGAG
The DNA here is from genome assembly GCF_059505325.1 of Tildeniella sp. Lineage (NCBI taxonomy): Bacteria > Bacillati > Cyanobacteriota > Cyanophyceae > Oculatellales > Oculatellaceae > Tildeniella > Tildeniella sp. The sequence continues at coordinate 77,981 of NZ_JCACKI010000020.1, forward strand.
ACGCTTCTGGACCCGTAGGACCATAGAATTCGCTGGGATATGCCGTGTTGTTAAACCAGACAAAACAAGCAGCGATGAAGCCCATCAAGGATAGAGCGCCAAGACTGTAGGAAAGGTACGCTTCGCCAGACCAAATCAAAGCGCGACGTGCCCAACCAAACGGCTTCGTAACAACATGCCAGATGCCGCCCGCGATCAAGAGCAAGCCCAACCAAATGTGACCACCGACAATGTCTTCCAGGTTGTTGACGCTCACAATCCAGCCATCGCCACCAAACGGTGACTTCAGCAGATAGCCAAAAATGACTGCGGGATTGAGCGTTGGGTTAGTGACAACGCGAACGTCTCCACCGCCCGGTGCCCAAGTGTCGTACAGACCGCCAAAAAACATCGCTTTCGCCACCAGCAGGAATGCACCTAACCCAAGGATAATCAGGTGAAAACCAATAATGCTGGTCATTTTGTTCTTGTCTTTCCAGTCGTAGCCGAAGAAGGAAGAATAATCTTCCAGCACTTCAGGACCGCGAACGGCGTGGTAAATACCACCAAAGCCAAGCACAGCGGAAGAAATTAAGTGGAGAACACCGACAACGAAGTAAGGAAAGATGTCAATGACTTCACCACCGGGACCAACTCCCCAGCCTTGGCTAGCCAGGTGAGGTAGAAGGATCAAGCCCTGCTCGTACATGGGCTTCTCAGGAATGAAATGGGCGACCTCAAAAAGAGTCATCGCACCTGCCCAGAAGACAATCAGTCCAGCGTGGGCAACATGAGCGCCCAACAGCTTACCAGAAAGATTAATGAGGCGAGCGTTACCTGCCCACCAGGCAAATCCAGAGGATTCCTGGTCGCGGTTGCTGCCAACGATGTTACTAGAGAGCGTTACCACGTGGGAGTACCTCTTCGGGGAAGCTAAAGTGTTCATGG
>NZ_JCACKI010000021.1:0-78118 GCF_059505325.1 Tildeniella sp.
AGCGGTCAGCGGTCAGCGGTCAGCGGTCAGCGGTCAGCGGTCAGCGGTCAGCGGTTAGCGGTTAGCGGTCAGCGGTCAGTGGTCAGCGGTCAGGAGTCAGGAGTCAGAAGTCAGGAGTCAGAAGTCAGGAGCCAGCGGTCAGCGGTCAATTCCAGATTTGAGGTGGCTAATCCGCCGCAGCAAGCTACATTTTCCTCTGTCTCCCTCGTTCCCCCTGCTCTCCTCTCCTCCCCTATTACGCTTGATCAAGTGATTGTTCCTGAAAAAGCGCCACCGGGAAAACCCATTCCAGTGACCTATCGTTGGTCTGGCGATTGGCGATCGTTGCAGTCGGGGTTGGTGCTGCTCACCTGGCACAAGCAAGGACAGCCCGCACCATCGCAACGCTGGCTGCATGATCACGGCATTGGCATGGGCTTGCTGCACCCAAAAGTGCTGTCCGAAGTCACTGCGTCTCGTTTTCAAGTGGTAGAGCGTTTGGCGATGCTGCCGCCCCAAGATACTGCTACTGGAACGTATTTTCTAAAAGCGACCTATCTGGATCGCCAGACTGGTAAAACGGCTGCGATCGCCACTCCATCAGTCAGTCTGAGCTTGGACGCAAAGGCTACTGCCAGCCCTGCACCAGAGTTGGATCTCGTCACACAATTACGCACGCTATCAATGGCACTGCCAAAGGGCGGCAAGGCGTTGACTGCTGCCTTTGACCAGATCGGGCGCATCAATCAATACGACCCCACGCAGGACTACGCTGATCAGGCAAGGCAAGCGACAGCATATCGTCTGACGCAAGAACCGAAGAATCGTGAGTTTGCTTATACGCTGGCATTAGCAACGGTGCTGAAGCGCCGGGTGGGAGATGCGATCGCCTCGCTTCAGCAAGTCGTCCAGCTTGATGCCCAAAACCCGTATGCCTATGGCTATCTTGCGTTCATCAATCTCTACGATTTTCGCGCTCAAACGGCTCAAACGGCGCTACAGACTGCGCTCAAGCTCAATGCTCAACTACCCGAACTGTACGCGCTGAGCAGTGTAGCGGCTCTAATGCAGGGCAACCCTACACAAGCATGGCGGCAATTTCAACAGTTTGAACGATTGGAGAAGCAGTTGAACTAGGCGAATCGGCTATCAGCGGTTGGCTATCAGCAGTCAGCAAAATGCCATCGCAACTCGACGGAGCTTCCTGAAGCCTTCTGTTGAGATCATCGTGGCTTATGCGTTGGTCAGGGAACCAGTACCACAAGCGCTTTAGGAATGACGCGGAAACGAGCCGGAGTGCTGGTGGTCAGTTCACCATCGGTGTTGATGGAGTAGCGTCTGTGGGTGGTCAACTCGATTTCTTGACTCGCGATCGATCGCACAAATGACCACGAGCTGTGGGTACCAGAGCGCATATTGGGCAACAGTGCGACCATTTGCCACCAATGCTTAATTTCAAGGCTGTAGAGATCCAGGCGCTGATCGTCAATTGCCGCATCTGCTGCTACGGTCATGCCGCCGCCATAGTAACGCCCATTACCGATCGCAATCTGTACCGTTCTGACCCGTATCGATTCACCGTTGGCGTGAATTTCAGCGGTAAACGGAACGGATTTGAGCAAGACCTGGCAGGCGGCGATCGCATAGGCAAGCACTCCCCACCGTCGTTTAATCTCACGACTAAGCTGCTGAGTGATTTTGACGCTCAACCCCAAGCTGGCAACGTTAAAGAAATGCTTGCCGTTGACCCAGCCCAAATCGATGCGTTCGGAGCGCCCGCTTTTAATGACTTCACAAGCATCTGACAGCGTTGTGGAAATGCCGAGGGTACGAGCCAGATCGTTTGCTGTGCCCAGGGGCAAAATGCCCAACGGTAGTTGAGTGTCGAGCAAGCCCTCGATCGCGGCATTGAGCGTGCCATCACCGCCACCAATAATTACCAGATCGACCTGCTTTGCGTACCGTCGAATCGTCTCCGACAAGCTCTGAGGGTCGCTGTTGGGTGGCTCGATCAAGTCGAAACCAGCCTCTCGAAGCTGAGCGATCGCGCCTGACAGATCATTCTGTCCTCGACGAGCGTTACGATTGACTAGCAGTAAAGCACGCGCCTGCATAGGTTGTTGGGTATAAGAGGTCAGCACCATCAAATTAGAAACCTAGAAGCAGCATACGTGTTTTTGGTATCTGTTCTTTTCACAGAGAGCCAACTGGTTTCGATCGCTAACTCTCCCTCCCCTAAACCTGCCGTGCTTTAGCGCCAAAGCTTATTTTCAAAATCTCTGAGCTGCCGCTCCAGGCGATCGATACGACCACGCAGTTCATCCACTTCCGACTGGCGGGGAACACCAACATCTTGCATGATATTGCGAATTTGCCGCTGTACCTGTGACTCAAAGTTCCCTTGTTCTGACTTCAGCGTCTGCATCAGGTCATCAACGACATCCTTTGCTTGTTCGGGGTCAAGCTTACCGTCTCTCACCAGTTGTTCGCTGACTTCTTTAACCTTGTCCGCAACGAGTGACGTGGTGCCAACGCCAAGCATCAACAGTTGCGAGAGCCAATTATTATTATCCATGCTGGTTTTCCTATGGGTATGTTGTAACAGATGCGGCGCGGCGTTGTCGCCTCTGAAGTACTCCCTTATTCTGTCAAATTTGCAGTATCTTCTGTGCAGTTGCATTTATAACTGTCAGCAATGTCTTACAGCGGTATAGTTGCATTCCTCGACGCTCGACGCTAGAGTACGCTTGCCTTCTTTATCTTCTTACCTTACTTCTATGGTCATCGAGTGGTTAAAAGTTCAGGTTGCTCCAGCGCTGCGCGAAAAATTTATTCAAAAAGATGAGGAAATTTGGACAGCCGCTCTATCTAAGTATCCTGGTTATCTTGGCAAACAGGTTTGGCTTGACGCTAAAAGTGCAGACATCGTGGTGCTTGTCATTCATTGGGCGAACCGTGAAGCTTGGAAAGCGGTGCCTGCAAAAGATTTGGAAGCAACTGAAAAGCTGTTTGCTCAACAACTGGGGCAGAATACCTACAAAATTATTGAGGAGGGTGACTATCGAGTACGCAAGTTTCCGCAAAAGCCGTAAGCTTGCAGTCGTCTTCACTCAGATAGGTAAACTCGCTGGATACGGTGTCAGGGACGCATTGAGCCTCACTGAGGCACTCAGGCTCAGACACAGCAAACTGTAAGGTTCTGATGCGATCGCGGGTGCGTGACAAAGTTTCTGCAAGCTGGTTAAAGGCAACCAAAAACTTGGCTCAGCGAAGTGCCAAACACAGCAACCAATAGCCCTAACGCTGATCGCCCTTCAGTTTGACTAAAATGAGCAGCGTTTTGCTCTCGTTTTAGCTCCTTGAAGGCTGTTTTTTAGGCGCGAAATGAAACCGACTTGAAATGGGTCTTAGCAGCGGGTCGTTGCACGATCGCTAGAGGCGATCGCACGCTCGTCACTATGAGCTAGAGCACTACCCCATTTAGTAGGGACTATTGGAAAGACTTCTCCCTCCACCAGAGCCACGGCTGTCTTCGCGCGGCTTCGCTTTGTTGACTTTCAGTTCGCGTCCAAGCCATTCGGCACCATCAAGCTCAGAAATTGCCAGGTCTTCTTTCGATTCGTCCTTCATCTCGACGAAGGCAAACCCGCGCTTTCTGCCTGTTTCGCGGTCTGTAGGAAGGCTAATCCGACTGACTTCGCCGTATTCTGCGAATACTTCTCGTAGGTCGTCTTCAGTAGCCTGGAAGGATAGGTTACCAACGTAAATAGTCACGCTTCTCTCCAACCAAGTTTCGAGGGACACGTCCAATTGCGGTTAAAGCAGCAAACGCTTGACTACCTTAGCGATGAGCAATTTGAACACTTTGGGAGCTATCATAGCAGAATTTCGAGAAGGAGCATAGATCTAGCAAAATGTCCACAGTTTAAGAAAATGTCTTCTAAGAAGGTTACATCTGATGAGAAGGCTGCATTTGAAAATTTGGGCTTTTGTCTTCTGCTTTCCATCAACCGTTAGTTCACGATCGCGCCAGCGCGTATGATGAAAGGAAGCCAAGTGTCGGGTGTGGTTGCAACAGAGGAAATGCAAGGTATGGATACAAGAGCCTTTAAGCGATCGCTAAACAGTTCGGAGAACTATCACCGGAAGGGGTTTGGGCACGAAGCTGATGTCTCTGACCAGATGCAGTCGGAATATCAAAGCAGCCTGGTGCAGCAGATTCGTACTAACCACTTCACCATTCAACGGGGAGCAGTCACTATTCGTCTGGCAGAGGCATTTGGCTTTTGCTGGGGAGTCGAACGGGCAGTAGCGATGGCGTACGAAACGCGGCAGCATTTTCCAACAGAGCAGATCTGGATTACGAATGAGATTATCCACAATCCTTCGGTCAACCAGCGCCTGCGAGAGATGAATGTGCAGTTCATTGAAGTGACGCATGGCGAAAAAGATTTTTCGGGGATCGATCGGGGTGACGTGGTGATTTTGCCTGCGTTTGGAGCCAGTGTGCAGGAGATGCAGTTTTTGAATGAGCGGGGTTGCACGATCGTGGATACCACCTGCCCCTGGGTGTCTAAAGTCTGGACGACGGTTGAAAAGCACAAGAAAGTAGACTACACCTCCATCATCCACGGCAAGTACAACCACGAGGAAACGGTTGCGACCAGTTCGTTTGCAGGCAAGTATCTGATCGTGCTGAACATGGCGGAAGCAGAGTACGTTGCCAACTACATCCTCAATGGTGGCGATCGCGCTGAGTTTATGACCAAATTCGATCGTGCCCACTCGGCTGGTTTTGATCCTGATTTCGATCTAGATCGGGTTGGCATTGCGAACCAGACCACCATGCTGAAAGGTGAAACAGAGCAGTTGGGCAAACTGTTTGAGCGCACGATGATGCGAAAGTATGGTCCCGATCAACTCAATCAGCATTTCCTGAGCTTCAATACCATCTGCGATGCCACGCAAGAACGTCAGGATGCGATGTTCCAGCTCGTCGAAGAAAAACTGGATTTAATGATGGTCATTGGCGGCTATAACTCGTCCAACACCACTCATTTACAAGAAATCGCGATCGAGCGTGGCATTCCCTCATACCACATCGACAGTGCCGATCGCATTGGTCCCGGCAACCGGATTGAGCATAAGCCTCTAAAGCGCGATTTAGAAGTAGTCGAAAATTGGCTACCCAACGGCTCCGTTGTGGTGGGAATTACCTCTGGCGCATCAACACCCGACAAAATCGTCGAGGATGTTCTAGAGAAAATCTTTGAGCTAAAAGCAACAGACTCACTGGTACGAACGATCTAACCGCAGAGATGCAGAGTCCGCTGAGCCTTTACTCTGCGTGCTCTGCGCCTCTGCGGTCAACACTCTTACACTGCAACAATGTACGGCGAATTAATCGCAGCGGCTCGTCCTGCCTGGACTAACCCCTGATACACGATCGCCACGACTTCTGCTCTAGTCGCCTCACGCGTCGCATTTAGCTGTCGGACGTTGGGGAAGTTTACGACGATTTTCGCTTTTGTCGCCGTAGCCACCTCATCCTGAGCATTCTGGGGCACACTGCTGCGATCGTCGTACCCATTGAGTAAACTCATATCGCCTACAGGTAAGCCCAAACCACTCACCAGCGAGAGCCAAACCTGAAGCCGCAAGACATTCTGATTTGGTTTAAACGTGCCATCAGGAAAGCCGGAAATAAACCCACCCTGATACGCCTGGTCGATCGCGGGTTTCGCCCAAAAGTTGGCAGGAATATCGGCAAAATTAACCACAGTGCGCTTCGGTGGTGGGTTGAAGGCTTTGGCAATGATCGCAGCATACTGGGCGCGGTTCATCGTGACATCAGGCTTAAAGCTGCCGTCCTCAAAGCCACTAATCAGGTTCTGATTCGCCAATCCGACGATAAAATCGGCTGCCCAATGCCCTTGAATATCGGTGAAGAGGGGTAATGGAGCATCGGGCGCGACGATAAAGGCAGACACGATCGCGGGTGCCCGGTTCAGCGCCACAAGCGATTGGTAAATGATGGCGACCACTTCGGCACGTGTCGCATCCCGCATGGGTTCCAGTTGTCGGACGTTGGGATGATTGACCACAATCCGGCGCTGGGTTGCGATCGCCACGTTCTCGGTGGCATAGCTGGGAATCTGGGCGCGATCGCTATACACCTTCAACACATCCAAAACACCGCCTGTGAGACCAATCCCGCCAATCAGCGAGACGATCAACTGGACGCGAGTCAGGTTTTGATTGGGACGAAACGTATTGTCTGGAAATCCTGTAATAAAGCCCATCTGGTTGGCTTTTATGATCAGATCAGCCGCCCAAAAACTCTGTGGTACGTCACTAAAGCGTTTAGCAGGTTGCTTGGCAGGCAAATCAAAGGTTTTCGCAATCACCGCTGCATACTGAGCACGGGTAATGGGTGCTTCGGGTTTGAACGTGCCATCTGGGAAACCGCTGATAAAGCCCCTGCTGACTAACCCCTGAATAAACGACTCTGCCCAATGTCCCTGCGTATCGTCAAACCCGGCTGGATTTGAGGGTGGGGGTGCAGGCGTGGGAGTGGGTGCAGGCGTGGGAGTGGGTGCAGGCGTGGGGGTTGGAGTTGCCGAAGGCACCGGTGCAGGGGTTGGAATCTCATTGCCAACAAAGTCGATCGCGCCCTGTACCTTGGTGGGATCAACTTGATTGCCAACTGAAATCAGCGTGAGGGTTGTGCCGTTTTGAATATCAAACTGTCCGTTTTGCCGAAAAATATTGCCGCCTGGAGCCTGACTGTTGCCCAAATCCGGTAGCGCTGTCTCCGTGACGACCAAGCCAGCTTCTGTATTGTTCTGAACAATATTGCCGCGCAGCACTGCTTTTGATTGCTTGTTAATGACAATGCCAGCACGATTTTCAGAAATTTGGTTTTCTGCTAAAAGCGGTGCGGCGCTATCGCCAACGGCGATTCCAAAACCAGTTTGCCGACAGACGTTTTGTCGCCATTCGCCTTTAGAATTGCGCGTGATGGAAAACCCGCTGGCGGAGTTTTGGATGACAACATTGCCTGTCACGAGAGGTGTTGCCGTACCTGTGGCAAAAACGCCCTCGCGCTTGCAGTTGGTAAAAGTGTTGTTGGCGATCGTGGGATTAGTCGACTCAACCCACGCTCCCGTACCGCGAATCTCCGGATTTGTGACCGTTACGCCCTTTAATTGAGCATTATTTGCCAGTTGAAAGGTAACATTCTGGTTGGCAAACGTGGGGCTGGGAAAGATACCGCTGCCGGAGATTAAAATACCGCTGCCTTTGCTGGCTTCGCTACCGATCACCGTTACCCCCGAAGGAATTTTGATTGGAAACGCCTCACCGGTCGCAGAGCTGTAAGTGCCTGATGCCAGTTGAATGGCTGTACCTGCTTGAGCCGCTTGAAGCGCACGGCTAATCGTTTTGAAGGGAGCCGCCTGTGTGCCGCTACTACTATCGTTACCCGCTGCTGGATTGACAAAAAGGGTTGTCGAAGTCCCCTGCACCATAATGATTCCTCACTCTCAGATGATTATTGCCTGCAATGAAGCCTTTGATGATTCCGTGTTGCATTCGTTCACTCTTGCCAGAATCAACTCTGGAACGATCGATGGTGCGGGAGCGCTCAAGCGTGTTTCCAGAGAAAACTCGACCTACAATACTTTATAAGGTGAGCCTTACTAGCCTAAAAGCTGAAAGCCGTTAGCGGTGTCCATCGACTTAATACGAGACGTTTGATGTTGATCACTGTTTTAGTATGCAATGTGAGTGTTGGGTTGCTTTGCTTAGTTGCTGCCTGGCAGCTTTGGCGACTCAAACATCGCTTGGCAAGAGCAGCTAACACGCTATCATCGTTTGAACGAGCGGTACATCGGGTACTGCACCGTGCGCCGGACACAATTGCTAGAGGACACTCTGGCATCGATCAATTACGAGCACACTATCGGAGCCTGGAACCTCAGCTTCAACGTGCTCAACAGGCTCTAGCGCTTCTCAGTTTAGGACAAACGCTGTGGCAGCGCCGCTTCCTGCTTGTGCAGCGATCGCGATCGCCTAGCAAAGCCTCACCAAGCCGCTCCCTTCGGTAGATTACTCCCCTTGAGCGGTTGACGTTGCAGCGAAAAAGCAACCTTTTAGAGCACACCTGTTGCATACAGAGGCAAGCGACCAATCGTCGGGGTAATGTTGGGGTAGATTTAGAAGGTGTTAGTGCCAGTACTGCCAATGCCTTACTGCCTGAAGTACGCTGCTTTAAATGCGGTTTCATCTGCTGCTTCTGTCTTGCTTCGGTGAGACTGGATTAAACAGGTCGGGTTTTGGCGCTGGCAGTTTGCACACAAGACGGCGAGTCGTAGTTAAGAAGGAAAACCAGAACATGTCAAACAACCGCTCTGGAGCATTTCTGGGAGGACTACTGGTGGGAACCGCGATCGGCACACTCACTGGCATTCTCTTAGCGCCTCGTGCTGGACGTGAAACTCGCCAGTTTTTGAAGAAATCAGCCGACGCTTTACCAGAATTGGCAGAAGATCTGTCGAGTAGTGTACAGCTCCAAGCCGATCGCCTGTCTGAATCAGCGTTGCGAAACTGGGACGGTACACTTGTGCGACTGCGAGAGGCGATCGCGGCGGGTCTTGAAGCCACCCAACAAGAGCATCAGGCGCTAGAAACGGCTGAAATCCCGCGACCTGAGATGGAGTCTCCTGCTCACGACAATCTGCTGTAGGCATACCTGTGACTGATCCGTTGTTCTGGCTAGTGTTGTCTTTGCTGTTCGTCACGGTTAGCCTGACGATCGTGCTGGTCATAGCGATCCCCACCTTTAGAGAGCTTTCCCGCGCTGCCCGGAGTGCTGAGAAACTGTTTGATACGCTTCGACGCGAGTTTCCGCCCACCTTACAAGCAATTCGGCTCACAGGGCTGGAGATCAGCGACTTGACAGAGGATGTGAGTGAAGGCGTGCAGAGTGCTGGTCAGGTCGTAAAGCAGGTAGATCAGAGCTTAACGGGAGTGCGCCAACAGGCTCAGCGTGTGCAATACAGCACTCGTAGCGTAGTGGTTGGTCTTAAAGCTGCCTGGAGGACGTTTACTCGATCGCCGAAGTCTACCACTCAACGACGTAGGGTCGATCGCCCGCCGACACCACGACCCCAAGCCGAACGCAATAGCGCCTCCTACGACAGTGATTCATCTACCAGTGATTCATATACCAGTGCCTCGTATAGCAGTAAACATCTCAGCGACGCACCATCAGAAGCCGCATACCCTAATCGACGTGTAGCGTCTCCAGAGGAACCGCTGAAGCAGTCTATACCTGATCGTACTCCTGATCTGGCTTCACCCGACTCCAGCGATCCCCGCAGCAGCAGTGAAAACGGATCGTCAACGCCTACAGCGCGTAAGGTTGAACGCTCGCGATCGTCTCGCCCCAATCAACCCAATCCCAATACTGCGATCCCTGATCCATTCGATTATCAACACGGCACCGAAACGATCGATTATCAGGATTGAAGTTGTGGCAAGGACAAGTCATCCGCACTCTAGTCTTCGTGCGAAATCGCTAGGATGAAGCAGTCACCCAAATTATGACTAGCGTCATTTATGTCTGAGCCATCGCCAACTTTGGGGTCACCTCAAAGGCACAGCCAATTTAGTCAGGAGCTTGACGAAGCTATTCTTGGATTTGAAGACATTCAAGCAGAGCTGAACTATCGGCAGGCTCAAAGTGCGTTGCATGAGTTAGTTGAGAACCTGGACTTAACTCCGCAAGAACGGCGTGGACTGGAGCCAGAAATCGGTGGGCTAGAAGCGCTGCTGGATAAGCTCGATCGCCAGGTGGTTCACATTGCCGTTTTTGGCATGGTGGGACGCGGTAAGTCATCGTTGCTGAATGCCTTGTTGGGCGATCGTGTCTTCGAGACGGGACCCGTTCATGGTGTCACTCGTGCGTCCCAAACCGCAAGCTGGAACATCAAGCGCGAGGCAATTGCTGGCAGTAACCGCCCCATTCTGCGCGTTGCTCTACCCAGCGTTGGCGATTCTCACATCGAACTGATTGACACTCCCGGCATTGATGAAGTAGATGGCGAAGCGCGAGAAGCACTGGCGCGGCAAGTTGCCAAGCAAGCAGACTTGATTCTGTTTCTGATTGCAGGCGACATGACAAAGGTAGAATACCAGGCGTTATCAGAGCTGCGAAATGCCAGCAAGCCCATCCTGCTGGTGTTTAATAAAATCGACCAATATCCCGATGCCGATCGCCTCGCCATTTATCACAAAATCCGAGACGAACGCGTGCGGGAACTGCTCTCACCCGATGAAATTGTCATGGCAGCCGCCTCGCCGTTACAGGCAAAGGCAGTCCGCCGTCCCGATGGTCGCGTTGCCGCACAACTCAGCACAGGCGAACCGCAAATCGACGAGCTAAAGCTGAAAATTCTCGAAATCCTGTATCGCGAAGGCAAAGCGCTCGTAGCACTCAACACGATGCTGTTTGCTGATGATGTGAACGATCGCCTGGTTGATCGCAAAATGGATATCCGCAATCAGAGCGCCGATCGCGTGATCTGGAATGGCGTGATCACAAAAGCAGTGGCGATCGCGCTCAACCCCATCACCGTCGTCGATCTGCTGAGCAGCGCCGTCATTGATGTCGCCCTGATTCTCTCCCTCTCCAAGCTCTACGGCATCAGCATGACTCAGCATGGTGCTATCAACTTGCTGCAAAAAATTGCGCTGGCAATGGGTGGCGTGACTGCCAGTGAACTGCTGGCAACGCTGGGACTCGGTTCGCTGAAAAGCTTGCTCGGTCTAGCGGCACCTGCCACAGGTGGCGTGTCGTTGGGTGCCTATGTATCTGTAGCCCTGACTCAAGCGGGCGTTGCCGGGGTTTCGACATACGCGATCGGGCAAGTCACCAAGGCATATCTCGCCAACGGTGCCTCCTGGGGCGATGATGGACCTAAAGCCGTTGTGACCCGTATCCTCTCCTCCCTCGATGAAACCTCCATCCTCAATCGTATCAAAGATGAACTCCGCGCCAAACTCGACTTGAATCGGCGTAACGTGCGTCCTAACGCTGCATCAGCTAAGCAATAGCTAGGTCAGCCTTAATAAGCTGCTGCTAAACTCAACGCATGGTTTTTCAGTGCCAATGGCAATACTTGATCCAAATGCCATCATTGCGGAAGTAAAACTGACGCGATGCGCGACTTTCCTAAAATACCTGCCAAAACTGCCCTCACCCTAGCCCTCTCCCATCGGGAGAGGGAACCGGAACGGTCTGGAAGCCCTTCTCCCCAGGGAGAAGGGTGGGGATGAGGGCGAATTAGTTGCACATCGCGTAACTGACAAAATACCTACTGATTCCGTTGGCGAAGGACGATAAATCGCAGTTTTTAGCGCAGGCTATAGGTTAGAAAATTGGCAGCAGCTTCAGCAAGATTTGAGAGAGCAAATTTTACCGTTAGAAGCTATTCCAACAGCCCTGACACAATATGGACAAAAATATATAACTACGGGCAATTTAATCAGCCCAAATGGTAGAGCAATACGAGTCAAAACTATTTGGATGGTTACAGAGCGAAGAACACAATTTGTTACACTGTTTCCTGCGTAGGAGGTAAGTACATGAAATTCCAACTGTTCACACAAGTTGCTTTAAAAGAGGATATGCCTGCGCTGCGTTTGAAGCAAGGAAGCATTGGCACAATTGTAGAGTTTTACCCTATGCTAAACGGACGAGAAAACGGGTATAGTCTCGAAGGTTTGATTCCTCAAGATACGGTTGAAGTCTCTGAATCTCAAATCGAAGCGATCGCCATACCACTGTCACAAACTCAAATAAATTAGAGCGCGATCGCCAATCATAGATAACCAGGATGATTTAAGAGAGTTACTCTCTGTACTTCTAATAAGAATCTTGGGAACAAATCAGAGAGTGATTAATCTATAACTGGCTAAAAATTGCACCCGCGATCGCGCCAATTAGTCCACCCACCCAAAAAAGAAACGGCAGCTCGTACAAAAGAATCGCCAAAAAAGATTCGTATGGTGCAAGAAAATGCGATTCTAGTGATTCTTGCACCAATTTATCCTTGAACTGGAAGAAGCTGAAGGCTTTTGAGCTTATTTCAAACAAAACTCTCAACCCGACCAGCGCAACGTTACCTGCTACTGCTCCAGTTGAACTACCCAGTAAAACTCTGCCCCAGTCGGTTGCTGCAACACCTTCCAAATAGTGTAATCCCGCCGTTGCCGCAACGATCGCCCCCCCAATTGCTCCAATTCCACCTCCCAAGACTGGAGCGATTGAAGTGCCATAAAACCGCGCTGAACTGTCCGCTTTTTCTACAGCCCAATATAAGTTAAGCGCTACAAGCAGCAGCAAAATTCCAACTGCTGCTCCAACCACTGCTCCGGTCACAAACCTAGCCCAAACGTTTGCCTCTGAAATCGCTCCCAAACACCAAATAACAGTAGAAGCTACAGCAACCAGAGTTGCCAGCAGTAGGACAAAGTATTTCGTTACGTCTAACATCCAACCAATTAAAGGCTGCGAAGCCAATGATTCAAAGTGGGATGCCTTTTGAGTAAAAGACTGCAATTCCTGTGGATCAACGTCGTCTCCGATTTTTGCCATAAGTTATCTACTATGTTTCTTTCTTATGCGCGACCTCAATCACGGTATGCACGTTGCCACGCGGTAAGAAATCGCCTTTGATTTTTACCTCCAGGGGATCGCAGGCGGCAACGAAGTCATCCAGAATTTGGTTGACGGATTCTTCGTGGGAGATGTAGCGATCGCGGTAGCTATTGATATACAGCTTGATTGCCTTCAGTTCCACGACCCGTTGATTCGGCACATAGGATAGATAGATCGTGGCAAAATCGGGGTAGCCGGAAAACGGGCACTTGCAGGTAAACTCCGGCAGCGTGATGTGAATATCATATCGTCGCCCCACTCTGGGATTCGGAAAGGTAATGAGTTCACCCTGAGCAATGTGTCGCTCACCATACTTGGGTTCAGCAGTCTGATCCTGAGTCTCAAATTCAGCAGTTGAGAATTGTTGCGTTTCGGGGTGGCTCATGGTGATGCGTAAAATTGTTTGCGGATTTTAGAGAATTTCTTGACAAATTTTGCGGCGATCGCTCTAATTGCGGCTATTGTGAGCGTAGTTTATCGACTCTAGCGTTCAGACGTAAACCTATGACATCTAGAATAAACGCCAAGCAGTCTCCACGAAAGGCTCAAGGCTCCAATGTTCAAAAAATTTCAGCCAACCCTCACGCGCCGTCAGTGCCCATCTCACTGTATCGGGAAGTGGCGACTGAGCTAAAGGCGACTCAGACAAAAATGGAGTCGCTCGCGCAGCAAAATCAGCAGTTGACGCAGCAAAACCAGCAGTTACGGGTAGAAATTGAGCGGGTTGTGCAGTCGGCTCTACAGCTTCGCCAAACTGCTGATGCCCATTTACCTGCTAACCAGTTGCTTGTAAACCAGTTGCCTACAGTGCCTACAGCCTTACAGGGCTTGGAACTTCACTTTCAACCACCTGCTGCTATGCCGATGACTGCTGCGGGTGTTGTAGAAAAACCCGAACCACCTGCCCAAAAACCACTCTTCACAGAGCAAGAAGGTAAACTGCGGCAGTCCGCATCGAAAGAGCGGAGTGCAGAAATGGGTGGTTGGTGGCTGGCGATCGTGATTTGCTTCATCGTCATCTCTGCCTTTGGTACGGGATTTTTCATTGTTCGTCCGTTGCTACCCTCACGCTGAAATGTAAAGGACACTGGTGGGGAGATCAAACTTTTAGTAGAGTGACACGCGAGTTTCTACCGAAAGATAGCCATGCATCACGATAAATTGTATCTTTATCTACAAAACAGACGCTTTTGACGGTGATAGAAAGTGTTTTGCTAGACAATTTACTGGTAGATAAAACAAGGAGTGTGGGAATTGAAGAAGGTTGAAGCAATTATTCGTCCATTCAAGCTTGATGAAGTCAAAATCGCGCTTGTCAATGCTGGCATCGTCGGTATGACCGTGTCTGAAGTCCGAGGCTTTGGGCGACAGAAGGGGCAGACTGAGCGTTACCGAGGCTCTGAGTATACGGTTGAGTTTTTGCAAAAGCTTAAAGTTGAAATCGTAGTCGAAGATGATCAGGTTGACATGGTGGTAGAAAAGATTATTGTTGCTGCCCGCACTGGCGAAATTGGGGATGGCAAAATTTTCATTACCCCAGTCGATCAAATCATTCGTATCCGCACAGGTGAGAAAAACTTTGAAGCGATTTAGCTGTTTGCTCTAAGGCGCAAGTGAGGTTAACGGCAGTCTAGAGCTTGTTTTAGACTCATAAGTCCTGATTGACTGACAAAACTCTCGAAACCCCGATGCTTGCGTAGGTTGGGTTAGCGATAGCGTAACCCAACAGAACCTAAGCTAGTGTTGGGTCTCACGTTGTGCTGCTACGCAGAAGCAAGCTACAACCCAACCTACAAAAGTAGATTTGTCAGTCAACCAGCTCATAAGTCTCTAGCTGCCCTAAAAAGTTGCACGAATACAAGCAATCGCTTTGAGCTTAATCGCTTGCACGCTTTTCTCGATCGCCTGTTCTTTGCTAGCGTCCTTTGTCTTCAGTAGCTAAAGGCATAGAGCTGCAACATACCTCAAAGCTGTCTGTCTTGATACAAGCAGGTTTATGGAGACAAGCGATTGTCCCCTGATGACTGCTGCAACTGTGGTGTGCTCAACGTTTGGATGGTGAGCATCTGAGGTGGCGTGGCATCTGGTGGATACAGGAAGTCGACTTGCACTAAACGCCGATCGCCCGGAGGCATCATAAATGTTGCCAGCGCTTCTCCCACTTGCCCCCGACGCTGTACCAGATGCCAGTACTGGGTACGAGGAAGACCGCGATCGTCGTTATAGCGGATGCGAACCGTGCCTCGGAAGAACACATTTGGATAGGGTGGTTGCCGGAACCGCAGACCTGGTTTGCTTAACGTGTCTTCTTTTAGCGGTGTTTGCATCAGCACCTGTACTGTTTGGGGTGCCTCCGTATTGTTGACTAAGGGCATGGTGAGGCTGTATTCAATGCCATAGTTGCCGTGCGCCTGATAAGCTGTGCCTGGATAGCGAGTGAGCAGGGTGGCGCTCTGGTTTTGTCCCGTGCCCATCTTGCCAGCCAGAAGTGTGCTCAAGCCGTAGGAATAAGACTGTCCGCGCTGTGGAATGGCTAACAGACGACTATCTGGGTCAGTTACTTGAGTCCGCCACTGGGAACCTTGCGCGACTGCTGCAACCCGACCATAGATTTCTGCTCCTGTCAGGCGATCGGGTGGGCTAGGAGCGGTTTCACGCGGTCCAGCAAAGTCGCCTGCCTCTAGCAGTGCCTCCCATTCTTCCAGGGTGGGTGCCCGTTCGCTACCGTCTGGATTTTGCTTGGCAAACATTGCCAGATTTGCCATGTAGACGGCACCATTGCTGTGGAGCCGTACTAACGTCGATCGCCCATTCAACGGTGGGGTCAAGGTACGCACGGGAATCGGCAGATTCATCAACATCCGGCTTTGCTTGGCTGGAATGATCAAGCGATCGCTCCAGCCATCTTGCCGTCGCCCTCGCAGAACGTCATTCATCGCGCGATCGCCCGGTCCTGCGTAAACCGTACCCAAGGCATTCTCAAGCTGTGGTGGCAACGCAATAAATGGAGCATCCGGCTGGCTGAGATAGCTTGCAGCTTGCAGCACATCCACCGTGACGGGTTCGTTGCCTGGATTGTAAACAATCACGCCCAGATAGAGCGATCGTAAATCGTTGGGCGTTTCGATCGCCCGTGCAATGTGGTGCGAGAACAGATCAAACCGCCCCCGAAACGGAAAATCGAGATGGGCACCCGGCACCCGCTTGCCCTGCGGTGGAAACGTTGAGAGCAAAATGCCCTCCGTCTTCACGATTTCTGGGTTGTTGCTATTGAATACGGGCACCTGATCCAGCCCACCGGGTAAGGGTCGCGTCTGTTGGGGAATGACGATTTCTTGCGGCAAGATGGGAGGCATCGGTACAGTCTGAGCAAGCAACACACTGGCAAAAAGGGAAAGCATAAACTCCTGAACCTGGCTAACGACCGTAACTCAGTCTACGGCGATCGGTTGCTGTCAGTACCAGGGTTTTGCTCCGTTCCGCCATGAAGCTCACGTAGAGAAGGCGTTGGCGCGAGTCCTACACTAAAGAGTATTCTTAAAACTACGCGGTCCCGTGTAGCCAGAGCGATCGGCTAATTCTTGCAATGCTGCCTGACCAGAATAAAACTTGCCATTAATCTCCCAGGTAGGAAACCCAAACCCCTGCCCCAGTTGCTTCTCGGCTCTGGCAGCGACTTCTTGACAAACAGCCGTTTGATTGTTTTTGCCATCCGAGGCGCATTCAACAGCGGGTAAATCATTGAGCGCTTCAACCCCAAACAGCTTTTTTTGTTGGTAACAATGCGGGCACCAGTAGGCGCTGTACATTTTTGCGCCAGTTTGTTTGAGATGACGGGCAAGCTGCCTTTCTGACTCGCCAGACGTGTCTTTGATGGTAAAAAACACTTGTCCGCTGCTAGACGCAATATTGTAAGCATCCGCAACAGGTTTGCCTACAGGCGCAAAAATCGCCAACGTCCCTACAAGCGTCACCATGCCAACGATGATGCCTGTGAAAAAAAGTTGTCCAACATCATCCCAGGCGCGACCTAAAAGAGTGAGGATAAAAAGGCTGAGCGCAAAAACCGCTGAGGCAATGCAGTAATAACAGATAGCTTTTACGCCGAAAGGCATCACAAACTTGGTGACCATGATGCTGATCAAATAGCCGCTAAAGATTAGCATGGCGGTTGATCCGGCAAACAACAGTAACCAGGTCCAGTTTTCCAGTTTCGATCGCAGTTCTTTTTGCTGATCGCCCTGAATCGCCAGGGGTGCGAACGCAAAGATCGCCATGCTGATGTATGCCACTAACCCAAACAGCGCTAAAGGCAATCCAAAGACGGTGGCGTAAGGACTAGAAAGCACCTGCTCACAGCCGCCTGTAGGGCAAGCTGTTTCGGTATTGGTGAACCTGGTGATGGTGAGATAGGCAGTATTGAGTGCGCCCAGAATCGCAACGCCGCCAATCAGTGGGCGCGACCAGCGATGCATCCAGGGAGCGGTGCGACGACGACTGACAAGACCCTTAGACATAAGACATCCTCAAAACCCAGCAGTTCTCCTGGAAATAACAGCGTTACCCTACCATTTTGCCCCATGAGTCTTCTGATTTTATCGCAATTCTCCTTTTGGTTTCGATCGCCCTCCTAGAGCCGTTGCTTGAGCCATCAGACAGCATGAATTTCAGGCACATTAAGTAGGTAGTCACAATTAGTTGTGAGGTAGGGGTTTGGGGGCGCTGCCCCCAGGCAGGGGGTTCCACCCCCTCCACCCCCAGAATCATCTTTAGTTTAATTACGCCCAGTAATTTACACGATCGCCGTTTGATCGTGATGGTTCGTTTGGAGATCGTCTTGATAATGCCGTGGAGTGTAAACCCATACGCTACCATCCGATCGCGCAATCGTGCGGGTCTGGCTAGAACCGACGAGAATAACTGTTCGCATATCTGCATCTGCTGACACAAGCTGATCAAGCGTTATGACCTGTACAGATTGACCCGATCGCCCCAAATTGCGTGCCAAGACGACAGGTGTTGTGGACGATCGCCATTGCCTTAAAATCTCTTTTGCCTTATCGAGTTGCCACGTTCGCTGTTTAGAAACGGGATTGTAGAACGCGATAACAAAATCAGCTTGAGCCGCTGCTGCAAGACGTTGTTCAATCACCAACCAGGGTTTGAGGATGTCGGAAAGGGAGATGGCGCAGAAGTCATGCCCCAGCGGTGCACCGATCGCCGCTGCTGCCGCTTGCATGGCTGAAATTCCGGGCGCGACGTGGATATCAAGCTGCTCCCAGGAAGGGTTTGCGTCACGATCGATCACTTCAAACACTGCCGCTGCCATTGCATAAATGCCGGGATCACCAGAAGAAACGACCACGACCGATCGACCTTCGGCAGCCAGATCTAACGCTTGTCGGGCGCGATCGATCTCCACGCGATTATCCGACTCGTGCCGCTTTCCTTGAGCAAACGTACCGACTAGATCTAAATAGGTTTTGTAGCCGACTAAATCTGTAGCAGCTTGCAGAATTGCCTTGACTTCTGGCGACATCCACTCAGCCGCTCCGGGACCTGTACCCACGATCGCTAGCTTGCCTTGAACGACAACAGGTTGATAGACCAGATGGGTTGCACTGCCTATGATTGGGCGATCGGTCACTTCGATCGTGTGTGTGCCGTCTGCTGTAAAGGGGAGATTGCTTTGACGAAGCCAATCGGCATCACCCATGAGTCTCACTGTCGCTCCAGCGATGAGATCAGAGGTGAAGGCTTTAGCGTGTTCTGGATTTGTCAATCGGTAACCAGATGGCGGCGCTTCCAACACAACATTGAACCGCAGTTGCCCAGTTGCAGTAATCGCGGCTTTGCTGTTGAAGGCATGGGCGATCGCGGTTGCCAACTCATTCGCACCCGTCAATCCTCCCAACAGCGGGACAACGGCACTACCATCTTCCGCCACGGCGATCACGGGTGGTTCGGCTCGTTTGTCGGCTAGTAGGGGAGCCAGCGATCGAATCAAAATCCCCGCTGCACAGATGCCAACGATCGGCGTTCCCTCGCTGAATAAGTCTCGTACTGTGTCGCCAAATTTGGTGTAGGACGCATCAACCGATTGGGTACGTCCTGCTAACCCGTAGATCGTAGCGATGGGTAAGGCTGCCTGGATTTGTTGCGCGATCGCTACGCTGCTTTCGCTCAGAATGATGATAACAGGGGGCTTCATTGCGGTCGATCGCCTGCTTGTATCGCTTTGAGCCGCAGATCCTCAAGTTGCTGCACAAAGGTTTGATGCTCTGTGCTATCGATCCCGGTTTGCAGGACGGCTAAGACCGATCGCATGTCGCCCTGCAGCATTGCCTCCACGTTCAACCACAAGCCCGGAAACACCTTGCTGTGAATGACACCCTGTTTATCCGGCACTAACGAAACATAATCCCCGTCCTGCAACTGAAACCAGTCGATTTTCTGGTCATACACCTGCCAAACAATGTATTCCTGTACGCCACTGCGCCGATAAGCACGTTTTTTATCGCCCAGGTCAATGGCTGCACTACTCGCCGCAACCTCTACAACCAGTTCGGCTGCGCCTTCCAGATAGCTATCGTCACTGAGTGTTGCCTGTCCACCACTTGACTGACTAATCAACAGCACGCCATCTGGTTGTGGTTCGTTGTCTATATCCAGACGCATGGTTGGCTCAATACCCATCCTTACTTCTGGCGTAGCAATTTTATATGTCCATAACCAGCCGATAAGATCACCGTGCGGTTCAGCGTGGGGTGTAAAACGTAACGGCGATGCCATGTAGACGACTCCTTCAATTAGTTCTGCTTTTCTCACGTTGGGCATGGCGTTGTAGCGACGCTCAAATTCGGGACGCGTCAGGCGATCGCCGTTCTCCAGTGGCGGCAACGCCACCCCCTTCAACTGAGAGGCAGTAGTTTGAGGCAGGGAAGAAGTCATAGCAACAGTCCCAATAGCTGAGGTGGGATGAAGTTGAAGCAACAGTGTAGACCTAATCAGGCTGAACGCTGACGGCTGAACGCTGATAGCCAAACGCTAATCTGATTCAATCGCGTCTATGCACCCATTATCAGTAATTTTATTGCGGTCGAGTTTGGCTGGGGATGAGAATCAGTGCCCAGTAGGGAACGTCAGCCGGATTCATGGCGGCGATCGGACGAATCTGCTGGTTCGGCATCGTTGCCCGTTCAATATACAGTGCCCGTGACAGCAAGCCTAAATCGTCCAGAATGGTGCGAACTTTGGCGAAGTGCCTGCCCAGTTTGATGATGATGGCAGCGTCGGCAACGGCAAGGCGATCGCGCAAGGTCGCTTCATCCAACGTAGCAGGCATAATGCTGAGCACATCGTTGCGGTAGGTGAGGGGTACACCTAACATCGCAGCACTAGCAAAGGTCGAAGAAATCCCTGGCACCACTTCAGTATCAAAGCGTCCCGCCAGACGGTTAAAGATGTACATAAACGAGCCATACAGCAACGGATCGCCCTCACAAAGAACCGCTACATCGCGTCCCGCTGTGAGATGTTGGGCAATAGTCTCAGCCGCAGTGTCGTAATAGGGTTGCGACGATCGCTCCACGCTAAACGGTAGCGGCATGGGCACTTCGATTTGCTCTGGGCGAATGAAATCGGCGACGATCGCCCGCGCCAGCACTTTGCCACTTTCCATTGTGGGATAAGCAATGACAGGCACCGAAGTCAAAATGCGGTGTGCCTTGAGCGTCAGCAGCTCCGGATCGCCGGGACCAATGCCTAAGCCGTAGAGTCTTCCAGGGGGTGTAGGGTGTGGGGTGTGGGGTGCGGGGGAAGAGAGTTTTGGGGATTGATTGGCATCCCCTGCCCCCTCTGCTCCCCTTAGCCCTTGTTCCCCGTCCCCTGCCCCCTCTTGTTTCCTATCCCTATTCCCCACTCCCCACTCCCCACTCCCTATTCCTGCTTCAGTCATAACTCAGTCTCCTTTGCTAACGCATTCACGGCTGCGGCTGCCATTGCACTACCACCCCGACGACCCTGAATGGTCAGAAAGGGCACACCCCTGCTGTTTTCTGCCAGTGCGGCTTTTGATTCGGCAGCACCCACAAACCCAACCGGAAAACCCAAGATTAGCGCTGGTTTTGGCGCACCTTCATCAAGTAATTCCAACAAGCGAAATAAAGCAGTTGGGGCATTGCCGATCGCCACCACTGCGCCATTCAAGTGCGATCGCCACAGTTCCAAAGCCGCTGCCGACCGTGTGTTCTGGATGGTTTGGGCGATCGTGGGCACTTCTGGATCGTTCAACGTGCAAATAACCGCATTGTTAGCAGGCAAGCGTTGACGAGTGACCCCATTTGCCACCATCTGAGCGTCACACAAGATTGGTGCGCCGTTGATGAGTGCCGATCGTCCCGCCTCTGCTGCATTAGTGGAATAGGCTAAATCTTGGACAATATCAGTCATACCGCAGGCATGAATCAGCCGCACGGCTACCGTTTCTAAAGCGGCTGGCAGCATTGCCAAATTTGCCTCAGCTCGAATGATGGCAAAAGAGTGTTGATAAATTTCATTGCCGTCCCGAATGTAGTCAATCATTTTAAGCGGTTGTTTAAACAGAGAAAAGAAGCAATTTAATAGTTTTTTATCAACAATTCCTGCCCCTCAGCGGCATTTTTTTGCTTATAGTTATTCATGCCATACTGAAGCGTCCATTCAGTAATATTGGCGAAGTCAAAGAGCTTTCTAATTTCAGGAGAGTCGTCATATGTGATTAGCCATCTGTGCCGACATGCGCGCATATTTTTGGCAAAGCGTTCGTGATCAAAAGAAGTGTGTAATTGTCCTCGAAAACCATAGAGCTTCGATTGTGTAGCACTCAAATAAGGTGGATCGAGAAAGATAAAAACTTTTTCTCCATCTTGGAATAGCAAGTTTTCATAGTCGCCATTAGTAATGCGAATTGAGGCTAAATGAACAGAAAGATTGCGTAAGCGTTCGATCGACGAATCTGTAAATCTTCTTTCAAAAGCTTGTTGCGAATAGCCACCAGAGTCAACCGTGCCTGAAAATGTAATGCGATTTAAGACAAAGAAGCGTACTGCTCGCTCAAACTCACTAAGTTTTAAATCTGGGCAGGTGAAATAATTAAACAGTTCTCTACCGTTCGTATATTTTTGGTTCGTATATTTTTGCTTGATCTTATCTACTTCATCTACAAGCTCTGCAATATCATCCTTAGCAGCAAGCCAGAAACAATACAAATCAAAATTTAAGTCATTGAGCCAATACTGCTTGATTCGACTACCGAACAGTTGCTTCACTGCAAGAAAAACTGATCCCCCACCCACAAAAGGCTCTCTATATTCATTAATGCTTAGCGGAATATAGGGGATTATTTTATCGAGGGCTTTTGATTTTCCACCCGGATAGCGAAGTGGACTTTTGATTTGAGCCATAATAACTAACGATTTGCTCTGATCTCAATTTCTACGTTTTCATTGTGCTCAACCTCAAGCAACAATTTTCTAATAGTACTCTCTTCCTTTTTACTAAACACTAATGAATTGACTCTAATAAACTCTTCTAATTTTTCTGGGGACCAAGGTAAAATGATTGAATCCTTAATACCTCTACCTGTAAGCCTCAGTCTTACAGAAAAGTTGACGCGATGACCGTTCAACTGTAAGGCATCTATATTTGAGTATACAATTAGCTTGAAAAGACCATCTTGGATATCGCTCAACTCTGGTAAAGCTTTTCGAGTCGAGTTTTTCGATTCTTGGATAATGTAACTCTCGTCTACGTGAATCATTTCATCTGGTGTCAAGTAATAAGTCCCTCCCAAATAGTTTTCAATGCAGAAGGTCGCTTTCATGCCATCAATGAGATATTCAAGCTTATGAGATGTTGCTGCCTCTCGCCTACTTGCACCCCGCGATCCTTTCAAAGAAATATTCTTGAATTCTTCAAAATCCTTAATGATCGCCTGCAAATACTTTTCCATTCCAGCATGAGAGTGAAGTGGTACATTAATTTGCCTCGATATAACTGCGTATGAGTCGAGAGCTTTTCTAAAAATTTCGACAAAGCGCTCCTCAAACAAGCTTCTGTTCCAATGCAAAGCACTCTGCTTATAATCTAATATTTCTTGAATTTGAGACTTTATAAATTCATTGTTAAATCGTTGTTTGGTGAGCTTATTCTTAGTAGATTGCTTATCTTTATAACTTTTTTCTGCATTTTCATAGTATCCAAGAACGATATACGTATTCAGTAAATTCATCCATGAAATTGTTGAATACTGAAGCTTGTCTAAATCTCCATCTCTTCCTTCGTCTTTAATGACAGGAATTACAGTTAGGATTTTTGCGGCGTTGTAAGTATTATAAATTCTTGCAAACGGGTAGCTTCTTGTTCGTTTTGGTGAAACCCATTTTGAGTAAGCTAGCTCTGAACTATCTGTCTGTATGATTCCGTAAGCGCTGGATTGATTGATGTCAAAGTCTGCAAAAGCGCCTTTTGCTAGACTTTCTGTCAAACAAGCTCTATACTTAACACCTTTTATAAATCCAGTAAAGTGCAGAACTATAGTCATGGTGTCAATCGAGCTTGATCAAGTAATTGCTGCAGTTCCACGATCGTATGTCGATCAACAAAGCTTCTAAAGGTTTCATGCCAATGCGATCGACACGTTTGATAAACTCGTAGTATTTGCTCAACTAGGTCAGGCAGTTGTGTAGAACGGTAGTTTTGGTAGAGTAATCGACCAAAATTTGAATCGCCATCTCCCACATAAACGCGGTAACGTTCTGTTGTAATGCCAAGCAATGTAATATCACTGGCAGAGTGTTGAGCACAGGATTTTTCACACCCGCTGAAATGGATATTAATCGGACGATCAAGCACGATATGTTGTTCTAGATGAGCCGCTAGTACTAGAGCATCTGCTTGCGTGTTAGTAGCCGATGACTTGCAACCTGTTGTACCAGAACAGGCAACGATCGCGCTGTGAGAATGTGTGGATGATCCGCTTAATCCTAACTGTTCAACTTCCTGCATTACTACTGATATTTCTGACGTTGGAAGATCAGAAAGTAACACAGTCTGCCACGGCGTTATTCGCAAAATGCCACTGCCATATCGTGCTGTTATTGTTGCTAATCCGCGCAGTTGTGTCGTCTCTAAGCGACCCAGCGGTAGAACAACACCAACATAAAAAAGTCCAGGCTGACGTTGAGCATGTATCCCTAAATGATGATATGAGTTAGAGAATGAGTTATGATCAATTTCTTCGTTTCCCTGAAGCAGAATTCTTGCCTTTTGTTCTAATAAAAACGGCAGGCGACTTATTATGGTTCGCAGATATGTTTCTAAACCCCAGTCGTGTAAAAGCGTTCTTAAACGCGGTTTTTGTCGGCTACTATTACCGAGCGTTTGCATTGTGTAGTCACGATAAACCTCTGTCATCGCTATTAGCACTTGCAGACTCTCTTCTGGTCTAATGAGAATGTCTGTTTCACGTGGCGATGCTCCACGATCGCCCAAGCTCAAATGCAAACGAAAGTAAATTTCATCATCGATCGCCACTGCTACCAAACTAATGTCGTTGGGTCGATCGCGCACCGAAACCGTTTCGCCACCATCAAAACACACGCTAAATTTAGGCGATAACACGGCAAAATCGGGACGCGTTGTAAGATAACGATTCCACTCAGCGACAAACGGGCGTGTATCGAGCAATTGCTGGCGATCGATACCTGCTGTGGGACTGCACATGATGTTGCGAAGTGCATCAATCTCGGTAACAGGAGAGGCTAATCCTACCGCTTGTAAGTGCGCCAATTGATCGCCATCAATGCTTACCTGAAGCTCACGGATTTGCACATTGGCACGATTCGTCACTGTTACATAGCCGCCACCCGCTTGATCGGCAAGGTCAGCGATCGCTTCACACTGGGACACTGTTAGCAGCCCACCTGGTATTCTCAGGCGAGACAGCAACCCATCGCGCGCAACTGATGGCTGAAACAAGCCGGGGCAAGTTGCAAATTTTGATGGTGCAAATTCTGATGGTGCGAATGATGACAAAGCTCTAACTCCTCCCCTGTGCGACGCAGGGAGTAGACAATAAAGGCATCCCGCAGATACCACCCAGTCGGCATTCTGACTTAAAAGCATTCAAAACGCTTCATTACAGTTGCGGCACAGTACCGGAATCACACCGGACTTTCCCGACTCTAGGCTTCAGTAACTTAGCATGAGAAAGCAGTGGACGCGTGAGATGCCATTTTTTGTAATAAGCAGCTATCAGCTATCAGCTATCAGCCCTCAATCTTTCGCTCTTAGCGAAAAGACTAGCAGGCAGAATATTCAGTCAGAGTAACGCTGGCATGATTGATCGTCAGGGTATGTCTTTAAAGCTGACCGCTGACCGCTCAAGTATTGTTATCTTCTCACACGCAATTTAAAACGACTTTATGACTCAAAAATGGCTTTCGGTGGTGGGCATTGGTGAGGATGGGTTGGAAGGCTTAAGCCCGATCGCACGTGCTCTTGTTGATCGCGCTGAAGTGCTGGTGGGGGGCGATCGACATCTTGCGATGCTGCCTACTGACGATCGTGAGCGGTTGGTTTGGACAGCACCGATGCGTGAGTCGATCGAGGAAATTTTGCGTCGGCGAGGGCAAGCCGTTTGCGTCTTAGCGAGTGGAGACCCCATGTGCTACGGCATTGGCGTAACGTTACTCCGTCGCATTCCCCTGGCGGAAATGACACTTCTTCCGGCACCATCGACGTTTAGCCTTGCCTGTGCCCGACTTGGCTGGTCGCTCACGGAGGTCGAAACGGTCAGCTTGTGCAATCGTCCGCCTGCACTACTGCATCCCTATCTCTATCCTGGTGCGAAACTCTTGATTTTGAGTGAGGGTAAGCAAACCCCCGCGATCGTTGCCGATTTGCTGTCTCAACGCGGTTTTGGCAACAGTGCGATGACCGTTTTAGAACGGTTGGGTGGCGCTCACGAACGACACGTTACAGGTATTGCGTCTACCTGGCACGAAACGGATTTAGCAGACCTCAACGCGATCGCGGTCGAGTGTGTCGCTGATCCAGGCACAGTACCATTACCACGCACACCGGGACTACCAGACAGTGCCTATCATCATGACGGGCAACTGACCAAACGCGAGGTGCGATCGCTCACCCTCTCAGCCCTCGCACCCATGCCAGGAGAACTTTTGTGGGATGTCGGTGCAGGCTGTGGTTCGATCGCCATTGAATGGATGCGAAGCCATCCTCGCTGCCGTGCGATCGCCGTTGAGAAAGCCCGAACTCAATACATTGCTGATAATGCCGCTGCACTTGGTACGCCGGGGTTACACATTATCGATGGTAAAGCGCCTGCCGTGCTCA
This sequence comes from Tildeniella sp., assembly GCF_059505325.1. Classification (NCBI taxonomy): domain Bacteria; kingdom Bacillati; phylum Cyanobacteriota; class Cyanophyceae; order Oculatellales; family Oculatellaceae; genus Tildeniella; species Tildeniella sp. The sequence continues at coordinate 26,102 of NZ_JCACKI010000021.1, forward strand.
AGGATCTGCCTCAGCCGCACGCCATCTTCATTGGTGGTGGCATCACAACAGACGGCATGATCGAAACCTGTTGGGAGGCGCTGCCATCTGGCGGTCGTCTGGTTGCCAATGTAGTCACGATCGCGGGTGAACAGCAGCTTTTTCAGTGGCAACAAAACGTAGGCGGAACCCTTACTCGTATTGCGATTCAACGCGCCGAGCCGATCGGTCAGTTTTTGGGCTGGCGATCGCTGGCACCAATCACACAATGGACAGTGGTAAAGTTAGAGTGAAGAACCATTTAGTTTTGTTAAGCATCTATCGCTATGACCGCCTCAACGCCCCAATCCCTTTACGACTTCACCGCTACGAGCATAGATGGCAAGCCCATTAGCTTGAGCACCTATCGAGATCAGGTGTTGCTAATTGTGAATACTGCCAGCGCCTGTGGTTTTACACCGCAGTACAAGGGGCTGCAAGCACTTTATGAAAAGTACGAAAAGCAGGGCTTTGTGATCCTGGGCTTTCCCTGCAACCAATTTGGGCAGCAAGAACCAGGCAGCACGGCTGAAATTCAATCCTTTTGCGAGATGCGCTTTGGTGTCACATTTCCGCTGTTTCAGAAAATCGATGTGAATGGTCAGAATGCTCATCCGCTCTATCAATACCTGACGAAAGCAGCTCCAGGTCTTTTGGGCACCGAGTCCGTCAAGTGGAACTTTACGAAATTTTTGGTCGATCGCGCTGGCAATGTGGTTAAACGCTACTCCTCACTAACCAAGCCAGAAGACATTGAACAAGCGATTCAAACACTTCTACAAACGCAGTTTCCAGTCCTCAAGTAAGGATTTGTGAGGTAATTAGTTGTAAAGCCCTTTGGGCATACCACAAAGGTTGTTGGTTGTTAGACCAATCGCTCGATTAGTGTAGCTTACTAAAAACTAGAAACTTAACGGCTACTAGGCGATCGCGCCCGACGCACTAAAGAAGCACCAAAATAGATCTCAAAAATCTCTGACCGCTGAAAGCTGACCGCTGAAAGCCCTACTACGACAATCGTTTGAGCCACTCCACCGCGCTTGAAACATCTGCTACTCGATCGCCCTCAGGCATAGCAGGACGCTGAACCATAAATATCGGCAACGCTAGCTTTCTTGCTGCAACAATTTTGGCGTAGGTCGCATCACCGCCGCTGTTTTTGCTGACGATCGCGTCAATCTGGTATTGCTTCAAAAGTGCGATTTCATTTTCCAACGTGAACGGACCGCGATCGAGGAGCAATTTACCGTTGGGCAGTGCCACGCTGGGATCAGGTGGATCGATCGATCGCATCAAAAACCAATACTCCGTCAATGTTGCAAAAGGAGCCAGTTGCTGCCTGCCGATAGTCAGAAAGAGCCGTTTTAGATGGGCTGGTACGGCTTTCGCGGCTGCTTCGACGCTCTCAACTTCAAGCCAGCGATCGCCCGCAACTTTCTCCCACGCTGGTCGCATGAGCATAAGATGAGGCATATCAAGCGCGATCGCCGCTGTTGCTGCATTCCAGGACATTTTTGCGGCAAAGGGATGCGTCGCATCGATCAAGACATCGATCCGCTGCTCTTGAAGATAAGTGACCAAACCATTGGAGCCGCCAAAGCCGCCGACTCGCACCTCTCCTGCTAGCGTTGATGGGTGCTGAGTCCGACCTGCCAGCGAAGTGATGACTGTGATACCCGAAAGCGTTGAAAGTTGCATTGCCAGCGCAGCAGCATCACCCGTCCCGCCCAAAATGAGGATTCGTAGCGGTTTAGCGATCGCAGTACCCACTGCACCCGTCAACGGCATCACAGGCGCTTCAACCCTTAGTCTTGGCAACCTCCAGGTTAATGAATGGCAGCGCACCATTGCCGCCCATCACCTGTGGAAACTTGCCATCCCATTTTTCGATCGCCTGTTTCTGTAATAGTTCTGGTGTTAGCGTCTCTCGCAGCAAGCGCTGTGCTTCTGCCTGCCCCTTAGAGCGATTGACCGTTGCCTCGGCTTCTTGCTCAGCTTCTTGAGCCACGTAAACAGCCCGTTGCGCTCGCTGCTCGGCAATCTGCTTTTCTTCAACCGCATGGGAAAATTCAGGCGAGAACTTTAAATCGACCACGCTAGTATCAAGAATAATGATGCCGTACTTATCCAGACGAGTACCCAGCGCCAGATCAAAATCTTGCTTCAACTCATCACGTTTGGTAATCGCTTCTTCAATGGTGCGACGAGCCGCCGCAATCTTGAAGGACTCCTGAGTTTGAGGCGCAATAATCTTCGACACAATATTTTGCAAGCTACCTTGCGATCGTCGAATGTTCACAACCTGCGTTGGGTCTAAGCGGAAGTTAATCGCAAAGCTGGCAGTTAGATCCTGCAAATCTTTAGTGGAGCTTTGAGCAGGTACTTCAAACTTTTGCACGGTCAAATCGTAAATATCGACCTTTGAGACAAACGGTGGTTTGAGATGGATACCTTCCAGCAATTCACCGTCACGTGCCTTGCCCAAAATGCTAATCACTCCAGCTTCGCCTGGATTGACGATGACAAAGGCATTCAGCCCAAGCAGTGCCACAAGACCGACGATCACCAATAAGGCAGTCGTCTGCCAGGTTTGCGCTTGCTGACTACTCACGGTTAAGCTCCTTTGTGTTGTTCCCTGCTACGACCATAGACGATCGCTGTTGCATAATGCTTGCCAACAACAAAGATGATTGCTCTCGAAGCAGTCATCACAGGAGAGTGATCGTGCCATACCTTCAAAGGTCGCGATCGCGTTCCTACCAAAAATTAGCCACAGGTATCAGAAGCGGCAGTTAATGAACAGTACCCTCAGTTAAAGACAGGCATCAACTTACAAGAATATCTCCTTCATTGGGTAGACGATTCTTTTTGACTGCCTCCTCAACATATAAAAGTATGTTCGAGGCTGAAATTGATGATACAGGTTTGGCTTTGGCTGGGATGCATCAGCATGACGTTAGGCTCAGTCTTTTTTGGCTTTGGAGTCGATCGCGCAAAAGGTAAGCGGTGGCAAGTTGTTTACAGCTTGAATTCTTTCATTAATTAGAATCAGTTGAAGAAGTCACTAAAAACGAGCAAGCCTTCAGTCGGTACTGAAAGGAGATGAACCAATACAATACCTCTCAAAGAAGTTGTAGTTTACCGATTTGAAAACAGCCATAGATTACCGATAGGCAAGTTCCTTAAACTCCTCATGTTCAGGAAAAGGGTAAACCCGTAGATTAGGCTTCAGGTTGATATTGAGCCTCCGATAGAACATTGGATGCACCACACAGTAATCTGTAACGAGCAGCGGTAATCTTATTCTTGAACTATATTCAAAATCTGCTTCTACAAAGCCCGATTTCTGATCAATCGTCCGTACCCGTCCGATGATACCCAACTCAGCTATGAGTTGTCGAAACGCGAAAGGAGAGTATTCTCCAGAGGGCCATTCCGATGCGGTGAGCGATGCTCTTTTGTCCAATTCATTCCCTTTAAAGATCATTGGCAAACCTGATAGCGCTTCCACAATTCTGCCAACTTTAGGGTAAACGGCACTGTAAGAGTTAAGCACTTCTTCTGCTAGGGCATATTCACCTTCTGCAACAGCTTTAATGATTGTTTCTGGATGAAAAGCTGGGAATTTTTTTTCTCTAGCGGCTCTAGCGGCGATCGTATTGCAAAGGACAATCAATTGCCGAGGACGCATCTGTGTGTGTCGTAGCACGTAGGGAAACGTCAGCTCAGGTAAGCCTCCATCATTCCGCAAGCTGTTGCCAAAATAGGGATTCCACATCTTCTCGCGGACTTCGTTATAGTCGTCCCATTTGATGTTGATAGACTCTTGAGAGAGCTGATCTACCGCACGCAAATAGTGGTGAAAGCGCCAGCTAATGAGCCGCATCAGATCTTTGGGTCGCCAATGTAGATAGACTTCATGCCGCACAAATTTCAGCGTATTGAGAATGACTTCTTCTTTCAGATAAGGAAATACTTCAGCCATCACAAAAATCTTCAAATGCACTCCATTTCTGGCATGATCTCGATTAAACTCAGAACCGCATTGAATCAGTGCTGCGGTTGTCCGCATCATGATGTCATCATTAACGGCATAGTTTTCCAGGGTATCAATCGCTACAATAATCGGTTTTTTGCGCGCTAGTTCCAGTACAGCCACTTTACCTGCGGCAATTCTCTCATCTGAAAGAATGGCTTCTAGTTCGCTCAATAAGTCGCCTTCAGTATCCAAAAAGTGATTAACCAGAGCGCTGAGCGTATGGCGAATAAAGTTGGAAACTTTACCATTATGGTCGCCGAAAATACAGGCAGCTTGAATCCGAAGATCCTGACCTTTTAACTGTCTAAAGATGATCAGCCAAATGAGAAAATCCCATATTTTTGCAATCTTAGGAATGGCAACCTCACGGGACTGCATGGTGAGTTTAGAAACTTTCTCCAGAATTTGTTCAAAGGCTACAGGCTCATCGACATCGATTGCGATCGTGTTACGAAGCTGCTTTTGAAAGGAGAAGAATTGAGAGAGCGCCGTTTTTCCCGATCCTCTTCTGCCCACAATGAGGAAGACATTTGGGTCGAGCGCTAGGCTATTAAATCGAGTTTCGTAAAAGAAATATTCGCTGTAATCTTGCTTGAGGAGCTTCACTTCAGATTCACAGTCAGCTTCTCCAAAAGGACTGACTTGCTTAGCAGTTTCCTGGTGCAATCGGGTTCTCCTCTCTCTTTAAGCGGGGGCTATACGCCCACATTATGAGTGAGTCGAAGTCATTATTTAATTACCCTTCCGGGTAGTCTATTCTACTAGACCGTTTCTGCAACTTGCTCGATCGTTTACAACGTTAAGGGGATTGCAAGAAAAGAAGATACCAGTGGTTTGGGTTTCGGCTCTGCTCAACCCGCTATGACTGAAGGTTGAGCGTAGCTGAAACCTGGTTAATTGGTCGGTGATTAAATCGCAAAGCCCTAAGGTTCTAGACGACAAGTTTATGTTTGAGTGTGTTGCCCTTGCCGTCAACTCCGTCAGCAGTACAGAGCGATTGGCTTTCATGAGAAGAGTGCATGTGATGAAGCGATCGCCCCTCACAACTTGATAGTTAACCGCCGACCTCAAGCGAACATTGGTGATCTTAAAGGGCGATAACATAGCTTTTTAAGAAGGTTCGGGCAAAGGCGCGATCGCGCCTGACTGGATCGGATCTCCTTGATCAACGCCTTACTCAAAATCGTTATGACTATGATATAGTCAGGTCAGTCCTTAAGTTGTCGGTCGTTGTGCGTACCGAACCAGTGCTGGGCTGACTTTACTGATTGTTCTGCGAACCAAACGCGCTGACAAAGATCAAGACGCACCCAATATACCCAAAGATAAGGAGACTGTAATCTCATGACTCAAGAAGGATGCTTGCGCGTTGGGCAATCTGCTCCCGACTTCACAGCAACGGCTGTAGTAGATCAAGAGTTTAAGACGATTAAGCTGTCTGACTACCGTGGCAAGTACGTTGTGCTCTTTTTCTATCCGCTCGACTTTACCTTTGTTTGCCCGACTGAAATTACTGCGTTTAGCGATCGCTACGACGAGTTTAAGCAAATCGGTACCGAAGTGCTAGGCGCGTCGGTTGATAGCGAATTTTCTCATCTGGCATGGATTCAAACCGATCGTAAGAGCGGTGGTGTGGGCGACCTCAACTATCCCCTCGTTTCTGACATTAAGAAAGAAGTAAGCGCGGCTTACAACGTGCTTGACCCTGATGCAGGTGTCGCTCTACGGGGTCTATTTATCATCGATAAAGACGGCATCATTCAGCATTCCACTATCAACAACCTCTCCTTCGGTCGCAGCGTTGACGAAACTCTACGGACGTTGCAGGCAATTCAGTATGTGCAATCTCATCCCGATGAAGTGTGCCCCGCTGGTTGGAAGCCCGGTGATGCAACCATGAACCCCGATCCCAAAAAGTCGAAGGAATACTTCGCAGCCGTATAACGTTTGACTATCCGTTACAGCGGTTCCTAATCCAGTGAAGTACAGTCGCAAAGAGGTAGAAGGCAGAGGGCAGAGGGCAGAAGTTAAGTTAAAGAGAACGGCGGCTTTCCTTCTGCCTTAAAACCCCAACCCTTGTACCGCACGCTAATGGGAACCGCTACATCAGAGTTGAGTTAGACACGAATAGAAGGGTGGGCGAAGGCTCACCCTTTTGTTTGGGCGCTTTAAGGTGCGTACAGTATGCCAACACAGAGATGCTTTGCACGGGTGATGGTTTAAATCAAACCTTGCGATACATTAGGACAACTAATCGACGTAGTTCATACAGAACGACATGCAGGTAGCCTTAAAACGGCTGGACTTTGATCATCCATTGAGACAGGCTTCATGATTCCGGCTTCCGATCGCTATTGGCTCAAAAATGCCCACGTTCCACTACCCCTGCTAGATCAAAGTCCAAACGACCTCCTTCCTATACCCGCTACTCAGAGCGCCTCACAGCCAGACTTTCTTCTCGTTGATGTTGAAATTGACGGCAGTACGATCGGCGCGATCGCTCCAGCAGGCAGAACCAACGATGAACAACCATCCGTTGACCTCGGTGGCGGCATTGTCTTTCCCTGCTTTGTTGATCTACATACCCACTTAGACAAAGGGCACATCTGGGAACGGACACCCAATCCTGACTGCACCTTCGATGGCGCGATCGATACCAGCCAAACCGATGCTAAAAAACATTGGGATGCGGATGATGTGTATCGTCGTATGGAGTTCGGACTGAAGTGTAGCTATGCTCATGGCACAAAAGCACTTCGTACCCACATTGACTCAGCGGGCGAACAAGCAGCCATCAGCCTGAGCGTCTTTAAAGCCCTCCAATCAGAATGGAGAGCGCGGCTGACCCTGCAAGCCGCTTCTTTGGTGTCATTGGAATACTATTGCACGCAAGCGGGTGAACAACTGGCTGAGCAAGTTGCTGAGGTTGGCGGCATTTTGGGTGGTGTTGCTTACATGAACCCAGACATTGAGGCACAGGTCGATCGCGCCTTCACGCTGGCAAAAGCCCATCGCCTTAATCTGGACTTTCACGCGGACGAAACTAACGACCCCAATGCAGAAACTCTACGTATCATTGCTGAGACGGCGATTCGACACCAATTTCAGGGGCAAATTGTGTGTGGGCACTGCTGTAGTTTGGCGGTACAGTCACCGGAAACGGCGATCGCAACGATCGCCCTCGTCAAGCAGGCAAAGATTGGTATTGTCAGCTTACCCATGTGCAATCTATATCTACAAGATCGGCAAACAGGGCGCACCCCTCGCTGGCGTGGGGTGACGCTGCTGCACGAATTCAAGCAAGCAGGTGTACCCGTTGCGATCGCCAGCGACAACTGCCGCGACCCGTTTCATGGCTTTGGTGACCACGATGGTTTAGAGATTTTCAGCTTATCAGTCAAAATTGCCCACCTCGATCGTCCTTATGGAACATGGTGTCGTGCCATTACAATGACTCCGGCTGACCTCATGGGCTTGCCAACTGTAGGGCGCATTGGCGCGGGTCTTCCTGCCGATCTCGTGCTCTTTAAGGCACGCCGCTATAGTGAATTGCTGTCGCGATCGCAGCACGATCGCGTTGTGTTACGCGCTGGCAGGGCGATCGATACGACCTTACCCGCGTATGCTGAGTTAGACGATGTGACCGCCAAAGGGCATAACAAGCGACACTAGCGCAACATACGGTCAAGCGATCGAGTGCTGAATCTCGCTACAGTGGTCTAGGGTGCAGTAAGAACAAATTTGATCATGTCTGACACAACCTCCTATCGCCCTCAATTGGCTGTTACGCTGGGCGATCCAGCAGGCATTGGTATAGAAGTGGTACTTAAAGCACTGGCAATGCCACTTGCGGACTGTGACGTGACGATCGTTGGTAGTCGATCGCGTCTTATAGCTACCTACCAGCAGTTGCGATCGCGCCACTCACACCTTGCCCTGGCGAATCCAGATTACCTAAATATCCTTGACGTGGCGCTGGATGCCTCTGTAGAAGAGCAAATTATGATTGGACAGGAAAGCGCTGCCAGTGGAGCCACCAGCTTTCGCTATCTAGCAACTGCGATCGCCCATGCTTTAGATGGAACGTTTCACGGTATTGTCACCGGACCCATTTCCAAAGCCGCCTGGAGTGCAGCCGGACATGCCTATCCTGGACAGACTGAACTGCTGGCAAAACGGGCAGGCGTTGACCGCTTTGGTATGTTGTTTGTCGCTCGATCGCCCTATACAGGCTGGATTTTGAGAACGCTACTGGCAACGACTCACATTCCCCTACGTCAGGTTGCCGATGCCCTCACTCCAGCCTTACTCACTCGCAAGCTCGATCTACTGATCGAATGTTTGCGACAAGATTTTGGTTTAGAAACACCCCGCATTGCGATCGCCGGACTCAACCCTCACAGCGGCGAACAGGGCAAATTAGGGCAGGAGGAACAAGACTGGCTGATTCCCTGGCTTGACGAGACGCGCGATCGTCTTCCTCAACTTCAATTAGAGGGACCTATTCCGCCTGACACACTATGGGTAAAACCAGGGCAAGCGTGGTTTGGGAGACATCAGGACGTAGAGGGTACAACAGTTGCGTCTTCTCGAAGCGTTAATCCTGCCGATGCCTATCTGGCGCTCTATCACGATCAAGGGCTGATTCCAGTTAAACTGATGGCGTTCGATCGAGCGGTCAATACCTCGATCGGGTTGCCCTTTGTGCGTACATCGCCCGATCACGGTACAGCCTTTGACATTGCCGGGCAGGGCAAAGCAGAAGCAACCAGTATGAGAGCCGCGCTAGAGTTGGCGGCAGAACTGTGTTACAAGCGTCAGAAGCGTCGGATGGCAGCCGTTTTGAATCCGCTCCTGAGTAAAATTTAGCACCAAAGCATCAGGCAATCGTGCCTCATAGAAAGCCCCTGCGAAAGCTAGGAGTAAGGCAGTGCGCGTAAATTTGCTCAAGGCTCTGACAAGGTTCACGTTCTTTAAGCTTCCGCAACAGATCCCTTGATCGTTCCTCGAATCCACTGATCGCTAGATGCTTTAATACCAGGATTTTGCGGAATCTAGTTAGGATTTGATGACTTTTTCAACAGTTCTTAATACAATCAAAGAGGGTTTAGCGCGAAAATGAAACGAGTTCAGTATAGAGGACTACAATCTCTTTCCTCTAAATTAAGCCTTAGTTTTAACTTATTTCTACTCCTACAGCTACTTCAAGTCGCTCCATACAAGCTCCCTCTCCTCACCAAAATTCCATTAGCCAGTACAAGGGTGATATTATGCTTCAGTCTGCACAGTATTCTCTCAGCGTGATTCAAGACGAGGCGCGTGAACTCGTCCGTAAAGGTAAAGTCAGCCGTCAGCAGCCGATCTACATTCTTTGCCAATTCATTCCAGCGCGCGAATGGGCGCTGGTCGAATGCGAACTGGAACGATGCAGTTTTCTGCTCCGCGATCGTATCGGTGATCTCGTCGGTCGTGAACAGTGGGACAACGACTAGCTGAGTTCAAGCCAGAAGAAGCAAATTAGGATGATGTGCCTTCATTCCTGATCTGCTCTAGTTCAGCCCGCATAGCCACAATTTGTGCTGTTAACTCCTGTAGCTCTAGCTGAATCCCTGGAGGGGCAGACGGTGTTGTCGAGACAGTACTCGTCTGCCCTGAAGCAGGCGGCTGAGAGCGTTGGGAAAGTAGCGTATCGACGAAGTTGCGTGCCTCCTGCTCGGTTACTTCGCCCTTCTCTGCCCACTTGGCTGATAGCTCGCTCCACTCTTGGTTTAGTCTAGAGAAATTCTCGCCGCGCTTTTCCGAATCTTGCAGCACTTCTACTAGAGACGCTGTCGCCCCAAGCGTGACACGAAACCCTTTTTGAACCAGTTGCACAAGGTTGTCAGAATTCATCGCGATCGTATCCTTTAAGCATCATGCGGACAGTTTAAGCCTACTTTACAAATACAGGTAGAAGATGTTGAAATTCGGAGGAAAAAGAGTCTTCTAGTGAGTTGCTTTGATTAGTGCTGCTGCTTTGCTGTTCAGTATCTTTGAGCCGATGCATAAGCCCAATGCCTTACGCATATTGCTCTAAATATTGATTGATGTCTTCTATCAAACGGCTGAGTTCAGCTTCGGTTGTCAGGCGAATGCGATCGTCCCTTAGAGTAATCAAAACTTTGGCAGCAAATGGGGTTGACCAGATATTAGGGTTACAAAAAACTTCGAGAAAGACATCACCCGTATACTGGTACTCCATCGGCTTTTGAGGCGTTGCGCGCGCTCCAGGAGCGGTTTTTTTGGTGGCAATGGCTTTGAGGCTGTCCATAAGCTGAGAGAGCGCTAGCTGTAACTCTCTGGCAGCCTGGGGCGTAAAGCTCATTGCCACAGACCCTTCAACGAGATTGATGGTAAACCGAGATACAGACATGCGGGGCGAAATCCAACGATCGGCACTCTAAATGGTACTAGCGATGGTAACTGAAAAGATCTTCTCTTTACGAATCAGACAATGAAATAGCAAATAGCTTCAATCATGCCGTAGCCGTCATGCTGCTGCATTGCTGCTGCCACTGGACAATTGCAGCGTTTCTTAACTACTGAGAAAGTTTACTGGTAAGGGTTAAACGCCAGTGGTGAAGGGGCGATTGCTGTCCTACAGTGAGGGTAAATAAGTTTAAGGAAAGCTGTGGCTATAGATAATCGATCGCGCGTACGTAAAGTGCTGCTGATCACTCTACTGCTTAACCTGTTTGTCATGGTGCTAAAAGCTGGAGTTGGCTGGCTTACGGGGTCACTCAGCTTACTAGCGGATGCGCTGCATAGTGTAACCGACAGCGCCAACAACGTTTTAGGCTTGGTCGCCAGCCGCTTTTCGTCGCCAGAACCCGATCGTGACCATCCCTATGGACACCAAAAATTTGAGGCTGTCGGCGCGTTGGGCATTGCCGCTTTTCTAGGCATTGCCTGCTTTGAGATTTTGCAAGGCGCGATCGAGCATCTGATGACTCCGCATCATGATCCAGTTAAAATCTCTCCTCAAGAACTATGGCTACTGCTCATTGTGCTGGGAGTCAACATTTTCGTTGCTTTTTACGAGCGGCATGAGGGAATGCGTATCGGGAGTGCCATTCTAATCGCTGATGCTAAACATACGATGAGTGATATTTGGGTCACGATTAGTGTCTTGGGCGGTTTGATCGGCATCTGGGCGTGGGGGTTGCAGTGGCTAGACGTTGCGCTGGCATTTCCGGTTGCCGTGCTGGTCTTTTCAAGCGGTTGGTCAGTATTGAAGGACAATTTGCCGTCGTTGGTGGATGAGATGGCGATCGCTCCCGAAGCGATTCACACGATCGCTATGCAAGTTCCGGGTGTGTTGAACTGCCACGATATTGCGTCTAGAGGCGTGGTTGGTCGTCAAACCTTTATCGAAATGCATCTGATTGTCGGTGCACCTGATGTCGAAACGGCTCACCAGGTTACTGAAGAAGTGGAAGAGCGCTTGGAAGAACGCTTCGGTCCGGCTCGTATCCTCATTCACCTTGAGCCACCTGGCTACACCTCTGATCAAATCACCTACGAATCAAAGGTCTGATTAAAAAAGGTGGAAGCTTGAAGTTTTTGGAAGACAAGCCTAACTACGAATGCTTCTCGTGCGCAGCTTCCAGGGCGCGTCATCAATTTAGCTCCGAAACCTTACGGTATCAGCATTGTCGCGCCCGTCCCAACACACCAGGCTAGGGGCTGGAACCCTGGTTGCAAGTAATGTGTAGTCGTAATCGACGGCAGCCCTTAGTGTTAAGGCTCTAATGTACGCCAGTTTAAAGTATGAAAGCCCCAGGTTGCCCTGGGGTTTTGGAGTCATCAGCTCTTTGCACCTATGACGTTAAAAGAAATGGCAATACTTTGACTCTGCCTGAAGATAGAGGAATGGCGAAGGAGGACAGAACCCCAGTTCGATCGCCGCGACCTAGCTGGAATTTCAGCCGATTACTGATTGAAGCGATGTTAACTTGGTCGTTACAATCAACATGAGCGATCGCTAACAATAGCCTTAACCGCTGAAACAGGGAGCAAAGCTGCGATGGAATTTGTGCTCGACCCACCGATCGCCACCAAAATCCGCAAAATGGATCAACGCGTACGCTGGCATGACCCTGCGATCGTGCAGCGGGGCATTGACCAGACTCGCCTCGCGCTAGACGACGGACGGGAAGACAGCCCAGAGTTCTCTTTTCTGGTGCTGGGCGATAGTGGCTCTGGACCGCATCGAGGGCATAACCCACAGCGACGCATTGCCGAACAAATGCTGGAGCATCAACACGAGTGCCGTTTTGTGTTGCATACAGGCGACGTAATCTACTTAACTGGATCGAGCGCTTACTATCCGCCCAACTTTATTGAGCCATATCGAGAGTTTTTGGTAGGGGGCGAAGATTTTAAGCGCATTGCGTACGATCGCATGGTCTTCAATCTGCCCTTTTTACCCGTCCTCGGCAACCACGACTACTACGACATGCCACTTCTCTACGGCATGTTGTCACAGCTCACGCTACCGCTGCGTCAATTGCTCCAGTCTCGCCTCGATTTGGATGTGAGCTGGCGTGGCTCAGTGCAAGGCAATGCATATGCCCGCGCCTTTCTTGACTACCTCAAGGTTCTTAAGCCGGGTGCTGAGCTAGAACGACATCTAGACAAGCACTATACGGCTAAAACTGAGACGGGACGCTGCCTGAGCTACCAGCCAGGGCGCTTTACCCGTCTCCCAAACCGTTACTACACGTTTCGATCAGGCGGCATTGACTTTTTTGCGCTGGATTCAAACACCATCAATGCACCGATTCCCCTGCCAGATAACCCCGCTGGAGAAAAGTACCGTCGCCATCTAGAGCACCAGCGATCGGATATGGATAACCAGATGCAGGAAATTTTGATTACGCTGGCGAAGCTCAAACCGGACGAACCGGATGATGCGGAACGGATGGATGACCTGCAAGCCAAGCTAGAACAATTAACCGAAGTTAAAAAAGACATCATCAAACAACTGGAATCAAATGAAACAACAGAAACAGATTTGCACCAGCTAGATTGGCTCCAACAAAAGCTTATAGAGTCGTGGAACACCGATGCTGTGAGGGGACGGGTACTCTTTTTCCATCACCCACCCTATGTCACTGAGGCAACCAAATGGCATCAGGCACAAACGCTGGCAGTACGCTATCGACTGCGACAAGTGCTGGATGCTGTAGCGGCAACAGTCGGCGATCGTGCCAAAGGTCGGTCGATCGTAGACCTAGTGCTCAACGGTCATGCTCACTGCTTGGAGTATTTACGCACCCTGGAGACTGGTCATGCTGACGCGAACACCAATTGGATTGTCTGCGGCGGCAGTGGCTTCAGCTTGCGGCGACAGCGCGAGGAAGGACCCGATGTAAAGGAATTTTTTGGTCAAGTGGGCGATGGTGAAGAACGGCTGGTTGCACGATCGAAGCTGTTTGTCGGACGTAGCGGGCAAGGATCGCATCGACGACGACCCTATTCGTTCATTCGGATTGATGTGCAAGCAGGAACACCACCAACGTTTGTCGTGCGTCCGTATGTGGCAGAACGGTTTCACAAGCAATGGGATGATTACGCGCTTGACCCTTTTACGGTTTAGATGGTTTGACTTCAACTCAACTGCACAACGGGTTGGTCATCAATGAGCGTTTGCAGTGCCAGCAAGTCTTCAACCGTAATACGAAGAAAGCGTTGGTTGTCGACGCGAAACAGCACCTTTACGCGATCGCTTCCTGGCTGTCCTGGCGGCTCAAGTTTAGCAATCTTGCGGGCATCGTCGCGATCGTTTAACGGTTGCACCTGCATTTGGCTACTGTCAACGCGCCGAGTCAACAGGCGATCGCCGTCAAAATAAACCTCTGTCTGATTCGCTTCTATGCCCAATTCCCCGATCACCAATTCAATGCTCGGCTGATTGTCTAACGAGGCACCTAGTAGCAGCTCTATTGGATTGCTCATCGGGTATGCCTGTCCAGGCTTGATCAACGGATGCCAATTATGGGCGTTATGACGGCGATCCCAGTAGCGAATGCCATAGCCGTGATAAAGAAAGTCTTCGATATCGATGCCTTGACTGAGTTGTAGTGCACCGTGCGCGATCGCTTCAAACGGTTTTTCGCAGCGCACCTTTCCCGCTTCAACGTATTGTTGTATCCAAGCTTGCACTGCCGGAATCTGCGCGGTGCCACCGACTAAAAGTACCGCATCAATGTCGGCAAGTTCCATCCCCTGTCGTCGGGCTTGCTGCACCACCTGAGACAGACAGGCATCCAACCGCTCAAAAAACTGGCGCTGCTTCAGAATGTCCTCAAATTGGTCACGGCTCAGTTGCAGTTCGTAACTCTCAAACGTTTCGTCGTCAAAATACACCTCCTGCGCCTGCGTTTGCAACGAAAGCTGAATTTTTAACCGCTCCGCCAGCCGTGTCGTCAACGGAGTCACGGCTAGTGCTTGCGTTTCAGCAAAGTAGTCCACTAACCAGTTGTCAATATCCGAACCGCCCAGATTTTGTCCTGCTTTCGCCAACACTCTGGCTATTTTTGGCTTCTGCCCCGACTGTTCTGCAAACGATTTTTGTCCCCATTTGAGGATAAAGCCGAGTGGTTTCGTCTGTGTCTGAGCAGTGTCGAGCCGTACTAAGGAGAGATCCAGTGTACCGCCACCAAAGTCAATCACCAAAAGCATTTCCTGGTCTGCCAAGCCATAACCCAGTGCCGCTGCGGTCGGTTCATCCAGCATTCGCACGTGTTCTACTTGCAGCGATTCACAGACCTGTCCTAGCCAGAGACGATACGCCTCAAAGCTATCTACAGGCACGGTAAAAACGATCGACTGTCCGGCTTCCGGCTCCATGGTCTTAAGCTGCTGCACCAGCTGAGTGAGGAACCATTGCCCCACTTGTTCAAAGCGCACGGTCTGTCCATCTAGCTCAGGCAAAAAACCTTGCACACTAGAGCCAATACCGCGCTTGAAGTTACGGAAGAACCGTGGGTCAGTGGACAAATCAAGGGCACGATCGCGCACTGCCTGACCAACCACCACCATTCCCTGACTGGCATCTTCGACATAGATCAAACTGGGAATCAGCGGTGGATTCTGACTGGAGCGATCGCTCATGCCAGTTAAAGCAAGCGTTTCTGGTTGTTGTGTCGCCCGATTCCAGCGGGCAATGACAGTATTGCTAGTCCCAAAGTCGATCGCGATGCCCATGCTGTCTCAAATCGTCTTAACTGTGTGTCTCTTTTAAGACAATAGCAAGGAGTGAGGGGTCGGGAGTGAGAAATAACGCTTTCACGATCGCGGCACGAAAGCAATAAGAAGGTGAGTTTTAACAATATTCGTGTTTACGGCTGGAGAGATAGCAGCCCCAAATCATTCATGAAATGTAGGCATCGGTTTTAGCGGTCAGCTTTCATCCGGCTGACCGCTGGTTACTGACCGCTGGTTACTGACCGCTGACCGCTGACCGCTGATTACTGATCACACACCAGATAGAATTGCTATAAGAGCCGTTAATCAGTCAAACCCATCACTCGGCGATAATGAGCTTCGACTTGATGGATCGTCTGATAGTGGGGCTTGCTATATCCCTGACTGTAATCGAAGACCGTTTGTGTAAAGTGACTGGCATCCACTGTATGCAAGATGCCGTCAGCAACGACTCGCTGACCGCGCACCCAGACGCTATCGACTGCGGCAGTTGGTCTGCCCAAAACAAGTAGCTTTACAGGGTCAGTGCGAGGCAGCAGGGACAGATTTTTGAGATCGTAGAGTACCAAGTCGGCTTGCTTCCCAACCGTTAAAGAGCCAACCTGGTCTGCTAGATTGACTCCAGTGAAGCCGCCGATCGCTGCCATGTTGATCGCCTTTCTGGGTGTAATCCAATGCTGATAGTCTGGGTCGGTGACGTTATGCAAAAGGGAGCCAATTTTGATGGCCTCGAGCATATCTTGACCGTCGTTACTGGCGGCTCCATCGCAGCCAAACGAGACGTTGACTCCCGCTTGCAAGTACTTCAGCACAGGTGCAATGCCGCTGCCGAGGCGCAGATTGCTAAGGGCATTGTGAACAACAGTGGATTGGGTTTCTGCCAGAATCGCCATATCAGGTTCATCCAACCAGATAGAGTGCGCCAGAGAGGTGCGGTGATCGAGAAAACCAAGTTGCTGGAGGTGTTTCACGCCACTACCGCCATAGCGCTCTTGAGCCAACATTTTCTGTGCTTTCGTTTCTAACAGGTGAATGTGACGACAGAGATTGTAGCGATCGCTCAAGTCTCGACAGCCCTCAAATAATGCATCGGTGCAGCGATGGAACCCAGTAGGACCCACTGCAATCTGAATGCCTGCGTCGGGTTCATGGAGTTCGGTGACGATCGTCTCCATGATTGCCAGAATAGCGGCAGTGGACTGGTGATAGGGCTTGTGAGGCAGTGTTTTCAACCCTTCGGGATAGCCAGCCACAAAGGGCATGTCTTGAATCAACGGCGCAATGAAGGCGCGAATGCCGACTTCTTTATACGCACGGGCAGCCGCCGCAACGCTTTCCACTTCGTGACCCGCAATCACATACAAGTGATCCATCACGCAGGTGCCACCCGACATTAAAGTGCCAATGGCAGTGCCCAATGCGCCTAGATAGGTCTGCTCCAGCTCGGTTGGAGCGGTATCAAAGACATCTGCCAGCCACAGTTCTAGCGGCAGTTGGGGAATGAGTCCACGTTGCCAGAATTGAACGGAGTGGGCGTGTCCGTTGACAAAACCGGGCAGCAACAGCTTGTTTTCAGCATCGATCGCCGTTCCTACTGTTGGCAAATCGGAGCCGATCGCCGCAATGCGATCGTCCACAATTTGGACATCAACCGTAGCGTAGGCATCATCAACGGGAATCAGAGCCGAACGAAGGGTATAAGTCACGATTAATCCTGGCGACGCTCAACTTCTCCATGCGCTTTCAGCAGGGCAGCGAGCTTATGCCGCATTAGAATACCAGGTTTATCGGATGCCATGTGTTGCTCTTCGCGGATGTCGAGCGGCGCATCGTAATCAGTGGTTTCCAGGATTTCGCGGTCTTCTTGCGTAACGGTGCGATCGAAGGCAATAATATCTGCCGCCTTCGCATCCGCTTCAGTGTCGTTACGAAAGCAGAATTGAATCAGTTGAGAGGTTTTGTCATCGATCGGCGTAGCGGCAGAAAAGATGAGGTGAATCAAACCGTTAGGGTATTGAATTTTGAGTGTGCGAGCAAAGGGCATAAACCAGCGACGCTCGTTCGTGCGGATGGTTTTCTCGTTTTGAATGCCCAAGTTTTGTTTTTGCAGGTCGGGATTGAGCACTTCCACCCAATGCTTCATCACAAAGCCTGTTGCGGTATCGGCAATTTCGTCGATCGGCGGCGGCACTGGATTGCTCATGTCTCCCCAAGAACTCGCATGAACAAAGTTACCGTGAGCGCTGTCAAACGAGTTTTCCATGATCCGCAGTCCGCTGGCGTGCCAGGTTTCGTAGAACTCGTGAATCTGACGAAAGCCCGTCTCGTCGGCTTCGGGAATCGTGGGAATGTCGTTGAGTGGCTCACCCATGCAGACCCATACGTAGCCGTAGCGTTCCTGGCAACGATACCCACTAACTTTATACGTGCGGGGAATGTTGTCGCTGGTAAGTTGGGGCACTTTAACGCAGGCACCACTGCCATCAAATGACCACCCGTGATACGGACAGCGGATGTTACCGTCGATCACCTGTCCCTTCGAGAGTTGCGCCGATCGATGGCAGCAGCGATCGGCTGTTGCCACTGGCTTGCCGTCTCCATCTAGCCACAGCACTAACGGTTGTCCCAGCAATGTGAATGCCTGGGGAGCATCCTGGAGGGAGGCGATCGGCATCACGGGATACCAGAAGCGCTTGAGGACAGGCTGTTGAGTAATTAGCATGAGAACTATAGATTTAGGCTTGACTCGACCTAGTGTTGGAACTTGACTTTAGAAGAAAGTAGCGACTAAAACAGTAGTCGATCGAACACAGTAGACCACAGAACAGTATGTGTGGTGACCACCGCAACAGCAGTAGCCAGGTGGGATTGCGGCAGCACGATAACCCATTTGCGCACCATCGCTGTGAACTTTTTAGTTCTTCAGGCTATAAGTTCAGCATTACAGGGGCGATCGCAAGAACTGTCTCAACCGCTCTAACGATAGAAGGTGTTGTCCTTACTTCCAGATTTGCTGTAGTAACCACAAGACTTGCTGTAGTTACTTCCGAACTTGCTGTAGTAACCTCCGAACTTATTGTAGTAACCACAAGACTTGTTGTAGTAACCACAGAACCTGTCGTGGTTACCTCCGGACATGTTGCCATTACATTTGCATGTCCTGTCCTAACCTCCGGACATATTGCCATTACATTTGCATGTGCTGTCGCTAGATATTCTTAAGCGCACCAAGATTGCACAAACACCTAACAGCGTCGATCGGGTTGACGACAGGAAGCCCAACATTCCCAACTCCCTAAAGAACAATGATCTAACTGGCTGGTTTTGCCCTTATTTATCCAATTCACTCAGCGTTTGAATGTCTGTAGATGTTGGGTTCTGTAAATTCAACTCAATCTATAGCGAGGGACGAGTGTACTGTAAACTTGTGGACTCGGTATGAGCTTGGCTATCGTGTTCTATTGAAGAGTCAGAAGAGCATACTCTCCCAATAGCTCAGAGGCATGTATGAGTGAAAATGCAAAGAACCAACTTCTAGAATTACTCAAAGATCTTGGATGCTGTGAGGATTGTGCTGTCTTTCAATCTACGCTTATATCTTTTCCTAATCTCCACCGTTCAACTGTGACAGTCAAGTTCCCTGATGGTCGCACAGTTCAGGGCATTGGTGAAGCGCAACGTAAATCTGATGCTGACATTGCAGCGGCACAGGCTGCCCTTGATCAAGTGCATAACGAGCATACAGATTCTTAATTCAATGGGGAGAGATAAACGTTGAAGCGCAGGCAGGCGACGCGCTGATTAAGCTAGGTGTTTATCTTTCAGCCGACCTAGAGAGTGCAGATGATAAATCGAAACGACTACAAAAATTGGAGTCTGATTCTCATCTTGAAGACGTATTCAACCGTTGGAAAGCTCAGGGTGATCCAGACCTAGCTATTTGGGGAACTAACTTAGGCAGAAAGCGAAAAGCTACATTAGTCGAAGCATTGCTATGGCAACGGTTCGGAAGTCGAGTTATTACTATCAATGCACCCGGACAACTTCGATCTCTACTGAAAACCTTGCTGTAAAATTTTGCAAGCTGCTTTCTGTACTTGCTTGAGTTCTGGTAGGTCTTGCAGTCTGTTCACTCGGCATATTGTTTAGACAGGATGCCACAATCTGGAGCTGCACTGATATAGGAGGCGATCGACCGTGACGTTTTCGCAGATTCCCGTGATCGATATCGGTGGTTTGAGATCGCACTCATTACGCGCTCGCCAAGCTGTAGCCGCCGATATTCGCCAAGCCAGCCACGAGGTTGGTTTCTTTTACATTGCGAATCATGGTGTTTCGGAGGACACGATCGCGGCAACCTTCGCTCAGACAAAACGCTTTTTTGACCAACCGTTAGCGCTGAAAAACGCGGTTTCCATCACGCAATCTTCGATTTCACGAGGCTACGAAGCGATCGGGCAACAGGCGCTCGATCAAACGCCTGATTTGAAAGAAGGGTACTACATCGGGGTCGAGCGGAAAGCCGACGACCCGCTAGTGCTGGCTGGAATACCGAATCATGGCGCGAATCAATGGGCGACAAATTTACCAGGATGGCAGGCGCATTTTGAAGCATACTTCGACATGATGCAAACGCTCTCTGCTCAACTGATGGCGGCACTGGCACTGTCGCTGGATCTCGATGAACACTACTTCGATGTCATGATTGACAACCCCATGTCCATCTTGCGCCTGCTGCACTATCCACCACACCCGATTGATGCAATGGCAAACCAACTTGGCTGTGGCGCACATACCGATTGGGGATGCATTACAATCCTGCTGCAAGACAATGCGGGCGGGTTAGAAGTCTGCAATGCTGATGGCGGTTGGATTCATGCTGATCCCATTCCAGGCACGTTTGTGATCAATCTGGGCGATATGATGGCACGTTGGACGAACGATTATTATCAGTCTACGCCGCACCGAGTCCTGAACCGATCAGGCAAAGAGCGCTATTCCATCCCCTTCTTTTTTGACCCAAACTATCATGCACTGGTGGATTGTCTACCCACCTGCTACGGAGCAGAAAATCTGCCCAAGTATGCGCCGCTTACCGCTGGAGAACACATTATGGCAATGTATCACCAAACTTATCAAGCGACGGCAACCGCTTGAGGGGCTGAGTCAAGTGCTAGTGGTAGCATTCTGGACGCAGATTCATTCAGCTAACTACTCGCCTGACAGCTAAACATGGTGTGCTGCGCTTTAAGCTAGAAGCCAGAGACTGTGAGGCAACATAGCCATGTATCCAGACGATCGCATACCGCTACACCAAATGAGTCCCCTAAGCCGCTTTTGCGATCGTGCTGAGGATTATGCCAAATACAGACCCAGCTACCCCACAGAAGCGATCACGGCTATACTTGCCGAGTTAGGTGAGCCATCACACTTAACGGCTGCGGATATTGGAGCTGGTACGGGCATTTCGGCACGGTTGCTGGCTGATCGAGGTCTTCGTGTCTGGGCGATCGAACCCAATGCTGCTATGCAACAAGCAGCTCTCCCACATCCACACGTGACGTTTCAAGTAGGCACCGCAGAAGAGACGGGCTTAGCAACAGCATCGATCGATGTCGTGACGTGCTTTCAGTCGTTTCACTGGTTTGAGCCAGCCAGAAGTTTGACAGAGTTCCGCCGCCTTTTGCGAGCCTCTGGTCGGTTAGCGTTGGTTTGGAACGATCGTGACCAGGACGATCCGTTTACGGCTCAATACACTCAGCTCATTCGCACTGCTTCTGATGAGCATCCAGCTGAGACCCGCCACGTACAGACGCTGGCATCCCAGTCACTGGCATCCAGTCTGCTATTCCAGAACGTTCGCCATCGTCAGTTTCGTTACTGCCAGTCTGTTAATCTGCAAACGCTGATTGGGCGCGTCAGAAGTACGTCTTACCTGCCCCAAACAGGTGCAATCTATGAGCAGCTCGTTGCTGACATTACCCAACTGCATGAGCGATGGATCGAGGAGGCAGGCGCGATCCATCTTGTACATCGCACGATCGTCTTTATCGCTGAACCAGTTAAATTCCCGTAATCCGATGCGCTAACGTGGGTTTATATTGTGTTTGCTGACATTTCTTTGTATGATTAGTCGTTGTTGAACAAGCTACACTATTCCGACTGACTAACCGCATATTAAGGAGACATGGCATGACCGTTCGGCAGCCTAAGCCCAATCCTCTGGGTACGTTGATTCACCAATTCACCAACAAATTCAAGTTTGCTTCCTTCAAGCAGTTTATCTCTCTCATGGTTGTGGGCGTTGTGCTCAGTGTTGCGATCGCTGCCTGCTCGTCTGGCAATAACGCTTCAGCTCCTGGTACCTCTGGTAGCGCCAGTCCCGTTGCCGATCAAAAAAAGGATGTTGAACTGACGCTCGTTGCTTATGCCATCCCCAAAGCCGCCCACGATGCCATTATTCCGAAGTTTGTCGAAAAATGGAAGGCAGAACATGGTGGTCAAACTGTCACTTTTAAGCAAAGCTATGGTGGTTCTGGGACTCAAACTCGCGCCATTATCGATGGTCTGGAAGCAGATATCGCACATTTGGCAATCGGAGCGGATACCGAAAAGCTGGTCAAAGCAGGCTTTGTGAGTCCCGACTGGACGACAAAAGTGCCTAACAACGGGATTGTGGCAAAATCGGTGGTGGCGATCGTAACCCGCGAAGGCAATCCTAAAAATATCAAGACGTTTACAGATTTGACCAGAGATGACGTAAAGTGGATTACCGCGAACCCCAAAACGTCCGGCGGTGCCCGCTGGAACTTCCTTGCACTTTGGGATTACGGATTGAAAACCACTAAGGATGAGGCTAAAACCAAGGAGTTTGTGACTAAAGCGTTCAAGAATGTTGCCGTGCTGGCAAAAGATGCGCGTGAATCGACGGACTCTTTTGTGAAGCAAGGTCAAGGCGATGCATTGCTGAACTACGAAAACGAAATCATTCTGGCTCAAAGTAAGGGTGAGAAGGCGGAATACGTGGTGCCTGACATCAATGTGTCGATCGATATCCCCATTGCCGTTGTGGACAAAAACGTCGATAAGCATGGCACTCGTGAAGCTGCTGAAGGGTTCGTGAAATACCTGTTCACTCCAGAAGCACAGGCAGAGTTCGTGAAGCAAGGCTATCGACCGCTTGATGCCGACACTGCAAAAACGAAGGAAAATGCCGCTAAATTCCCACCCGTAAAAACGTTAGGAACCATCAAAGACTACGGCGGTTGGAGCGACTTTCAGAAGAAGTTCTTTGAAGACGGTGCCGTTTTTGACCAGATCGAAGAAACGGTTGGCAAAAAGTAGCCGTTTTAAGGCACAAGGCACAAGGCAGGAGGCAGAAGGAAAGCCACAGTTGGCTTGTTTTTGCCTCCTGCCTTTTCATATCTATTGTTCCACTCAAGTAGAAACTGCTAGAGTGCGGCTTAATCGGGCAGTGATTTGAACAATGAGGTTACTGCTTGAATGCCAACGAGCAGCCTTGGAGTGTCTGCTGCCTCGCTCACCAATGGTTGTAGGATTGCCTGCAGGTGTTTCAATTAGCGTTCTAGATCGCTTTCATAGTCGCCTGCCAGTTTGCTCAAATCTCTCCAGCTTGCCCGTCTTTTCGCCTGTATAAAGCTTTTGCAGTGCCAGCGGTGGCATTCCAATCAGGCTCTGATCCAATCATTGCCCTGCCGAAGTGTGACGAGACGCGATCGCCACACTTTTTTGCAATTTCATCTCCAGTAACGTGCGATCGCAGCCACTTCAGCGCTTGCAGAATGGGTACACCACAACACAACGGTAGCTCCAGTTTGGCGTGTCTATCACGCAAGCGCTGAAGCGCCTCTACCAACGGTCAAACGATCGCTGGATCTAGCCTTGAGTAGCGGACTTGACCGTATAGCACATGCATTCTCGTTGCCAGAGTGAAGTGAGAAGCCTGTTGATCAAAACTAGAGAACGTGTAGGGAGCATGTCACCTTTGCGCCCTCACCCTTTTCTTGTATGCCGCAAGGCTTTAAGCCCTCTCCCCAAGGAGAGGGACTTTGAGGCTGGCTCCCTTCTCCTTGGGGAGAAGGGCTGGGGATGAGGGCAAAGGCAGCAACTTGCGAAAGTGACATGCTCCCGAACGTGTAGAGATAATTCCGAAGGGGGTTATTTGATTGCAGCCAGCACTCGTATGCTTTCGATAGTTACTGTCAGTGGATCAGTGTCGGTAGTCATCAGCAACGGTGCGCCTTCACTCTTACAGAAAATAGCTGAATAAATTAGCAGTTGGAACAGTAGAAAAACCATAGGGACGGTGTACTATGATCTGATAGGCAGGAGCGAAGTTAAAGCGTTTACCTTCTGGCAAATGTCAGTGAATCTGAAATCCACTCCATATAATTCCGAGCTAAGTTGATGAGTAAAAAGAAAAAAATTGAGCCTCTTACAGGTGAAGCGCTGCTCAAAAAAGTGAAAGAGTTAGAGCATCACAGCAAGGAAGAAAAAGCGCGGGAGTGCGGCTACTACACAGTGACAAAAAACGGTGTAGAGCGTGTCAACATGATGAAGTTCCTGAATGCGTTGATTGACGCTGAAGGGATCGAGCTTGACGGCAAGCAAAACGCAAACGGTCGTGGTGGTCGTAGTGCGAGCTATCGGATTAGTGTTCAGTCTAATGGCAACCTCCTGATTGGCTCTGCTTATACAAAGCAGATGGAACTAAAGCCCGGTGATGAGTTTGAAATCTCCTTAGGGCGTAAGCATATTCATCTCAAGCAACTTGACCAACTGGATGAAGACGCATAAATGGAAACGATCGATTGGATGACCGTTTTGCCTGCTGGGTTGGCGATCGCCATCTTTGTTGGCGGCTTACTGATGATGTTCAGCAATATTTGGACCATTCGTAATAAGTAATCGCTAGACAGGCGCTTGCGCTTGAGGTAAATTTAACGGCTCCGTTGCAAGCGGCGCTTCTAGGTAAGGACGAAGTGATTGCTGCATCAGTGTCAAGCTGCACACCAGGGTGATTTTTTCCCGCTCTAATAGACCTAAAATATGGTGCGGGTCGTTGCGATCGACAACGGGTAGCTGCCGCAATCCTCGCATAGACATACGCATCAAAGCGTTATGGATTGATTCGTCTTCGTATGCACAAAGCAAATCTTTCGTGCAGATAGCGTCCAGAGTTTGCAGCACTGGGCTAGGGCTAAGGGCATCAATTGGCACGTGCGTATGAAGGTGCGCTTCCCAACGAGAAATAAAGCGATGGATGTCCTGTAACGTCACAATGCCAACCAATTGCTCAGCGGCATTGACAACTAGGGCGCTACGAGACTGGTTTTGGGTCATCGCCAAGCCTGCTTGCAAAACCGATAGCGAACCAGGTAACGCCAGAACGTTTTGATGCATCGCCTGCAACACAGAAAGCTGGTGCAATACTTCTGAATCCTGATCAGGTTGTAGCGGTAGCCCCGTTGATTGAGCCGCTGCCCCGCTGGGCGCGATCGGCTGGAGACGGTCAGCCAGCCAGACGCTCAAGCCCACAGCCGCCATCAGTGGCAAAATAATGCGGTAGTCACGGGTCAACTCAAACAGCAGTAAAATGGCTGTTAAGGGTGCCCGGGCACTCGCTGCCAGCACTGCTGCCATACCCACCATCGCATAAGCAGGCGGAGCCGCAATACCACCGGGCGCGATCGGCAGCACGATCGCCATTACTTTGCCATAAGCTGCACCGAGAGAGGCACCAAGGAACATAGCTGGCGCAAACAAGCCGCCTACCAGCCCGCTACCTAAACTCACCGCTGTCATCGTCAGCTTCGCCACCAGGAGACTGAGCAACAGCGGCAGCGAAAATTGCACATCCCGTAGCATCGCTTCCACCGTCTCGTAGCCAATGCCTAACACTTGGGGAAATTGCAGCGCGACAATGCCAACGCACAAACCACCGATCACGGGACGCAGGGCTACTGGCACCCGACCCATCCAGCCCAGCCTGGGAGCTTTCCCGTCAAAAAACTGTTGTGCCATCTGAATCGACTGCGTGTACGCGATCGACACCAAACTAGCAAAGAGTCCCAGTCCAAGATATAGCGGCAGTTCCAGCGGGCTGCGAACTTCATAGCTAGGCAGCGTAAAGGGGGGTTGTCCACCCAACCCAATTTGAGCGATCAATGCAGCAACCACAGCCGACAGCAGCACTACACTGACAGCAGACGTTGCGAACGTGGCACCCAAAACTACTTCTAAGGCAAAAAAGACACCCGCGATCGGTGCATTAAAGCCAGCCGCCAACCCAGCCGCTGCCCCGGCTCCTAGCAACAGCCGCTGGCGTTCCTTCGACATTTGCAGCGCCTGTCCAATCAGGACCCCAATATTGGCACCGATCTCAACGCTTGGACCTTCAGGACCCAGCGAGGCACCTGTGCCCAGCGACACTGAGGCGGCAACCGCTTTCGCACTCGCCCGCAATGGTGAAATGCTACCGAGACCTTGCGCGGCTGCAATCAGCGCTGAGAGACTGGGACCAAAATCCTGGAGCAGCCAGCGCATGATCCCCACGACCAGTCCGCCCAAGACAGGAATACAGGCAAAAGTCCAGAAGCCCAGAGGCGCAATGACCCCCATGACCTCTTCTAGCATGAAGCTACGAAGATGCTGAATGAGATAATGAAAAAGGACAACAGCGCACCCTGTACTGCTACCAATGACCAGCGCTAGCAGCAGTACAAGCGTTTCAGGTGCAGGCTGAAGGCGGTTAAGTGTACTGGTTAGCAATAGAGAAGATGGCTGAAAGCTTGTTGTTGGGGAAGTCGGAGCATCAGGGGGAGGGCTGGCGATCATCAGATAGCAGGACTAGCTATAGAATACGATTTGACTTTTATGACTGATGTTCTTATTTTCACTCATTTTTCACGCCAAGCCTTTCAAGGTTAAAAAATCAAACAGGATCGCTGGAAGGGTTCTCAACCCGGCTTAACGCAGGTTACACTAGGCGAGGCAATCGCTGCATCCAAGTGGCGCTAAGCGCGATCGTCATTGCGGATCTACAGGTAACGACAATAGAGCCGCAATAACGCTAGGACTGATCTCTCAAATACCTGCGATAGGCTTATTTTGATCACATATACACTCTCAAAAAACGCGTACAGTGTACATGGAGGATGTTTCTGGTTAGTCAAAAGTTGAATTGATGAACTGTGATGCGCAGATTTTTCAAGGTCTCGACCGCCAAGTTAACTAGTCAGATTAGTTAAGTAAGCTTCCACAACAGTAAATGACTGAGATGAATGCTCATACATTTGATAACGCTCCTCCTGTGTGTCCAATTTGTCATCGCGCTGGTGTCATCAAGCCTCACAAACTCCTTAAAGGGTTGCTTACCTGCCAAAATTGCCGTGAGCGACTAGTTGTTAGCTGGAGCGGTCACTATGTGCGTGATCCTTTCACTCTTAATCGCATCGCTACAGGTCAGATGCTGCGTCGTGAAAGCCGCCCTCTTGCACGTATCCAGCGCGATTTTAAGTCAGTCGTTCCGTCAATGATGTGGATGGCTTTGGGTAGCGCGATTTTTGTGGGCACGGCGGTATTTCTTATACAGAACGTGCCCATAAAGCACAAGACTTTGCCCCAACCGACTTCAACACCTATTGAAGTCAAGCGATCGCCCTAGGGCGCGTCATTAATTCAGCTCCAAAACATTGGTATCAGCATGATCGCGCCCGCCCCAACACATGAGGCTAGGGGCTGGAACCTTTGTTGCAAGTCATGTGTAGTTGTAATTGATGACAGCCCCTAGCATTCAGTCAGTTTCTTGCTAGGGCAGCATTCTGTGGCTTTGCTATGAACCAAAAAGCTTGTAGCGGTTCTCGTTTGAGTGCGATACACGTTCTCAGGTTTTAATGCAGACGGCAGAAGGAAACCAGTGCTCCTCTTTGTTTCTGCCCTCTACCTTTTGCCTCTTCGCCACTATACTTCACCTGGTTGGGAGCCACTATAATCTGAATCTGAGACATCACTCTAGCGGTCTGGATTCGTTTTGCCCAAGGTTAACTTCGCTTGCTGCTCAAACCAGACAATGACTTGAGCAACGGTGAGTGCCTCGATCGATACCCCAGCTATTTGAGCGGACTGTTTCAAGGGTTTGAATGAGGCAAGCACTAATTGTGCAAAAAACTGTC
This sequence comes from Tildeniella sp., assembly GCF_059505325.1. Lineage (NCBI taxonomy): Bacteria > Bacillati > Cyanobacteriota > Cyanophyceae > Oculatellales > Oculatellaceae > Tildeniella > Tildeniella sp. Next base: position 53,603 of record NZ_JCACKI010000021.1, read on the forward strand.
GAAACTCGCGATCGGTGCCCGTCTGCAAACTTTCGTCTTGATAGACCCAGTCCTCAATCTGGTACGGTTCTAGTTGCGTAATCGTGATCCCAGTTTCTTGGGCGATTTGCTTGAGCGATCGCAGGGCATAAATCGCCACTCGCGCCGAAAATTTCTCCCGCGAAGTTAACAGCGCCTTGTCAACTTCAGCACATTCGTCAGGCGTTAAAAATTCCGTAGATGGTTGCATAGAAGCTCTCAGCGATCAGCAGTCAGCGATTAGCGTAGATGAGCAGAAGACACAGTAACAGCAGGCGTTTGATCGCCGAGCGCTACTTGGGCTGGATCAAATAGCCGCAGCGGTGTTCACCATTCACGAGCCAATGGGTGCGTTCAACGGTGCAACCCAGCGCTACTGCAAACATTTCCAGCTCATGCCCGCAAACGCTAGGAAACGATTCGGCAATATGGGAAATGGCGCAGTTATATTCCGTCAAAATAAAACGGGTGCCTTCGCTAGTGACGACTCCGTTTGCGTCGATCGCATGGCACTCAGCCATGTAGCCCTCAGCACGACGCAATTCTACAAGTTGATGCACACGATTTTTGAGTGAACCATTGCCAATGCGATCGCGGTACTCCATTGCCTTGCGTTCCCACTGTTTCCGCAAGATCGAACCCATTTGATCGGCACCTACCGTTGCTGCCAGCGTATCTAATAGCGAAACGGCAAAGTCATCGTAGCGATCGGGAAAGCGATCGCGCCCAGCTTGACTGAGTGCATAGCTGTAGTTAGGGCGACCCATCCCCGTCTGTAATACTTGATGGACAATCAATCCATCAGCTTCCAAATCTTTCAAGTGTCGTCGAATGCCCTGTGAACTGATGTGTAACCGTTCAGCCAACTCTTGCGCTGTTGACTGTCCTTGCTTGAGCAAGTGGTGCAGGATATCCTGCTTTGTAGAGGGTTGTTGGACAGTTGTCATTCTTTTCCCAGCGGTAAAGCTGACAGCTAGATTCACCTAGGTTTGCACAGGGTAGCGATCGTTTCAGAAATAGCAACTCTGCATCAACCTAAATGCGCGATCGCATTCTATTAAAGCGTACTAAATTTAAGACAATCTCGACTTTAGCAACAACGTTGTTGCTAAAGTACTTTACAATGTAGTTAAGCAACATCTATGTTGTTTTAATTATAGAATCGATCTGTCGTCTTGTCGCGCTGCCTCATGAACTCAGAGACTCAACCCCCAAAAGCTGCCCAATCTACCGACAAAAGCCTCGAAGCGATGAGGCACTTTTCCATCACCTACGCAAAGCGGACTGGCACCTACTTTTGTGTCGATCCTGGGGTGACAGCCGTAGTGATTGAAGGCTTGGCAAAGCACAAGGATGATTTAGGTTCGCCCCTTTGTCCCTGTCGTCATTACGAAGATAAGGCGGCTGAGGTTGAAGCGGCTTACTGGAACTGTCCCTGTGTGCCCATGCGTGAACGCAAAGAGTGCCATTGCCTGCTATTTCTCACGCCTGACCATGACTTTGCAGGCGATCAGCAAGACATTACCTTCGACGAAATTAGAACGGTAACGAATCAGCAACATGCCTGATCGTTCTGCCCATTGCTTTTACTACTCGATCCCCTACGTAGACTAGAGAACACTGCTCATGAGTCCAACTGTTCAAAACTTAGTTAACCAGCCCTACAAGTACGGCTTCGTGACTGACATTGAGTCCGATGCGATTCCGCGTGGGCTGAGCGAAGATGTCGTGCGGCTGATTTCGGCAAAGAAAGAAGAGCCGCCGTTCATGCTGGAGTTTCGGCTGAAGGCATACCGTCAATGGTTGAAAATGACGGAGCCAAACTGGCAGAATGCAAGCTACCCGGCGATCGACTACCAAAACATCGTCTACTACTCTGCACCCAAGCTCAAGGAGAAGAAGAAGAGCCTCGAAGAAGTCGATCCTGAACTACTGGACACCTTCGAGAAGTTGGGTATTTCGCTCTCTGAACAAAAGCGCCTCACGAATGTGGCAGTGGATGCCATTTTTGACAGCGTTTCGATCGCCACCACCTTCAAAGAAAAATTAGCCGAAGACGGTGTCATCTTCTGCTCGTTTGCCGAAGCCGTACAAGAGCATCCTGAACTGATCCAGAAGTATCTTGGCAGCGTCGTTCCTGCTGGCGATAATTTCTTTGCGGCACTCAATTCCGCGGTCTTCAGCGATGGTTCCTTCGTCTACATTCCTAGAGGCACTAAATGCCCGATGGAGCTTTCTACCTACTTCCGCATCAACAACGGCGATTCGGGTCAATTTGAACGGACGCTGATTGTTGCCGAAGAAGGCAGTTCCGTGAGCTACCTGGAAGGCTGTACCGCGCCAATGTTCGACACCAATCAGCTTCACGCCGCTGTGGTGGAACTGGTCGCATTAGACAATGCCGACATCAAATACTCCACCGTGCAGAATTGGTATGCAGGCGATGCCAACGGCAAAGGCGGCATCTATAACTTCGTGACCAAGCGTGGGTTATGTCAGGGCGTAAACTCTAAGATCTCCTGGACACAGGTAGAAACGGGTTCTGCCATCACATGGAAGTACCCCAGTTGTGTGCTGGTCGGCGATAACTCGGTGGGCGAATTCTACTCCGTCGCGCTGACGAACCATCACCAGCAGGCGGATACGGGTACGAAGATGGTGCACATTGGCAAGAACACCCGCAGCACCATTATTTCCAAAGGCATTTCGGCGGGACAGTCGAAAAATAGCTATCGCGGCTTGGTCAAAATTGGTCCGAAGGCAACGGGCGCACGGAACTATTCGCAGTGCGATTCTATGCTGATTGGCGATAATGCCCAGGCGAATACCTTCCCCTACATCCAGGTGCAGAACAACAAAGGCAAGGTAGAACACGAAGCGTCCACGTCCAAAATTGGCGAAGACCAGTTGTTTTACTTCTCCCAGCGCGGCATCTCCTCCGAAGACGCAATCTCTATGATGATTAGCGGCTTTTGCAAAGATGTGTTCAACCAGTTGCCGATGGAGTTTGCCGTAGAAGCCGATCGCCTCCTCAGCCTCAAGCTTGAAGGCAGCGTCGGGTAAGGGAACGTCCTTTTGGAAGGAACTCAACCAATGGCATTCGCAAGCATGGGTTTAGTATTTGCTGAGATTGAACTGCTCAGTGGCGATGATTTAGCCTTTTTTCGGCGCGGTCGTCTTCAAGTGGATCAGATACATCGCTGTACAGTTCGGGCAATGGTGGATAGCGGTGCGACCATGCTTACAATTCCAGAATTTGTCAAGCAACAATTGGATTTGCAAAAAGTAACTGAGCTTGAAGCAGAATTGGCAGACAGATCAGCATCAACCTTTGAAGTGGTCGGTCCAGTTGAAGTGAGATTTCAGAATCGGCGCACTAGCGTTGAGGCATTAGTGGTTCCAAACTCCAGGACTGTTTTATTAGGAGCGATGCCAATGGAAGGGATGGACGTATTAGTTGATCCAAAACGCGAACGTTTAATCGTGAATCCTGAAAGCCCCAATGTTGCCCGCATGATGTTGATGTAAGTTTCTTTTTAACGCTCTATCTAATGCCTAACCCACTGTTTTCGCGCTACAGCCAAGGGGAAAATCGCGTTACCGCAAGTATTCTTGCAGTATTTGAGCGAATTTCTTTTGCATTGGTAGAGCGCATCTTGCAGATCTTGTGTGAAGAGCCAAATCTGCCTCTGTTGGTGATCAAGAATCAGATTAAGTCTGATAAATCAATTCCTGATGGCGCAATACAAGCCTCATTTCCCTATTTAATCGAAACAAAAGTCGTTCAGAATTCAGTTGTGAAGAAGCAACTGGAAGACCATTTAGAAGCCTTAAAACTGTCTAATTTTTACAAAAAAAAGCTGCTTGTTCTGACACCGGATTATGAGACACCTGTAGTGATTAAGGAGTTGAATTCGGATTTGATTGTCTGGGCAAGTTTTAACGCTCTCAATGATGCGATCGCTGAAATCACTGCTACAGACGAATCATGGCTAACGTCAGACTTGCCGCTTCCCAGTGAACAGGAGCGCTTCTTGCTCCGTGAACTGGTACAAATGCTACTGGCTGAAAGATTGATCAACAGTGGCAAGTCTGATGCAGTTCTGATTGTTCCAGCCAGATCAGCAATTCAGGACTATCGAAGCTTTTCAGTTTACGTTTGCCAGCCCAACCGCTCGTTTCAGCCTGTTGAATATATCGGCTTTTATCACGGCGGCGTGATCGATCAATACATTCCTAAGATCATTGGCAAACCGATTGAAGATGTTACTTTAACAGAAGAAGCGATTGAAGAGGCTCAACTTTCGTTAGAAACGAAGCAGGATCTGCTTCAATTGGTTAAGCAGCTTAAAAAACACAGCAGCTCTAGATATGGTGTCAAATTAAAGGTGTTTTTCCTATCTTCTCCCACTTCGCCAGATACAATTAAGCTGACACAAGCTATAAAAAACGACCTTAAGAATGAGGCGGGTAGACCCTACGCTTTTACTCAAGGTCAACGATATGTGCCGCTGTCAGCCTTGCGGAAAAATCCAGCCACTACCACAGAGTTGTTGATGCGGGGCGAATGAAATGGTTCAAACCTTACAAGCTAGAAACGTCACTCTACGCCACTTAATTGATAATTTTGGGCTTCAGCTTATTCGTGATGAGCAATTTTTTCGAGAGTGGCAAGATGTATTGCCTGACATTACCGATGCAGAGAAGCAATTTCTGGATAAGGTACAAGAAGGGTATTTCAATTTGATTGACCACCCACCTTTGTTAGAGAAAGCAGTTCAAATTGCGATTCTTGGTCCCGTTTTGTTCGTTGCTAATTTCTTCTTGCCGCCCTTTCATATTCAAGCCGAAAGATCAGTTGAAATTTCTGCCGAAGATGAGGGCATAACTATTCGGGGGCAAGCAGATCTGATTCTCTTGAAAGAGCAGCTATGGGTAATGGCGATCGAATCGAAGGAAGCGTCTTTCTCGATCGAAGCAGGTCTTGCCCAATTGTTGGCGTATATGCTGGCAAATCCTCACCCAAGCAAGCCTAGTTTTGGTTTGATCGTCACGGGAGGTAGCTTCATGTTTGTCAAGCTAGTTCAAGGCAATGTGAGTCAGTATGCAATTTCTAGGATCTTTGAAATTCGTAATCCTGGAAATGATCTCTACAGTGTTGTGGCAATTTTGAAGCATATTGGACAACTGTAAAAAATATTTGTGAGAGAGGCTAAAACGTGATTCGTGACGATAGTGAAGTAATTCTTTCAGTGCGAAATCTGACCGCTGAAGTGGATGGGATTCAGATCCTCAAAGGATTGAATCTGGAAGTCAAAGCGGGTGAAATTCACGCGATTATGGGACCCAATGGCTCTGGTAAAAGCACCTTTTCTAAAGTGCTGGCGGGTCATCCTGATTACACCGTGACAGGTGGAGAAATCCACTTTCAGGGCAAAAATCTGCTGGAATTAGAGGCAGAAGAACGAGCACGATCGGGTATTTTTCTCGCCTTTCAATACCCCATTGAAATTCCGGGTGTCAGCAACTTAGATTTCTTGCGCGTGGCGTACAATTCCAAACGCAAACATCAGGGCTTAGAAGAACTGGATGCCTTCGATTTTGATGATCTGGTTAAGCAAAAGCTGGATATCGTCAAAATGGATCCCGCATTTCTCAGCCGTAGCTTGAATGAAGGCTTTTCGGGTGGTGAGAAAAAGCGCAACGAAATTCTGCAGATGGCGATGCTGGAGCCGACGCTTGGCATTCTGGATGAAACCGATTCGGGTCTGGACATTGATGCACTCAAGATTGTGTCGAATGGGGTGAATCAATTGGCGAATGCGGAAAATGCGATCGTCCTCATCACCCACTACCAGCGCCTGCTCGACTACATCACTCCCGATTATGTCCACGTCATGGAAGGCGGACGCATTCTCACCACAGGCGGCAAAGAACTGGCGCTAGAGCTGGAAGCGCGTGGCTACGACTGGGTACGCGAAGAGGAAGCAGCGGAGGTCGGTGCACGATGACGATTCAATCAACCGTGTCCGATATTGTGGTCGGTAATGGTAAGGCTAAGAACGATCGCGCTGCATCTCTCCAGCAACTATTAAGTTTGCGTCCCGCCCTGGATGAGTCGGTGATCTGGATGAAAGAGATTCGCGATCGTGCCACTGCCAGAGTGCAAGAACTCGCAATTCCGTCCACCCGTGACGAAGAATGGCGCTTTACCGATCTATCAGATCTTTTGCAAATTCGCTTTCAGGCAGGCAGTAAGCAAGCGCCCACCCTGAGCTTTGACGCGATCCAGCCGTTCATTCTGCCAGAAGCGGTCAGTAGTCGCCTAGTTTTTGTGGATGGACAGTACGATCCGGCGTTGTCGAGTGTAGATGACTTGCCCGATGGTGTGATGGTCACAAGTCTCGCGGCTGGTGCAGAACTCCTGAGCGACTTGCCAAACTACCTAGCGAAACAGCAGGGTTCAGAAGAAACCTTCACGGCGCTGAATACTGCCAGCTTGACGGATGGTGCAGTTGTTTGGGTGCAAAAAAATCAGGCGATCGCATCACCCATCCAAATTCTGTACCTTTCAACCGCAACACAGCCCACGATCGCTCATCCTCGCTGCATTGTGATTGCGGAATCAGGTAGCAAGCTAACGCTTGTTGAAGAGTATGTGACGCTTTACGACGGTGCTTATTTCGCTAATCCCGTGACAGAAATTTGGGTTGGTGAAAATGCTGAAGTGAACCATACTCGCATCCAGCGTGATAGCGCCGAAGCATTTCATATTGGCAAAACCGCTGTTTCGCAAGCGAGGGATTCTCGCTATACCTGCAATGCCGTGAGCCTCGGTGCAAAACTCTCGCGCCACAATTTAGAGGTTCATCACACTGGAGAGCAGACTGAAACAACGTTGCACGGCTTGACGATCATCAATGGTGAGCAGGTAGCCGATACGCACAGCACGATCGCCTATACCCATCCCCACGGCAGCAGCAATCAGATTCATAAGTGCATTGTGGACGATCGCGCTCATGCTATCTTCAATGGCAAAGTCTACGTCCCTAAAGCCGCTCAACTGACTGATGCAAAGCAACTCAGCAGCAATCTGTTGCTGTCACCGAAAGCACGAGTCGATACCAAACCCCAACTCGAAATCACGGCTGACAATGTGAAGTGTACCCACGGCGCAACCGTTAGCCAGCTCGACAGCGATGAAGTCTTTTACCTGCAAAGTCGTGGCATCGACGAAGACAGCGCTCGTAAATTGTTGACCTACGCCTTTGCGTATGAGGTCATTCGTGAAATTCCCGTTGCGTCGCTGAGAGAGAAATTGGCGGCGATCGTGCGTGAACAGCAAGCGTGAAGTGAAGAAGGCAGGAGGCAGAAGGCAGAGGGCAGAAGGTAAAAGGTAAAAACTGCTAGCTGTCTCAACTAAAAACCTTCATCCTTGTAGCTTTTCATCCTTCAGCCTTTATCCTTTAGCCTTTCATCCTTCATTCTTCATCCCTTATCCTTCTCTTGCTATGACCCTCATTCAAACCAAGCCCCTTGCTGCTGGAGTTCGCGCTGATTTTCCGATTCTGAACGAACAGATTCACGATAAGCCGTTGGTGTATCTGGATAATGCGGCGACTTCACAAAAGCCGATCGCGGTGCTCAACGCCCTCCGCCATTACTACGAACACGACAACGCTAACGTGCATCGGGGTGTGCATACCCTGAGTTCACGGGCAACGGATGCCTATGAAGGAGCACGGGATAAGGTCGCGGCGTTTGTGAATGCGGCATCGCGGCAAGAGATTGTCTACACCCGCAATGCGAGTGAGGCGATTAATCTGGTTGCCTATGCGTGGGGGAATGCCAATGTGACGCAGGGCGATGAAATCATCCTCTCGGTGATGGAGCACCACAGCAACCTGATCCCCTGGCAACTGCTGGCACAGCGATCGGGTGCAGTGCTGAAGTTCGTTGAGCTAACGGAAGCTGAAGAATTTGATCTAGACCACTTCAAGTCACTGCTGTCGAATAAAACGAAGCTGGTTTCGGTGGTGCATGTGTCTAACACGTTGGGCTGCATTAACCCGGTGAAAGAAATTTGTGCGATCGCCCACCAGTACGGTGCAAAAGTGCTCATTGATGCCTGCCAGAGCGTCCCCCACATGGCGATCGACGTACAAGATATCGACTGCGATTGGCTGGTAGCCTCTGGGCATAAGATGTGCGCCCCAACGGGGATCGGTTTTCTCTACGGCAAATTGGCTCTCCTCCGCTCTATGCCTCCCTTTCTGGGTGGTGGCGAGATGATTGCGGATGTGTTTTTAGATCATGCGACCTACGCAGATCTGCCTCACAAATTTGAAGCGGGAACACCTGCCATTGCCGAGGCGATCGCGCTGGGTGCCGCAGTGGATTATTTAAGCGCGATCGGCATGGATACCATTCATGCTTACGAAGAAGAGCTGACTGGCTACCTGTTCCAGCAGTTGCAACAAATTCCTGCATTCAGGCTGTATGGTCCTAAACCGAATGCCGATGGGAGCGGACGGGCAGCGCTGGCAGCGTTCACGGCTGGTGATGTGCATCCCCACGACCTCTCGACGATTCTGGATCAGGCAGGCGTGGCGATTCGGGCTGGACATCACTGCACCCAACCCTTGCATCGGCACATCGGGGCACAGTCCACTGCACGAGCAAGCCTCTACTTTTACAACACGCGTGAAGAGATTGATGTATTCATTGTGTCGTTGAAAGAAGCCGTCGAGTTCTTTGGCAGTATTTTTGGCTAACGCTGAGCAAAACCTCACGCAATCTTCGCGGTTTCTACGGATTTTCACTTGCTGGTCAGTATTGTGTTGTGTGACACTTGGCTTGTATTCGCTCTTGCCCCCGTGTGAATACGGCTTTTCGCATCCAGTTCATACACCTTTTCTGGAAAACCTCAGTGAAAACCGTCATTCGCGATCGCCTTGAAGCTAAGGCAACGAGGAAGGCAACTTTTTTTACCCGCAGGTATGCCTGTTTGTTCGCAGGTGCTTGTATTCTGACGATTGCGATCGCGCACCATGCAAAGAGCAAGGTTTCGCAATGCAATCAGTTGGTGGCGATCGTTAACGAAGCGGCTGAAGCACAGCCGGATGCGCTAGGGCTATCGATCGCCGACGATAACCGCCGCTTGTTAAAGACAGCGATCAAGCTCAATGGCTATGCTGATCAGCTGGAACTGATGGAATTTGCTAACCCGCATATTCAGGCGTTTCAGTCGCAGTTTATGCAGTTGTATCGCGATACCAGTAAAGCAAGCGGTCAAGTAGTAACTGCGCCTGTCAACAACTTAAAAGTTGTCAGTCAGGTGAATCGGATGTTGATTGAAACGCAGGCTCGTGAAGGCGCGTTAGTGCAAGAAGTAAATCAGTACTGCCAAGCTGAATGATGCTGCTCACGATCGCACCAAGGACAGATTGAGTTATTTCCCTGTCCTGACATAATTGGTGAATCTGCACTGCGATGTGTAGACACCCTGCCTGTGGAGTATCGAAAAGTATGCTTAAGTCCTGGATGGTGATTGGAGGAGTAACGTTCTTAATCGCGTTTGCCAGCAGCATTCTGCGACCTAAAGATGTCAAATGGTTTGCACGGCTACAACGACCACGTTGGCTGACCTTTGAGGCACTGATTCCAATCATTTGGACGATCATTCTAATCTGTGGAGCTTGGTCAGCTTACATGGTGTGGGAACGCGACCCTGGTAGTGACAAGACTTGGTTTCTCATGGGAGCGTATGCGCTGCTAGAAGTGGCGATCGTCCTGTATTCTCCTGCAACACTTTGGTTACGAAGCTTAAAGGCTGGCACGATCGTTGGTGGTGTTGGTGTCGTGATTGGGTTGCTTTTGACTCTCGCCGTTTGGCAAGTCTCAGGTTGGGCAGCGCTACTGTTGGTGCCGTACCTTCTGTGGGGTCCGATCGGCACGTATACCACGTGGGCAATGGACAAACTCAACCCTGAGTCTGCGTGAGTGGTACCGCTCCTCACCAGATGCAGCTACAGACCCCAAGGCGCAGACTCACAAGGATTTTTCAGATCAAAGACTGTAAGGCGCATCTAGCGTTAGGATCTTAGATGGACTTTTCTCAACTAACGACCGCACGCCGGACTAAGGAGATATCATGACCCGCGCCATTATGGAAACTGAAAAGGGTACTATTCATCTCGATTTATTCGATGCCGATGCACCGAATACTGTCAAAAACTTTGTCGATCTTTCTGAGAAAGGCTTCTACAACGGGCTAACCTTCCATCGCGTCATTCCCGACTTTATGGTGCAGGGAGGCTGTCCGCTAGGCACAGGCACAGGTGGACCAGGCTACAAAATTAAGGATGAGCTTAACCACAATAAGCACCTTGCTGGCACACTATCGATGGCTCATGCAGGTGCAAACACAGGCGGCAGTCAATTCTTTATTTGCCATTCTCCTCAATCGCATCTGGACGGTGTACATACAACCTTTGGTCAAACTCAGGATATGGATGTGGTGAATGCTCTCCGCAAGGGTGACAAGATCATTTCAGTCAAGATTGAAAAGTAGCGATCGCAATTAAATCACATGGCTAGTGCAGCAATACTCCCGATCGCCCTTAACAGCAGGAGAATTGCTGCATTCTTTTCTTAACGTGATGTGCAACGAAGTTTGCCCTCATTCCCACGCTTCTCTTCAGGTAGAAAGGCTTTCGGGCGTTTCCGGTTCCCTCTCCTGCTGGGATAGGGCTAAGGTAATGGCGGTCTCAGCAGGTATTTTAGGAAAGTTGCATATCGCGTACGTCATTGAAGCCTCATTCCTAAGGAACCAAAGTTAGCCGACGCAAACTATCGAAGCGCGAGAGCTATTATTGATTTGTCCTGGACGATCGCACCGTACGGTCAGGTTTCCACCGTCCAGGAGTGAGAAAATCCTGTGAGTGAAGCCGTATGCATGACCTGGAACCATTTGAGAACCAAGACTTTAAGCGTCTTCAGCTCTTTCTATACCTCGTTCCTGTCGTAGGCTTCTTCCCAGCGCTCTGGACGCTCTACCGAGGGCACGGCACACGGCAACAGAAGAATCTGAGTCGTCTTGTAGTGACACTGGCACTGGGTTGGCTCGTGGGCTATATGCTGTTAGGCGCAGGCGCAAATGCTTCTGAGTCGCTGTCTCTGCCGCTCTTGATCACGAGTAGCTTGTTCACCTCTGGTTACTTTTTGGTGAATCTCTGGTTGATGGTGCAACTGTGGCGGCGCAAAGCGTTGCGGTTGCCGATCGTGAGTAAATTGGGCGATCGCTTGCCTTGAGGAATTAGCGGTCAGCGGTCAGCGGTTAGCGGTCAGCGGTCAGCGGTCAGCGGTCAGTGGTTAGGAGAGCTTGTTGGTTGCCATCGTTAAAGGCTAAAAGCTGAAAGCTGAAAGCTAAAAGCTGAAAGCTAAAAGCTGAAAGCTGAGAGCTGAGAGCTGAAAGCTGAGAGCTGAAAGCTGAAAGCTGAGAGCTGAAAGCTGAAAGCTGAAAGCTGAGAGCTGAAAGCTGAAAGCTAAAAGCTGATCCACTTAAAACTTTTGCCCTTTCTTGCATTTTCCCTTCAGCCGTTCACACGCTTGCACCAAATGTTCGGTGGTGAGTTTAGTCTTTAATGCAGCGGCATGGATAGCGGCATCGCGGGCGATCGCACGAATATCGCCACCACTTAAGACGAATTGCGCTAGACTGTCCCACGCGATCGCGGCATCAAGGGGCACGTTTTCTGGAAATGCCTGCTGCCAGAGCTTGAGACGACTGGCTCGATCGGGTAAGGGGAAATCTAGCACTGGATTCATCGGTCGTCGCCATTGGGCAGTGACGTGGTGCTTTTGATGAACGCTGAGCAAGGTGATGCCGTTATGGTGCTGCCGCGTCTGAAGAAACTGCTGGAGCGCAGCTTCTGGCAGCAATGGTATACGACCAAACCAGTATTGAGCAGACTTAAGCAACAGGATGGTTGGGGCTTGTACGGCGATTTCTTGCAAGAGGCGAGGCGTATCATTCGGATGCCATTGCGCTAAATCAAGACAGCACAAGGAGGTTTGCAGCCGTTGGGCGATCGCCTCTGCTGCCATCATTTTGCCTGTCCCAGAGGCTCCACAGAGCAGCGCGATCGTTCCCGTTTTGACCGTTTGCGGTGTGCCATCACCCGATGCAAAACCCCAGTCTTCATCGACCTGTTGAGCAAACTGTACACGATGACACAGGTGCTCAAGGTCTGCCATCAAGGGGGGAGGGAGGATGAGGTTTGACCAGAGGTTTTGGGAGGGAGCGGAGAGGGTGGGGAGTGGGGAGTGGGGAATGGGGAATAGGGAGTGGGGAATGGGGAATAGGGAGTGGGGAGTGGGGAGTGGGGAGTGGGGAGTGGAGGGTTGCACTAGTGTTTCTAGAGCATCGCTTTCAGGTCGATCGGCTAAGAGGTAGTTGACTAAGGGATCAGAGAGTCGGACTAGACGAGCCAGGAGCGGATCGGCTTGGGTCGATCGCAGTTCCAGGAGTTGATGCTGTACCAGGGTAGAATCTCCGGTCATGCAGCGCCGGAGCGATCGCCACTCAGCATCGGTGCGGCAAAGCATCCGCAGGATGAGATCGACGGTGGGTAGACCTGTGGCACTGGGATGCTCGGTTTCTTGCAGGTAGTTGTAGAGTCGCGCGTATCGACGGCTGATTTCGGGCGCAAGTGCCATCAGCACCAGGTTTTTCTCAGGAACGCTCAACTGTAAGCGGTTGCACAAGGATGGTACGCCCAGCAAAACGCCGCGCTGTTGGCTGACCTGAATTTTTGCGTCTAACTGCTGCTGGTAACTGGCTTTCGGTGTGGTCGATCGACTGCGTGGATGCTCAGCCGGAGAGTCATACGAAGTCTCTCCTTCCAGTGTGACTAAACCTTTCCACCAGTGACTCGTGACGCGATCGACGCGAGAACGTGCCGCCTGATCGACCACTTTTGTCTCGTGCCGCTGCCGTGCGATCGCCATGCTTAGAAGCCGATCGAGCCAGAGTAACTCTGCCCTTAAGTACGCCCAGTTATCAGAAAATGGCTCAATGGAATCACTTGGCATTGTAGGCAGGGAGAATTGTAGACAGAGAAAAATAGCGCAAGTTCAGCGCTTGGCACGATTTGCTTGATCGTATGTTGCCCCTTCTCTATCGTAATCTTCTCGCTCCATACAGATGGCTTAAAAGTTGCCTTGCGAGATTCTTCAGCTTGATAAACCCGACGTTATCAGCCCTATTGCGATCGCCCCACCACAGCTAAAGTAGAAAGAAACATCAGATCCAGGAGACATTGCCAATGGATGCTGAGCTAGTGGATGCTAGAAATCTTGAACGGCTTGAGCTGAAAACAGAGCAGCGGTTGATTCTACCTGGGGTGGATTGGCAGCAGTACCTGGCGCTGGATTCCTTGTTGGAGAGCTTTCCTGGTTTGCGGTTGACGTATCTGGAAGGGATGCTCGAAATCATGACCAATTCCCCAGAGCATGAGTTAGCGAAAAAGACGATCGCCCGGTTGCTGGAAATTTACGCCTTTGCCAAAACGATCAGTCTGCATGGCTATGGTTCGACGACGTATCGCAAGGAAGCTCTAGCAAGGGGCTTGGAACCAGATGAATGTTATTGTCTTGAACAATCCAAAGAATTACCTGATCTAGCCATTGAAGTCGTTATTACCAGCGGTGGGCTCGACAAACTAGCGGTTTACGCAGGTCTGGGTGTTTCAGAAGTCTGGTTCTGGCAAGATCAACAGCTTTCTGTTTATCGGTTGCGCGATCGCGGTTATGAACCGATCACTCGCAGTGAATTACTACCCGACTTAGACTTAACATTGCTGGCAAGCTACGCGCGACCGCTCAACCAACCGGAAGCGGTCAAAGCGTTCTATGAAGCTATCCGTTGAGGAGGACGTTAGCTCCGGGAGCATGTCACTTTCGCAAGTGCTAGATTCTGCCCTCATCCCCAACCCTTCTCCCCCAGGAGAAGGGAGCAAGGATTCAAAGTCCCTCTCCCTGGGGAGAGGGACTTTGAATCCTTGCGGCATACAAGAAAAGGGTGAGGGCGCAAAGGTGACATGCTCCCTTAGCTCCTCACCTGACTTAGCTGCACCTGTTCTCGTAGCTGTGTTTGAGTGCAAGCAGGTTCCCGGCAGCTCAAGCCCTGACAGACTAAACCAACGACACCGTCAGGTAAATCAGCCTCTAGCTTGTAAACAGCCGTGGGCAGGTATTGCGTCGAAAGCGCGGTCAGTTGGTCAGCCGTAGTGCGGATCAAAATGTGGTTGTGGAACCAGTCAAGCGCAGCAAAGAGACCAGGGCACGCCTGGGGCGATCGCTCCAGCACGGTGCCAAAGGATTGTAGCGTTTGTTCTGCTTTGTCGAGGTAGCTCAGGTCTTCGGTCAGTAGCGACAGGCGTACCAAATTCGCTACCGCCACTCCATTTGCTGACGGGGTGGCATGGTCGATGTAGCTTCGTTCTCGCAGCAGCAAGTTATCGCTGGCACGGGTATTGTAGTAACCGCCCATTTCAATGCTCCAGAGATCGTCGAATTCTGCCTGGATTGTGACGGCGCGATCGAGCCATGCATCAGGTTTACTTTCTAACGCCTGCATTCCTGCCCTGGAAGCCTGATCAATATCCAGCAACGCTTTGATGAACAGTGCATAGTCTTCCGATTGAGCCAGGACAGCGGGTTTGCCGCCGTAGTTGACACGATGGAAGCGTCCCTCTACCCATTGGTGCTGGAGGATGAAGTGAGCGGCTTTCGCTGCCAACTCCAGGTAGTGTGGCTGCTGAAAAACACTGGCGGCACGAGCAAGACCAGAAATCATCAAGCTATTCCAGGCGGCGATCATCTTGGTGTCGGTAACAGGCGGAATACGCCCTGCCCAGCTTGTCGTCTTCGCTTCCTGGTTGTCGCGGGCAGGGGAAACAGTTGGAAGAACATTGGCGGCAGCACCATAGCGCACGACAAAGAGCTTGCTTAGAGTAGTTTCCAAGGTCTCGCTGAGTTTGCCAGAACGATGCCGTTGGAGGACGTTGAAGCCTTCAAAGTTACCGCCTTCGGTCACAGTGAACTGATCGGCGAGTTCTGCTAATGCTGGAGCCGTCAGATGTTCCATCAACGTCTGGTAATCCCATGCATAGAAGGCTCCTTCTTCCGGTTCAGCAGCAGTGGGATCGGTAAAGTTGTCAGCATCCTGAGCCGCGTAGAAGTAGCCTTCGGGAGCGGTCATTTCCCGCTGAAGCCACTGGACGGTGAGGACGATCGCCCGCTCAAACGCAGGTTCCTGCACGCCAGATGACCATAGATTCGCCAGATATTCGACGATCGCCCCGTTGTCGTAGAGCATTTTCTCGAAGTGCGGCACTGTCCACGTGGGGTCAACCGTATAGCGATGAAACCCGCCGCCTACGTGGTCAAAGATGCCGCCCAGGGCTAGATCCAACCCGCGTTGGCGGCTCAGAGCGCCAGCATTGTAGCGATCGGAGGTGAACCGACTCGATCGCAGCGCCACTTCTGCATAGGGAATCATCGGGAAACTGGGACCGGGCTTTTTGGAGGCAAGAATACCCGTATTGTGCTCCAGCCCATTTTGCAAGATGTCAGCCCCCAACTGACCCGACTGAAGGGTTGCTGCCCCTTGAAGGTGCGTCAGGACTTCGCCTTTGATGGCTTGCAGCTTCTCTGGCTGTGTATCGTAATAATGGCGAATCGATTGGAGCAACTGCAAAAAGCCAGGTCGATCGTAGCGCGCCTCCACTGGAAAATAAGTACCACCATAAAAGGGCACCAGGTCTTCAGGGGAAATAAAGACGTTGAGGGGCCAACCGCCTTGCCCAATCATGAGTTGCACTGCCTGCATGTAAATGCTGTCCAGGTCGGGACGCTCTTCACGATCGACCTTAATCGGCAGAAAGTTCGCATTCATAAACTCAGCGACAGCCAGATCGGAGAAAGCTTCTCCTTCCATCACCGTGCACCAATGGCAGCTAGAGTAGCCGATCGACAAAAAGATAGGCTTATTGTCGCGTCGAGCGGTTTCGAGTGCTTCATCGCACCAGCTCCACCAATCGATCGGATTTTCGGCGTGTTTCCGCAGGTAAAGGCTTTTGGCTTGGGCAAGTCGATTCGTCATGAGAAAGCAATACATTTAGAAGCACAGTTGCTTTTTAGTGTATTGCTGTTAGTCAAAAAGCAACAGCTCTTATTGAACTGAAGCAGCGACTAGCATTGGCGAGCCGCCAGACCTTTAAACCATCCGCTAAGGTGAGTCTAGTTGGAGCCGTTCCCGTCGCTTGGGCGATCGTCTGCCAATTGTGATCCTTTGGCTTTCAGATTGCCCAACTGCACTTGAAGTTGAAGCTGCTGACGAATCTGTTCTTCAGGAATACCCAATCGTTCAGAGAGTTGCGCTGGCGTAAAACTGAGGTTACCCAACTTGACCCGGAGGTCTTCGCCCAACTGAGCTTGACCGTTTTTCACCGTTGGCTTGCCTTCAACGCCAATATAAAAGCTCTGACGGCTTAATTCAGGAAAGGCAGTCACCAATTTAGAAAAGAACGCGCGTTCGTCAGGAGGTAGCTGATCGGGCGAAATATCGCCAAGGTTGACCACAGCACCGCTTTCAACCGTGCCATTCTGCATCGTTGTGTTTGCGCCCTTTAACGCGCCACCAAGTTTTCTACTTTCTGCCTTACGCGCAATTTCAGTCGTGAAAAGCTGCGTGAGTTCGTTTTGGTGGAGTTGTTTCTTAACTGGCTGCTTTTGAGCCGTTGGTGGTGTGGCATCAGCGGTTGCCTTTGGCTTACTCGACGGTGAGCTGGTTGGAGCTGATGCTGGCTTACCGCTTGCAGTGCGATCGTTGGGTCGATCAAGATCGGCAGCAATCGTTGGATCAACGGAGGCTGGTTGACCCGGCTGACGCGTCGGCTCAATTTGATTGGCAGTATACCAAGCGGGCAATTGGGTAGCTTGCTGCCAATAGTAGAAGGCAACCGCACCAACCCCAAGGACCGCTAAAGAGACAGCAATGAAAAATCGTTTCATAACGAGAAGCTCATCTACGTTACACAAGCTTCCCAATATTAGCGAACTCTGAAAGATTGAGTCGCTAATTGCATCCAACCATCACGATGCTTGACTGGCTTGCCATTCTTCTCCGTCACTGGCTGTCTGCTGTTTGAGGTGAACATTTTTCAGGTGCTTCTTAACGGTGTCTAGCGCGATATGTAGGTTGGCAGCGATCGCCTTGCGACTGTAACCCGATCGTCGTTGCAGCCAAACTTCAGTTTCACGGGGCGTGAGTCCCCATTTTTGTGCTTCGGCGATCGCTAGACCCTGTAACGACTGGGTTTGGTCTTGCAGTCGCAGCAGGAGACAGGGACGTGAGGCAACTTCCAGTGCCAGCCACTGTGCTCGAATGCGGAAGGTTGTCTTTGGGGTCACCACTTCCGATTCGAGCACGACTGGTCGACTGGGATAGCGGCTCTTGCTATCGAGCAACGCCTGACAGACACGCTGAATTTCACGTGGTAAGGGGTCTGTAGCGTCATGCCATAGCTGCGAGTAGATGGCGTGTGCCGTTGTGTTGGCATAAACCAGATCATGCTGATCGGTAATGACTAAAACACCATCGATCAAACTTTCCAGCACCGACTGTAGTAGACTGTCCAGGCTTTCTAAATACTTCATAGTTGTCATGTTCATTGGGGGCTGAAATGAACGTTCTGTTGCTTTACTGAAGCAAAAAATGGTTGAGCAAACGATAGAACTCAACTCTTTCGCACCATCGCTTTGATACCAAAACGTTTTTTGCTATGACTGCTCTACTGCCTAACCACTTCCTCGTATTCTTTATGATTCATACGTTGCACGATCGTTATCCGGTCAACCGTAAGAAAAAGTAATACATTGAGTGGAAGCAAGAGAGCACTGTGCTTTTAAGGGCAACATTCAACGTTTCTTAGCTTTAATAAACTATTACTAATGGTTACAACGTAAATTCCAGGATTACGCATAAAAGATGTTATTTTCCCAAAGTGGAAAATTTGTGAACATAGTCTGTCCCTTCTGACGATCCCTTACAGCTCTCACGCCAACACTCCTCTCTGAAGGCTATACGCCTGTTTTACGGAGTTTTGACGATGCCTCGTTTAGCACATGAGAACAGAGCAGTCAGTAAAGGCTTCTCACTCCTAAAACTTATGGTTCAGCTACCTTGTAGCAGCAGTAGGCAGACTGAGAATATCTCTAATCCATCGCTAGATACAATACGCTTGTACCGCTCTGAAGCCTGTCTGTCCACACTCAATTGAGTGATTTGTGCTAACAAAGCACGATCGCTTGTAAGTCATAAAATTACGAACCGCAAAAGCAATTTATCATTGTGTTGATGATTTTGAAGTGTAACGATCGTAGTTAATACAATCAGCTCGTTACTCAGAACTACATTTTACTGATCTAAATAATGACTGCTTCAACTGTTTTCGGGTACACAAACTGCTTCGAACGGTCATCATTGACAACCTGATTAAGAAAAAAAGTAATACCTAAAGTTCTAAATTTGCTACTTTAGAAAAACTATTCAGTAGACGATATGAAAATCGTTAAGCACACACCTAATTATCTGCAACTCAAGAGCATCGGTACTGGATGGATCTGGCTCTTTTTGTTGGTAGGAATGCTCTGCTTGCTGATTGGATTATCCTGGCTACGTTCGGGTGGGCTGCAACCAATCAATCTGGTTTACGCAGCAGCTATGCTGGTAACAGGTAGTGTGACAACGCTTGTGGCTTTATTCTCGGTTGCATGGCTCACTGTCTACACCTTTGATCAAAGGCGAGGGGTTGTCGTTTTACAACAACAATATGTGTTGCGTAGTCAAACAATTGAACGGCGGTTGCAAGATATCGCTGCCGTGCAAGTCGATGAGCAAGAAGATAGCGATCGCTCACGCTTCTACGTCGTTAATCTTGTCTTACATTCAGGCGAAACGCTATGTCTTCGGGAAACTGTTGATAATCCTGATAGACAAAAATATGAGCAGATTGCTGACTCGATCAGGCAGTTTTTAGAATCGACTGAGTAAGGTAACGTCTGAGAGTCGACTGCAAATCGATGCGGCACGATCGCGCGCTACAAACATACCAACAATCTTGCCCTAAATCGCTGCTAGACACGTTGGAGCAGAAGAGATAGCGTTACTGGGTACTGGCTTCTAATTGAGAGCCGTTTTTTCTTTTAAGCCGTTGGTGACGATCAGTTTTGGTGGTGCGTCTGATTGTACGATCGCACCACGTTTACGATACAGCGCACTATGGGGTAGCACACGCAACACCTCGTCCACAGTGGTTCTGCCAGTCGTGACTTTTTCGATCGCTGCCATCTGAAAGGATTGAAACCCTGTGTCACTCAAGTAACGGTGAAGGTCTGTCATGCTGCCTTCGTAAATAATTTGTCGGACTGTCGTGTCAATATTCAGCATCTCGATCAAGGCTTCTCTGCCCAAATAGCCAGAGTTAAAACAGCGGGCACAACCGCGACCGCGCCGCCACGCTGCTGCATTTGCCTGTTTCAGTTCCAGCCCCAGTACATTCAAATCGCGCTCTGTTGGCGTGTAAGGTTCGGCACAGTGGGTACAAACTTTACGTGCCAATCGTTGTGCCACAATGCCGAGCAGCGCATCGCTAATCAACCCCGGATCAGGTCCAATATCTTTTAGACGAGGAATGGCGCTGGTCGCATCGTTGGTGTGTAACGTTGTGAGGACTAAATGCCCTGTTAGAGCTGCACGAATCGCGGTTTCAGCCGTTTCGTGGTCGCGGATTTCACCCAACATGATGATGTCGGGGTCTTGCCGCAAAATAGCGCGTAGCCCCGCAGCAAAGGTCATGCCAGCAGGCTCATGCACTTGCGTTTGTGTAATGCACGGCAGCACATACTCAACGGGATCTTCGACGGTGACGACGTTGACGTGTTCGGTGGCGATCGCCTGTAAACTGGTGTACAGCGTACTGGTCTTCCCCGAACCTGTGGGTCCTGTAAAGATCACCATGCCCTGTGGCTGTGCCAACCAACCTTTGTAAATTACCAGCGCTTTGTCAGAAAACCCCAGTTCGTTAATGCTAGAGAACGGATTTTGGCGAGGCAGCAAGCGAATCACCGCTTTTTCACCGCCTACGCAGGGCAGCGTACTCACTCGCATATCGAGTCCGACTTCGGCTTCGGTCTCCGAGACGTACTTTTCGCTGATGCGGGCATCTTGCGGACGGCGACTCTCGGAAATATCCATATCTGCCATCACTTTGAGGGCGACGACTGCCCGCCGACTGACATCTAGAGGCAGTGTTGTGATGTTACGAAGAATCCCATCAATGCGATAGCGCACACGCAACCCGTCTAAAGTTGGTTCCAGGTGAATGTCGCTGGCGCGGTTTCGCAAGGCTCCTGAGATCAGAGTTTTGATACGCCCAATCTGGTCAGTGGCTTTCGACAGATGTAACTCCGTCATCTTGCCAATGTTTTCTTGCTCGATTTCTCCGGTCAGTGGGTTCGTTGCGGCATCAGCGTTGATCCGATTCTGGTCAAAGTTTTGGGAGTGGAACCAAGCACGGTAGCTTTGCTCGGCGATCGCAATCACATGAATTGCCATTGCGGTCTGCTCTCGCAGGCTGGCGATCGCTGTTTCACTGAGAGCCGTGGGGGTGCCCAGATAATAACAATTGCGCCACAGCAACAAAGGAATGACAGGTGGCAGCGATCGCCGATCCGCAAACTGCTTCAGAAAACGGTACGTCACCTCACGATCGAGCAACTGAAGGTTAACAATGCCCTGCTGATTCACTAAAAGAGCAATGGCTTCGTCATAGCTAATGTCACGCTTTTTGAGTTGCTGCCAAGCCGAAGTCGGAGCGGTAGAAGCCTGCATGATTTCTTAAGGCAATAAAACATTGAAAAGACAAGGCGATCGTGCCTCGTATAATAAACCTGCAACTGTATACGCTGTCAATGATCGCTTGGATTTATGAACGAATTTATCCACAAGCAGAGAGAAGCTTTGCGTTAGCAGTCGGTACTGATTCAACCGACCCTGAAGCTTGCTTGAATCGTACTGCCCACAATATTGGCACGAGAAAGGGCACGATCGCACCCTTTCTCGTGCAGGAATTGCGTTAGACAAATTGACCGTTTGATTGCTTCCGGCGAATGCCAATCACCGAAGGCTTGGGTGGTCCGTCTGCCTGCCCCTGAATGTTGCTGGGCCAGTTGCTACCGCGTGAAACAGTGCGCGTCTGGTTGAACAACGTGCCGTCCAGAGCTAAAAGCTCGATCGTGCGGCTTAAGGTTGGGTTTGGCGTGAACGGACAATCTTCACCAGGGTGCTGCACTGCAATAATCAGTGTGTCGCCAACGAATGTGGGTCCCGTCATTTCACAGCGCGTTGGACCGTAGGCAAACGGCACCACTTGTCCAGCGTCGGCACCAGTGGTGGGAATGTAAAACAACCAGTTGTTGCCAAATACGCCCGTAAAGGCAGACACATCGCCCGTTCTAGTGTGGTCGATCGCGTTGGGTGTACCAGCG
Organism: Tildeniella sp.; assembly: GCF_059505325.1. Classification (NCBI taxonomy): domain Bacteria; kingdom Bacillati; phylum Cyanobacteriota; class Cyanophyceae; order Oculatellales; family Oculatellaceae; genus Tildeniella; species Tildeniella sp. The sequence goes on from NZ_JCACKI010000021.1 coordinate 75,236, forward strand.
GCACCAGTGGCAAAGCCATTGTGAGTAGCCGTTGACATATCGGTTACGCCCCAGATGTTTGCCCGGTTGTCGAACACCAGGTTGTCGATCGCTGCCAAGCCAGCACCGCTTTCGGCTCCAGCCTCACCACCTTGAACAAAGCGCTCCCAGCGGAAAGTATTGCCCGTACCATCAGCGCTGTCTTCAATGATCTTGTAGAGACCACCTGATTGCTGCGTGTCATTAACGGCTGCGCTATACTTGCCAACCACAAAGACACGGGAATCGGGGTAGCCATCGCTGCCCGGAGCGCCATCGGTGTATGCAATGAAGACTTCCCTGGCGTTTCTAGGGTTAATTTCAATGTCTTCAGGACGGGCAGTGGGAGTGCCACCAATTAAATTGGCAGCAAGGAACGCATCGACCAGGATGGCACCCTGGCTGGTGTAGAAGTCGCTTAGCTTCTTGCCCTGATAGCCGGGTAACGCCTCACTTTCAGCCACGGCTGTAACAGTCGTAACACCGTTTGTGGTAGTAGTTAGCTGTGTGAGTGCCACCACAACCGACCCACCATCAGTGGTCTGACCAGCAATGCCTGCACGTCTTGGGAACCGTGTGCTGCCGCTTCTGAGCTTCAGTGGGTCGTTAGACGTAAGCTCAGTGGGGCTAACAGGGTTAGTGGGTGACGAGAGCAGCAACGGCAGCCAGGTGCCTGTGCCGTCAGCATTGTATTTCGCAACGTACAGAGTCCCGTCTTCAAAAAGCTTGCTGTTGCCTTTGTTCTTGGGATTCTTGACCGTGCCATTGCTCACAAACTTCCAGGTGTGCCCACCCCGGCGATCGTCGCCCAAATAGGCAACCAGCTTCTTGCCAGCCTGCACACGCATCGCAATGTTCTCATGGCGGTAGCGACCTAACCAGGTGTGTTTGCGGGGTCGATAGTCAGGATTTGCTGGATCGATTTCAACCATCCAGCCGTATTTTTCCCCTGTCAGACCAAATTCGGCACCCGTCGTACCTGTGGCATACCCAGTTTGAGTGCCGTCAGGCTTGACATTTTCCTGTACGCCCACGAAAAACGCACCCGTCGAACCCTGGAAGTTCTCTTCCGCTGTCAAAATCGTTCCCCAAGGGCTAGTGCCGCCAGAGCAATTGTAGGCAGTACCAATGATTTTGTTGCCCAGACCGTCAGCGTTAATACCTTCAAACACTTCGCTGGCAGCAGGTCCAGTAGCAATTAAATAGTTTTGATCACCCGTTTGGTAACTTTTCGATCCCCAACTGGTGACGCTGCTGTAAGCATCGGAGCGTTGACTATTGATGCCTAGACCAGACAAGCCATGCAAACGACGGTTTTTCGAGTCTTTAACGACAGCAAACCGTTCTCTACGACCATCACGAGCAATGCGAACGATCGACCCACCCATGTTGTACATAAACTCACCAGAGAGCGCACGACCTGGTGCAGTGGGGAAACCCTCAATGATGATCGAACCAGACGAAGCAAAGCTTGCTACATCGCTGGGCGCTTCTGGAGCGAAAGGAGAAATGGGGAAGCTGTTGTATTCATGGTTGACCCAAAGGTACCCATCAGTTCGACCGTTAATCGAAACAAAGCCTGTGTAATCGCAGTTATAGCCAAAATAATCTTCCTGGTTAGGAAAGACCCGATCGCCCCAACTGACAATGACGTAGCGCTCGTATTCTGGTGGCACTACCACGTCATCTAAAGGGCTAAAGGCATCAAGATTGGGCGTTGGTGCTGGTGGTAACGTACTGCCCTGACCAAAACCAGTGGCTAAAAAGCTGCTTTGTTGCTGGTAAATTGGCAACGGATGCGGTAGACGCACAGGTGTAAACGTTAGAGAAGCGGCTTCGGCGGTGGCATTGCTGCCGCCAAAAAGCTTGTGACTCACGACTGGCTCTAGCGCAGCCGCCGCGGCACTGCTACCAAAGAAAATCAGTAATTGTCGGCGCGAGAAATTAGGCATAAACACCCCACTGAAGGACGAAGGAACAAGAACACTAACCCTTAACTAAAACCCCTACAGGCTCAGAGGTTGCCTTAAAGCTCAGATTTGGCGACTCAAAGTCACGGCTGATAGAGACTAAACCGGTCGTCGCAGGCTACAGAACCGATGGGATTCCTCAATCTGTGGCGACAGGTTGCGTTTCTGTAGCAGCAAATTTTATGTGCCCAACACTGCTCAGACATCCTCTCGACCGCATCTAAACAGTTTGCGAACGGCGATCGTTAACAGTTCGATGTTTGTAAGAGCCAACACACCCCGTAAATGTGAAATGGATGTGAAAGCATGAATTTCAATTCAAACTTTCATTCACAAAACATAGCGCTAGCTAAAAAACCTAAATTTGGAAAAAAAGGTTCTTACTCGCCGTGTTTAACGCAAACAAAATGTGCCAATTAAGACCAAGAAAGCCTATATCAAAGTATCGCTGTTACATTAAGGCTGGTTAATCGTCAGGTTAATACCATTGAAATGCTGCCAATAGAGCACTAGCAGCACACCTTTTTAGTTGATCCTGTAAAGCCCCTTTACTTTTTTTACTCTCTGAGAATGGAGATAAAAGCGGTTAAACGTTAGCCATCATTTCTCACCTTTCACTACGCTGAGCGCTATCGCGCTGACTCACTTTCCAATGGTGCTGGCGTGCTTTGTGGGGTTGGAGTTGTTGGGGACGGTTGTGCTGGAGTCTTTTGCGGTGTCACAGTGCCCTGAGCTGGTGGCGTTGGAGCATTCTGCTGTGGCGTAGGACTGCTTTGGGTAGGTAGCGCTGGAGCGCTTGGCGACGCTGCTGGTGGAGTTTGAGGCGGTGGCGTTTGAGGCGGTGGAGTTTGAGGTGGTGGAGTTTGAGGTGGTGGAGTTTGAGGTGGTGGAGTTT
>NZ_JCACKI010000022.1:0-12076 GCF_059505325.1 Tildeniella sp.
CTGCTGTTTCAGCCTATTGTGCTACGCTGCCTAATTGGATAAAGTCGAGCTAAGGAGTGGTACAGAAATAACAGCATGGTCTGTAGCCATCAGCGAAAAGCTGATAGCTGATCGCTGATCCAAAAGTGTGCAGTCTATTTTTTAGCAAGCCCTAATGCTTACTGCCGTACATACAGCGTATAGTCTCGCCGTTCGCCCGGTGTTGCAGTGCCTACCCAAATCTTGTACGTCCCCGCTTGCCAATCGGTATCGGTGAGGCTGGCATCTTTGCCACGTTTGGAATCGTCACCGCAGCGAACATCGCGTGTTCCTTGAACGACTAGCGTTGTGTCACCACCACCACTATTAACGCGCAACTTGAGGCTAGGAACGTTTTGCTGCAAGACCAGCACATGGTCAGGCATCGGATCACCAAAGCCAAGACATCTGTTGTTGTTGCGATCGCGATTACTGACGATCGCAGGCAACGACGTAGAGCCACCCGTAGAGCCTGTCAAAGTACCTGACAATTTGCCAGCACTTAAAGTCAGGTTGCCAAAATTGGACTGACTCAAGGCAGGCAACGCGCCCAGAATAGCCAGTGAAACAAGCCAAACACTCCACTGCAAACGACTTGCCATCATTCTCCTCCCCGTAATAGATTTATGTCCCATCATGGATTGATGTAAAGCAACGCCATGCTTCAGTCGGCGATCGTCCATGCTCTCACTTCACCATCATCGCCTACACAGCCTATGATTGTGGGCACTGGGTCTTGCCGCTGGAGATGAATCACTCTCATGCTAAACGCCCTCCCCAGGTATCCAGTACGCTAAAATCCTAAAATTACCTGGGCAATCATCATGAGCGACAGCGACTTAGAAAACCGTTTGACTGACGTAGAACAGAGGCAGCAACGGCAGGATCAAGTGGTTGCTCAGATTCACGAAATTTTGCTGCTGCTGGCTCAACGTCAACAGCAGACTGAGCAAACCTTAGATCGAACAGCCGCCCAACAGGAAACGAACACGAGGGCGATCGCTGACTTGCAGGCGATTCTGCGCGATTCAGTACCGGGGTAACGGGCAATCTGACCGCTAATGCACAAGGTTCAGACCAGATGAACCGCACCCTTTTGCAGCCATCACCTCCTTTGACAAACTTGCTAGCACAGACTGGGCTATCACAGACTGGCTGGTGGAGTTTTACCGATTCAATGCGCGAAGCAAAGGTTTTAGACGCAAACTGGTAGAGAAATAGTTCCCCCTTCAGTCAGCTCAGCATGATTTCTGTCGCTTCTCTGTTTAAGGTTCTGCATTATTGGTTCTGGTTGTCGATCGCGACCCTCCGTAATCTCATTTCAACGAAGGGCGATCGTACGCTTAAGCGCAGCAGGGTTTCAGTGAGAGCTTTGGTTAAGGCTCCCGTCATCATCGTGGGGTTGACGCTGATCCTTACCGCTCCTCTTTCAGGCTGCCAGCCAAACCAGTTTCGCACTCAAGCGGCACAGGGTAGCCAATTGGTACTCAGCACCGTCACTGACCCAAACACCTTTAACTTTGCGAACAAAAACACCTTTCCCAGCATTTTTCTTTTCACTTACGAATGCTTAACTCAAGAAAACGGCGTTACTGGAGCGATCGAACCTGCCTTAGCAGAGTCCTGGCAGTTTTCAGACGACAATAAACGATTGGTTTTCAAGCTGCGTCCTGGTTTGAAATGGTCTGATGGGGCACCGCTCACCGCTGATGATGTCGTCTTTACCTATCGGGATGTGGTGGCGAACCCAGACGTACCCACTGATGCTAAAGAAGGCATTCAAATTGGGGTGAACAAAGCCTATCCCGACGTGCGAAAGCTAGATGACCTGCGCGTCGAGTTTATTTTGCCAGAACCCTTTGCGCCTTTGCTCAACGCGACAGCGGGACCCGACGGCATTGTGATTTTGCCCAAGCACGCGCTGGCAGAAACGCTGAAAACCAAGGGAGCGGATGGCAACCTCACGTTTCTCTCGACCTGGGGCACCGATACCGACCCTACAAAGATTGTGGTGAATGGTCCTTATGTGATGGAGCGTTACATCGCTGGACAACGACTGATTTTCCGTCGCAATCCCTACTACTGGCGTAAAGATGCTCAGGGTAAGCAACTGCCCTACATCGATCGCATCATTTGGCAGGTGGTGGAAAACCTGGACACGCAGCTTTTGCGGTTTCGTTCTGGCGATATGGATGTCATCGGCGATGTCCGACCGTTGCGATCGGAGTATGTGCCCCTGCTCAAGCGCGAAGAAAAACGCGGCAACTTTACGATCCAGGATGGAGGACCGTGGTCGGGAACGCTCTATCTCACGTTCAACCTGAACAAGGCGAAGGCTAAAGATGGCAAACCGCTTGTCGATCCAATCAAATCGCGCTGGTTCAATACGTTGGCGTTTCGGCAGGCAGTCGCGTACAGCATCGATCGCCAGCGCATCAACAACAACCTTTTTCGGGGCTTAGGCGTGATCCAAAATTCACCCATTTCTGTGCAAAGCCCTTACTTTCTCAACGATGGTCTGAAAGTGTATGACTATGACCCTGAAAAAGCCAAGACCTTATTGAAGCAGGCAGGCTTTAAGTACAGCGCTCAAGGACAACTGTTTGATGCGGCTGATCATCGCGTCCGGTTCAGCCTGATTACCAACGCAAATAATCCTGTGCGAGTGGCGATCGGTGCCCAAGTGCAGCAAGACCTGGGCAAAATCGGCATTCAGGTTGACTATACACCCATCAACTTCAACGTGCTGATCGAAAAGGTCAACAATTCGCGTGATTGGGATGCCCATATGATCGGCTTTACGGGCGGCATCGAACCCCACGGTGCCTCAAATTTGTGGGTGAGCAGTGGGGCATCCCACTCGTTCAATCTGAAGCCACAGCCCGGACAACCGCCGCTTCCAGGTTGGGCACCCAACGACTGGGAAACGACGATCGATCGTCTCTTCATCACTGGTGCCCGTGAACTTGACCAAGCGAAACGTAAAGCCATCTACGCCGAATTTCAGCGTCTCGTCCAGGAACAGCTTCCCGTCATCCATCTCGTCAACGATCGCGCCTTGATGGCAGTCCGCGATCGAGTGGAAGGACTGAAGTACACGGGTTTGCCCAGTTGGGGGCTGTGGAATATTCAAGAACTTAAAATTAGGGAGTAGGGAGTGGGGAATAGGGAGTAGGAAACGCTTTTCCTCTTGCTCCTCTCCCCAATCTCCTCACTCCTCTCCCCTCACTCCTCTCTACCAATGACCCAACCCGACCAACTCAAGCATCTCCTTCACGCCGTTGCCGCTGGTGAACTGACTCCAGACGTTGCCTTCGACAAACTCAAAAACCTGAATTTTGAAACGGTTGAAGATTTTGCTCGCATCGACCATCACCGCGCTATTCGCACTGGCTTTCCTGAATTCATCTGGGGCTTGGGTAAAACCCCAGACCAGATTGCCCAAATTATGGAGGTCATGCGCGATCGTGCCGCTGTTGTGATGGCAACTCGCATTGAGCCAGACGTTTATACCCAGCTAAAAGCAAAAGTGCCGGATGTGGAGTACTACGCAACAGCGAGAATTTGTGCGTTAAAGAGGGATCAGCCATCAGCCGTCAGCGGTGAGCCGTCAGCCGTCAGCGGTAATCAGCCTGATCCTCCTACTCCTTTATCCTCACTCCCCACTCCCCACTCCCCACTCCCCACTCCCCATCCCGGCACCATTAGCATCCTCTCCGCAGGCACTGCCGATCTGCCTGTTGCTGAAGAAGCGGCGGTCACCGCTGAGCTATGTGGGTTTAAGGTCAACCGCCTGTGGGATGTGGGTGTGTCAGGCATCCATCGGCTGCTCGAAAACCGCTGGGCGATCGTTGAAGCCGATGTACTGATTGTTGTCGCTGGCATGGAAGGCGCATTGCCCAGTGTCGTCGCTGGACTGGCAGACTGCCCTGTCATCGCTGTGCCAACCAGCATTGGCTATGGAGCCAGTTTCAATGGATTAGCCCCCCTGCTGACGATGTTGAATTCCTGTGCTGCTGGAGTTGGGGTTGTTAACATCGACAATGGTTTTGGCGCAGCAATTCTGGCAGGACAGATTTTGCGAACCGCCAGCAGACTGCAAGAAAGGCTAAAGGCTGAAGGATAAAGGATAAGTAACGCGATGTGCAACTAATTCGCCCTCATCCCCACCCTTCTCCCTAGGGAGAAGGGCTTCCAGACCGTTCCGGTTCCCTCTCCCATCGGGAGAGGGCTAGGGTGAGGGCAGTTTTGGCAGGTATTTTAGGAAAGTCGCACATCGCGTTAAGTAAATCTTTTAGCCTTCATACGTAGTCCTTTAGCCTTCCTCATAGCTTTTAGCCTTTCTCACACCTCTTGCCAACGTACCTGCACGAAATGTGCGGGACGACCAAGGGCATCCTGGCTGGCGATGAGGCGATCGATTGCCAGATTGAAGGGAATAGCGGTTGTAATGTATTGCTGAGCGAGGCTGCCAAAGTCAGGTGTGAGATGGGCGGCAGTGGCAGCGGCAAGACCTAACCCAACAAACTGTTCGATCGGTCCGCGCGGGAGCAAAGCAGCAGCACCCAAAGCCAAGCCAGCGGTGAGCAGCAGCCCCACCGACACGTTGGTGCCACAGCGAGGATGCACTGCCAAATACCATTCACCAGCAGTCAGCCGCTGTAACGCTACCTGAACGGCATGGTGCAATACTGTCGTATCTACTTGTCCGTAGAGGTAAAAGCCGCGATCGGTAGACATGCCGCCGAGCCGTTCGTTATCGGGCGGGCTACCCATAGCCGCAAACTGGCGCTGTCTGACCCGGCTACTTAAGACCCACACGGTAGCGTGTTCCAGAGCATGAACCTGCCGTAGCATAAGCAGTTCTTGCAGCCCCGGCACAAAGTTAAACAAGCGGAGCAGATCGGCATCCTGCGTTACTTGAGGATTGGGCTGCTGGCTGGGTGCAAAGACCAGATTGAGCGGATCTACACCGAAGAAACTCCAAGGCTGCTGGCTGAAGGTAGCGTGTGTCATGAGCACAGCTCCGGATGCAAATCGACCGTTAAAAGTATTGCTCTAACTCTAGCGCTGATCGAATTGAAGTGGCTTTTACTCGTTGCAAATTTTTGCTAACAACCGTCAGGCAGGTCTATTCGCTGCCACCGTTGTACCAACGGCTCTCGAAACTTCGACACCATTTTCTTCAAGAATGACCGTTGGGTCAGACCCAGAGTTCATCTCAATGCGCTTGACAAGCACCTGTCCATTAGAAAGGCGTTGTCCAACCCGGACGTAGCGGCTGGTTTCTTCGTTCGGTGCCCTGACGATCGCCTGAGCAACCCCACCCACCATTACAACACCACTCACTTCGACTGCATTTGCTAAATTCGCAGATGGCAGCGGTGGCAGGGTTTTGATGACTGGAACGCTTGAATTTCCCTGGGGAGGCAGAGGCGTTCTGGGGTTAAAAGCAGTCGTTGTTGGTCGGGAGGAGGTTGGTCGGGGGTTACTCACTCTGGGGTTCGCTGGCAGTTGACTGACCGTTGGCACATTTTGGCGATTCACAGCGGTACGGGGCTGTTGCAGCTTTGGCGGCAAGCCTGCAAACGGGTCTTTCCCTTTCTGACCATCAATGCTTGCCTGTACTTGCTTTGCCCGTTCGTCACCGTTGGTTGATTGAATTAAGCCAGGGATCGTATCACCAGCAGGCGGTTTTTGCGCCACTAGCGGAGCTGCGGCTTTCGCACCGAACGGCTGGCTGGTAGCAGGTTTTTGAACGGGGGCTGACGCAATCGGCGATGGGGAAGTAGCGACATCACCACCCGAATCGGATGAGCAACTGGCAACGGTCAACGCGATCGCTCCAGCAAGTCCGATGAACACAAGTTTACGCATGACCTCTCCCCCAACACTGTTTCTCCACGATAACTCTAAAAAGCAGAAACGGTGTCAATAATTTCTCGGAATTTCAACAACAATACGTTTAGGAAACATCTGTGCTGCAAGGATCGTCAAAGTCATACACAGGCTCTCTTTACTGACAGAGCACTTCTAGAGAAATTGCCCAGTTTACCTCACGAATCGCTGCTTGAATACGTTCTAATCTCACGAAAAGCGGATACTATAAATAGCCTCCAAATGATGATTTTAAACTAACGTTGGCATCCGGAAGCGCTCAAAACATGGAGGCGTTAGTATGCTCTCATTGCAGTTCAGACTAACCAGTTTTTAACAACGAGGATAGTCTTTGCGGCTCTTTTGCATCAAGTTTTCTAGCCTCGAAACGTTGGCTAAATGATTACAACTGCTGAAGACCGTGCATCAAGCCGCAACACACTTTCGTCAAGAAATCGAGATCTAACGTTTCCAGCCGATCGCTCGGTTTGTGATAGTGCGGGTTGCGAAGAAAAGAGGTGTCTGTCACCATCAGCGCTCGATAGCCTCGATCCCAAAAGACGGCATGGTCGCTGCGACGAGTTTCAGGCACGATGAGTCCCCGTGCGCCAGCAGGCAACCATTCGCAGGGGACGTGGTGCCGCACATGATGGTTGAGACGGAGCAAATCGGGAATCGTGCGGATGTTGCCAATCAAGCCAATAAAATTGCCGCGATCGGGGTAGAACGATCGCAATCCGGTTGGGTACTGCTGCGAACCAGGTGTTTGGTCGCAATAGCCCAGCATTTCTAGAGACAGCATGAGGCGTAACGGCTCCTGCTGAAGCGAGTTGGCATAATGGGTGCTGCCTGCGCGATCGTAGCTCGTTTCTTCCAGGTCAAACGCCACCAGGCGAATGGGGTAGCGTGCAGGTTCGCTGGTAAACAGCCGCGCCATCTCTAGCAGCACTGCGACTCCAGTGGCATTGTCATCGGCTCCTGGTGAACCCGGTACAGCATCGTAATGAGCACCAATCAGAATCGGTGGTTTCGGCGTTGGCGAAGACTTTCCCAGAAAGAATCGTGGCTTGTCACTCTCCGATCGAGCAGGCAAATTCAAAATCAAATTCTGAAATACTTTGCCCTGCGCTTGAAACGCATGGGTGTCAACAGTGCCCCACTGCGCTAACTGTGCCCGGATGTATTCACGCACAAAAAAATGACCTGCTGTCGCCAAATACGGGTCGCGATCGCGGGCAATTTGGCTGAGATGATCCTGGAGACGTGCTTTAAGAGGCAATGGAGTCAAGAATAAAATTGTTCAGCGCCAGTCATCAAGCGCGAACACATCGGGGCGGTTGTAACCAGGCTCGTTCGGTTTTTGCATCGCTACGCCTGTAATTTCAGTGCGAAAGCCAAGGGCAATCATGCGGCAGTATGCCTCTTGACGGCTGGTATTTACGCCAGCAAGCAACCGCGTCATGCCTTGACTCGCTGCCAGGGCTTCACACAAGCTGAGTAGCTGCGCGAATTGGGTTCCTGCTTGAGGGCGCGATCGTACCGCCCCAAACTTCACGTAGCAGGTATCGCTACCCGCCTCTGTGCCAGCGCCATAGTGACACAGCGCAAACCCAGCCAGTTCGTCGTCGTCCCACAGCAAAACCGTATCGCCCAGGCTTTGCGCTTGAACAGCCACAATTTCGGTGGATAGATCTAAGCCTGCAAAAATCGTATTGGCGAGGGCACGACTGGCGCTCAATGCTTGAGACTGGTCTGCTTCGCTTAATTGGGAATAGCGCGAGGCTGAGGACGGCAACGCGATCGGTGCAACTGCCTTTGCCATGACAGCAGTCAGGTATTGAGGATAGAAGCCAAACTTTTGATACAGAGCATGATGCTTGGGGCTGTTGGGGAAAGTGAATAAACCAACCTGCTGCGTACCCCAATGCTCAAATTGCTCCACAACAGCGGCAACCAACTGTTTCGCAATGCCCTGATTCCACCAATCAGGATGGACACTCAATGGTCCAAAGAAACCAAAACTACCCCAAGACGTTGCCAAATTTGACCCAATCAATTTGCCCTCTGTCTCAGCCGCAAACGCACCGATCGCGTTCGTCCTCCACCGCGCTGCAATATAGCTGGCATCGCCACCAAATTGAGTGGGTTCAGGCAGACCGATAAAGGTGCCAAATGCCAGCCGAAAAATGTGGTCAGCTTCAGCCAGGTCGGGGGCTTGCAGTGAGCGGATAGAACTTTTCATGGCGGAAGAAAAGAAGCTTGGGGAATGCACATGGGTTTGGTTATGGGAATTATCCACCCGTACAGAGTCGCCGTCAAACGTGAGGAGGAAAGCGTGAGATGGGTTGAGCCAACCATCTGGCTCCTTGATACCAGTGTTGCCCCACTCAAGCTACTAGACTTTAGGGGGCGAAACGTCTAAAGTCCAGAGTCTAGAGTCTCTTGTTTCAAAGGTACACATGAGCCGTATTGTCTCAAAAAACCCTTTTCCCTCCCCTCAGCTTAAGCAAAATGGGCTGCTTCAACGCCATGCTCCGGGACTCTACGCGTTCTGGAAGTTTGCTCGTCCACACACCATTATCGGCACTAGCTTGAGTGTGTTGGGGTTGTATTTGATAGCGATGGCAGGTCGCGGAGAATGGTCGATCGCAGGTGCCCTATCATCGCTTCTGCCGCCACTGCTGGCGTGTCTCTGCGGCAACGTTTATATCGTCGGGTTGAACCAGCTAGAAGATGTGGGGATCGATCGCATCAACAAGCCTCATTTGCCGCTGGCATCGGGGGAATTCTCTCAGCAGCAGGGCGTTGTAGTCGTCGCGATCGCAGGGTTGCTGGCACTCTCGATGGCAGTTTTGCAGGGATCATTCTTGCTGGCAACGATCGGCATCAGTCTACTGATTGGTACAGCGTATTCCCTGCCGCCGCTTCGACTCAAGCGCTTTCCCGTCTGGGCATCGCTGTGTATTTTCACAGTGCGGGGAGTCGTCGTCAATCTGGGGCTTTTTCTCCACTTCCAGGGCAGATTAGCCATTCCGCCAGCCGTTTGGGCACTCACACTCTTTGTACTGGTCTTTACCTTTGCGATCGCCATCTTCAAAGATATTCCAGATATAGAGGGCGATCGTCGCTACAACATCACCACCTTCACACTGCGGTTGGGGCAACGGACGGTCTTTCACCTTGCGCTCTGGGTCATTACAAGCTGCTATTTGGGTATGGTTTTGGCGGGGCTAGCAGGACTTCCTGGCACCAATCATCTGTTTCTAGTGGTCTCCCATCTCATAGCATTCGGCTTGCTGTGGTTACGCAGTACTCAAGTAGACCTTACAAGCCAAGCATCGATCAGCCGTTACTATCAGTTCATCTGGAAGCTATTTTTCCTGGAGTATGTAATGTTTCCGATCGCTTGCTTATTAGCTTGAGTGTGGTTAGCTTTCAGCAGGTAGCGGTCAGCGGTCAGCGGTCAGCACAGACTTTAAAGCTGATGGCTGACGGCTCAGTAACCGATTACACGGCTAGGTAACCCATTACAAAACGCGCACGTGGTCAACTAACGACTCTCAGGGGAACACTAGTGAGTAGTCAAATTGCTGCGGCAGCGTTTGCTATCGTGACGAGCGCGATCGCAGTGCTTAGCTTTTGGGGCGATTTTATAGCTGCTGCCATTTGTACTGAGAGGCTGCTCTTGAGCACTGTGCAACAAGGGAGTTAGTCCCTTGCCTTAGCCTCGTGTGTGCTCAACTGCAAAGTTCATTGCCCTTTTCACCATAAGTCTGTGCCACGTCAGACCATCCTCTCTGAAGCCCTCGCCCACCAAGCGCCAATTGGCATTCTCCAACTTGGTCTCGATGGCGGTATTACGTACGCCAATCCAGCATTCTGCAAACTTATAGGCTATACAGAAGCGCAACTGCGCCGTCTCGACAATCGCGCCATTTCTCACCCTGAAGATTTTGCGGCTGAGGTCAGGGTAGTGCAGCAAATGCTGGATCAGGGGCAGCGCCAGCAAGTTTTGCAAAAGCGCTACCGACGGTGTGATGGTGACATCGTTTGGGTTGAGGTCAAACTCTCTCTAGTGGATGATCCAGAAACAGGCGATGCGGTGATTCTAAGCTTCATCACGAACAACACCGATCGCCGCTTAATAGAACAGGAAAGGCAGCAGTATGCTCGGGAACTGGAAGACCAGGTAAGTGAGCGGACGCGATCGCGGGTACAAGCACTCAAATTTGAGCAACTGGTGCATCATTTGACCGAAACTCTACGTCAGCATTTAGATGCCGACCCGGTACTACAAGCAGCGGTGAAAGGACTAACCCAGGCACTCAACGCCGATCGCTGCTTCATTAGCCTGATGAACGCTGAGAAAGATTGTCTCACTGTCCGCCATGAATACGTCAGGGATGCCATGCCACCCCTACCGTCCCTACAAGGGCAATCATTCTCGCCACAGAGCTTAGCTGTAGCGGACGGCTGCGAGCGACAGCAAACCGATTTAAAACAAGACATCGATCGCACGTCTCATTTCAGCAACCTGTCTTCACACCAGCGCCACGATGAGCACGTACTCGCGTTAGCAGGTGAGCCAACGGCTGCCATCACTCAATTGCTCTTCATTGAAGGCAATGTTTTTAGACCCATCAGAGATCATCAGGCATGGCTCGGTATCCTTGCTGTCTGCTGTAGCCAAGCCCGTACCTTTGAACCAAACGAAATCGCGCTTATCGAACAGGTGTCTAGCCAATGCGCGATCGCGCTACGTCAGTCTGAACTCCATGCTCAACAGCATGACCTGCGCGTCAGCAGTGATTACTTTCGCTCGTTTCTCGAAACGTTAACGGATGTGTTTATCGAGTACGACTCTAGCTTGCGCTGTTTATCGATGAATCCTGCGGGTAGCACAATGCTGGAGTTGGCTCCAGAGGCGATCGTGGGCAAAACAAATCAAGAACTGTTTGGCGAGGCGGCTGAAAGACTCGACGCAACCATCCAGCGCGCCTTCGACACAGGTGAAAAAGTCTTTGTTGACCATGAACTGCTTTTAGCTGAGGGTAGCAGAGTTTTTGAAACGGTCTACACACCCATTACAGCGCCGTCAGGTGCTGTCCAGCGAGTGATTGGGGTCAGCCGTGATGTCACAGAACTGAAGCAACAGTGGCAGCTTTTAGAAACGCAAAACCAACAGTTGACCGAAACTACCCGTGTCAAGCAAGAATTCATCGCAACGACTAGCCATGAATTGCGAACGCCGCTAACTGCCGTTTTGGGGTTCTCAAACGTCCTTTTGCAAGGCTTTTTTGGCGAACTCAATCCGAAGCAAAACGATTATGTCGAGCGGATTCACGACAGTGGACAGCATTTGCTCGACCTGATCAACGACATTTTAGACCTGTCACGTCTCGAAGCCGATCGCCTGGAGCTAGACCGACAGGCAATCTTCGTACCGGATGTTTGCGAAGGCGTGATGAGCCTCATTCGAGAACGAGCGCTCAATCAGGGACTCAAAATCGATGTTGACCTTGATTCGAGCGTTGACTGGGTCGTTGCTGATCCCAGGCGACTCAAGCAAATGTTGCTTAACCTGTTAGCTAATGCCATCAAATTTACTCAGGAAGGCACGATTGGGCTGAAGGTGTATCGACAACCATTACCGCGCTGCGTCAACCATGCGATCGAAGCAGAACTGCCAGAGCAACTATCTCCATGCGGCGATCGCGCGCTAGAGATGATTCGCTTCCTAGTCTGGGATACGGGCATTGGCATTGATGCCGCCAATCAGCAAAAACTCTTCTCGCCATTCTCCCAAATTGATAGTTCACTTGCCCGCAACCATCAAGGAACAGGCTTAGGACTGGTCATTACACGCAAACTGGCAGAATTGCATGGTGGAACGGTCACGTTAGAATCCAGCCCCAATCAGGGTGCACGGTTCACCATTGCGCTACCGTTTCACCCAACTGTTTAGAAGCCGTTTTCCAGCACGAGTGGGTTTTAGCCGAGTTTGCAGAGGAGGGGCAGGGGGCAGGAGGAGCAAGGGAATTTTTGAGTAGCGCCTTCGGTCGTTGAATCTGAAAGGCTTTGTGTCAAAGAGCTTTGCATAACTTTTATCTCTATATTCTCCCCTGCCTCCCCTGCCTCCCCTGCCTCCCCTGCCTCCCCTGCCTCCCCTGCCTCCCCTGCC
>NZ_JCACKI010000022.1:12176-75051 GCF_059505325.1 Tildeniella sp.
TCCCCCCTGCCTCCCCTCAAACCACCCGTCTCTGCCGAATGCACTCTGCGTACCAGTGAAAGCTAGCTTTTGGGGTGCGTTGCTGCGTAGCATAGTCGATGTAGGTGATGCCGAAACGGCGATCGTACCCCCACGCCCATTCAAAGTTGTCCAGCAAGCTCCAAACAAAATAGCCATGTAAGGGATAGCCTTCTGCCACGGCGCGATGAGCCGCTTTGAGATACTGTCGCAGATAGGCAATCCGTTCTAAATCGATGACTTCGCCCTGCGCGTTCACCGTATCTTGCGCGGCACAGCCATTTTCAGTGACGAAGAGGGGCAAATCGGGTCTTCCTAACGTTTCACTGACGTGGCGTACGCCCCAATACAGCGCTTCTGGCAGCATCCAGAGCCAGGGCATGTTGAGGCGAGGATAGCTGTCACGAAAGTCAAGCAGTTCGTAACCGCTAGGATTGTCGGCTGCTTTTACGTAAGTGCCTGTGTAGATATTTAGCCCCAACGCATCCAGGGGTTGATGGATCGTTGCTAAATCGCCTGCCCGAATGTCTGGTGCATCGCGTCCCAGTTGCTCTAGCAAAGCTGGACTGTAAGCACCCGTCAGCACTGGGTACAGAATGCCACCGTTTGCCCAACAGGTCGGAAACGCTTTTTGTGCCGCTGTGATGTGGTCTGTTGATTCGACGATCGGCACCGTCACGGCAGGATTATCCACCAGGGCGATCGAACATGGAACAGGCGAGGCGGCTCGAATTGCCTGACAGCCCAAACCATGCGCCAAAATTGCGTGATGACAGGTTTGCCAAACCTCTTTGCTGGTTTTGACCCGCGTACCGGGAGCATGGGGCGGATCAGCATGCACCGCATAGCCTAGATGGGTAAAGCACGAAATTTCGTTGATCGTCATCCAGTTTGTGATGCGATCGCCCAGCCGACTCACCACTGCCGTCACGTAATCCGCATAGTCCTGCGCCATTTCCCGACTGCGCCAGGAGCCGTAGCGATCCTCCAGCGCCTGGGGACTATCCCAATGAAACAAAGTGGCGTGAGGGGTAATATCATGCTCGCGCAAACAGTCCACCAGTCGTCTATAGAAATCCACACCCGCTTCGTTGACAGCTCCCCGTCCATCGGGCAGAATGCGCGTCCAGGCAATGCTAAAGCGATAATGTTTGATGCCCAACGCTGCCATCAACTTTATGTCGCTCTCGTAACGGTGGTAGTGATCGCAGGCGACGGCACCCGTATCTCCATTCAACGTGCGTCCCGGTCTAGCGCTAAAGGTATCCCACACGCTCGGCTTGCGCCCATCTTCTTTTACCGCCCCTTCAATTTGATAGGAGGCGGTGGCGGCTCCCCAAAGGAAGTTTTCAGGAAACTGGTAGCTGATCATCGATTCGCCTGAACGCTGCTTAAGTTACTCTAACCACTCACAGCTAGTTCTACATAGCTCTAATATCCTGAATAATTTGACTGCAAACATCAAAAAACTGTGTCAATCTAGCCTCCTCAGCTAACTGGGACAGGTGGATATTTGCAGAGTACTCAGTAACGTTGCCTCCAAGCCCACGAAACTGTTCCTGAGTTCTGCTCAAGTTCATCTGTGAATAGGAAGTTTCAATCACTCCAACAGTCCACAATCTAAAGATTGAATGGTCTTTACCATTATGATGAAGCTTTGGAATCAGAGTTCCAGATCTTGCACCTGTTCCCCACTTGATTTTTCCAACTTCACGTTGCGCCCAAGCAAGTATCGCTCTACCAGTCTTAATCTCATCAAGACTGCAGCTCATCTCCAGTTCAGTAAAGAATAAATCTTCATCCCATCGCTTAGTTTCACGCAAAACAGAAGATCCCCCCCGCGCTATCGTTTGACCAATTAATCTAGGAACAAGCGTTCTAAGTTCTTGACCAAGGTATTGCTTAATCTCAACTGCTAACACCTCGGCTGGACTCATCTGTACATTTAAGAACTCAACAATGCTTTGAAGTTCTACAGGGATTTTATCTGCTACAAAAACCATCCGGATTTTGCCTGTTTTGAGGTTGGTTTCAACTTTCTCCCAAAACTGTCCTGGCTCACCATCTTCTCCCAGAAATTCACCCATTTTTTGCGCTGGGTCAATCTTTTGGCTTTGACAGTTTTTCTCAAACTGTGTGCAGAGCGATTCAACAGACCAATAAACAATACTATTGGCTGCATAGTCGAGCATCTGACCAACTACTGCTCTCCGAATCTCAGTATTACTACTACGCTTAACTTCCACTAAAGTTGGAATACCATCTTGATCAAGAAATAAGTGATCGATTGACCAACGATCAACTCCCATCTCACGAGAAATGAGGAGCCAGCGTCTTGGCTCAACGCTATTCATCTGTTCGCCTGCCAGAAGATCTGGATACTTAGCAAGCAATTCTTGCAGCAAATCCTCTGACTCGTAGGGCGACTCCCTCATTTGAACGAGTTGATTGTCGTTCTGAACTAGATAAATGCCGCTACTCATTGAAATGACCTTGCATACATCTGGCTTAGAGTGCCCATGACGAAAGGTAGTCACACACAGTAACGTATTCACGGACTCAGGCATTCGCATCGCTGGGGTGTGAATGCGATAGTGGAGAGAACATTCAGCACATCTGATTCCATATGTTGGAATGGTTAGTCATGTCCGGCGCAACAGTCGTTATCAGCCAATGAACCCGAACGATCGCAGGCACTATCCGATCGCACCATTAGGCGTTGAGCGCGGCATCTGGCAGGGACGCTATCAGAATATCGAATTGCCCTGGCTCCGCTGGTGGAATGCTGAGGGGTCAGCTCTTGCTAACGGGCGATGAACGGGCAGACCTGGAACAGCAAGAAGTGTTACGAGAACGGCAGCATACAGAACAAGAGCGACAAAAGCGACAGCAGCTTGTGGAAAAACTCTAATCGCTTACCCCTGAACAACTTAATGCGCTTGGTATTGACCCCAGTCTGCTGGATTAAGCGATCGCCAACTCCACTTGTTCCACGTCTACCTCTTGCATAAGTCGCCCGATCGCCCGATCAATGAGATCCAAGCCTTGCTGCACGTTCTCGATCGTGCTCAACTGTCCCCGCAGATCAGCCGCTCCAGCAAACCCTTTGGCATACCAGGTCATGTGTTTGCGTGCCTGACGCACTCCGCGATCGCCCTTGTATTCCCACAGCATGTACAAATGCTCACGCGCACATTGGAGGCGATCGATAGCACTTGGCGTTGGTTTCAAGATGCCAGTCTTCAGAAACTGATCGACTTCACCCACCAAAAACGGATAGCCCATCGTCCCACGCGAACACATCACGCCATCGGCTCCGGTTTGCTCCAGGCAATTCACCGCCGCTTCTACAGAGAAAATATCGCCATTGGCAATCACGGGAATCGATAGGATCTCTTTCACCTTCGCAATCCATTCCCACTTGGCGTTGCCGTTGTAGCCCTGCGATCGCGTCCGTCCATGCACCGTAATCATCTGTGCGCCTGCATCTTCCATCCGTTTGGCAAAATCCAAGATCGTGATTTCCTGATCTGTCCAGCCAATGCGAGTTTTGACGGTGACAGGCACATCCACGGCTTTGGTAACGGAACGGACGATCGCCTCTGCTGTCTCTGGATCGCGCAACAGTGAAGAACCACCTCCATTTTTGGTAATCTTGTTCACCGGACAGCCCATGTTAATATCCACGGTGTCAGCTCCTTCTGCCACCGCCATTTGCGCCGCTTCTGCCAGAAAGTCAGGACGGCAATCAAACAACTGAATGCTGATGGGGCGCTCGTTAGGGTCGACCTCCATAATGATGGGCAGTTCCTTCACGTAATGCAGCCCCGTTGCGTTCACCATCTCGGTATACATCATCGACTCTGGCGCATGACGACGCACCAACCGTCGAAACACGAGATCGGTTACGCCTGAGAGGGGCGACTGCAACACACGACTGTTCACCTCAAAGTGTCCAATCCTTAGTGGCGTAGAAAGACGTTCTTTGAGGGTAGGAGAAAGGGAGAGCATCGAACCAACGAACCCAATAGATCACTAATCTCATCTTATCGCTGCTGCGTTGGCAAAAACGGCTGTACGTCTTATGCCAGTGTTCAGACGCTTCAAAAGCTAACTGAGACAAAGCATCAGCGATTGCAAGGTTGAGCAACGGCTGCTGCGATCGCCCATCCTATTCAAATGTCTGCATCAGTGCGATCGTGCAGATTGAGTGTAAATCTAAGCGCGATCGTTTAATTGTACTACTGATCAATCTTCGATTCGTAGTTCTACGATTTGCCTAAAATCTGACACATTGCGGGTGAGCAGAGTTGCGTTATTGGTGAGAGCGATCGCGGCAATCTTTAGATCCATATTTCCTAGACGCGGATACGTTTTTCGTAAGCGTTGATGCTCTAGAGCGGCTGTATGGTGAAAAGGGGCAATGACAATGGTTTGATAGTCCGCTGCAAGTTTCTGTAATCCTTGATAAGCAATAACTTGTTCATCCAGGGTTTTTGTCTTGGATAAAACAGCTAGCCGCCCTCTGACTTGCTCCTCGTAGGTAATCACAGTTACCACAACTTCAAGCTCTTCAATCGTTACGAGACGTGACAAGATTTGCTTTCCTTCTTGTCCGTTCCGTTGAATAAGGCTGAGATGATCGGTATCAAGAATGTACATTATGGAGTTTCAAGGATCTACTCAGCAGACTTACGCCATTCTTGTCCGAGGCGAACGGCTTCATCAAAGGTCGGATCGGTTTCAAAACTACCCGCAACTTCTGACCACCAGGGCGCTTTTTTCTGAAGGAACCCAGATAGCAGTTGCTTCATTTGCGCTAACTCTCCCTCCAAGGCTTCGACCCGCGCTTCAAGCTGTTGCGATCGTTCTTCAAGCTGCTGGGATGTCATGGGAATTTCAGGTGGGTTCAAGTTCTGAAAGCATTATAGCAAGCCACTAGAATTGGTAGCCAGCTTGAGTTTCATAGTATTAACGCTGAACCATGATGAGCTGGACGATCGCTCTCTCACTTGAAGATAAGAGCGATCGCCCATCCTATTCAAATGTCTGCATCAGTGCGATCGTACAAACTGAGTGCAAATTTAAGCGCGATCGTCTGTCGTGACAACCATTACTTAGATTCTGGTAAATCAAGCTGTTTGCGAATTAGGCGACACAAGCTGTTCTTGATCTCTGTATGGCGTGGCACTGGAGCTTTCTTGCCATTGGCTAGATTTTGATACACATCATGTTTTGCACCGTGACGATGTAATACACATCCTGCACGTTCCAATTCACGAATAAACTCCTGGCGCTTCATACTTAAAGAACTAATTCTTTAGTCTTAGCGTCTGCGGGAGCAGATTCTTCGTCTGCATTCATGAGTTGATAAGCATCGCGGATGTTGTCTTCTAGTTCGTCCAGCGTTTGACCCTGGCTAAATACACCAGGAACGCCTCTAAGACGACCGACAAGCCAGCCCTCATCATGCCAATATTCCAATACAAAAGACTGTGACATTTCTATCCTCCATCTTTTTGTCTTTTTGCTATGATCAATACCCTTAGAGGAAAGCAGTGCCACCACTAGAGGGCAATCTCAGTATAAACGTTTAGTTTACGGGAGGGCGATCGAGATTTGCTCGAAAGTCTTTTCACAAATAAGACGTATGAGCGATCGCATTGCCCACTAATAACGATAGCAAAACCAGCAACCCTGCAATAACCGCGATCGGTCTCACTGAAAGACAAAACACGAGCGCTCATCCTATTCAAAAATGCCTGCATCAGTGCGATCGTAGAGATTGAATGCAAATCTAGGTACGTTTGCTTTGCGGCAATGCATTTTACAAGATCGGCGATCGTACTTGAGCAATGTGATTAGCGATCGCTGAAGCAATGAAGGTGAGCAACCAAGCAGTTGTTTCGTTTCTCAACCTAACCTACAAGCTTGGCGATCGTACTTTATGGCTGAGAATCGACGTATGAATACTCTCGAATTTTCCTATCCACTGTTACAATTGGGCAATTGTGAACTCTGGCTGTTGCAACGATGATTTGATCAGCAGGATCTCGATGAAAAGATCCTGGTAGCTGAGTTGCTTCTATGCAAATTTTCGGCGTTAACTCTAGAAAATTTACACCTGGATAACTTAAAGCTTCGTTTAACCATTCATCTACAGAACTGGGTAAGGTCAACCGACCATATTCGACTAATTTGGCGACTTCCCAGCAAGAAATTGCACTGATTCCTAACCCCTGTGATTCTTGTTGTTGAATGTACTCATAGTACTCACGAGTAAGCTTGCTATCTCCATGCACCCACCAGAGCCAAATGTGAGTATCGAGTACAATCATCGTGTAACTTCCCAGTCATCTTGCGCCACAGGTTCGGTCGGATCAGTGTACTGAATTGTGGTTCCACGAAGAGGATAGTGGTTTTGTCCAGAGTCTCTTCGCGATCGAGACAAAATAATGACCTCAACTTGTTCGCCAGAATGAAACGGTAGATTTTCCAGGGTCAGCGTTTTATCCTGAGAAATAATTGTTTCAATACGATGTGCCAGCATAGTTGGGAATCCTACTAAGACTGTTAACTCTTTCATAGTATTCTACGAGCCAACGGACGGGCACTGCTCACCCTATTGCGATTCTAGGTTTTCGGTAGTTGAGTAGCAGTTTATCGAGAATGCCCAATAAGGGTGCGTTTGCTTTGCAGCAATGCATTCTACAAAATCTCCTAACCTCTCAAGGTTTGTTTCGATCGTATCTCACAAAGAGAGGGCTTACGCAAGCTCGGAGGGTTTAACCAAGCATGAAACATCGTGCCCAATCTTACGAGATCGGCGATCGTACTACGCGATCGGCAGAATTGCCACACTGCCACCTTCATAGGCTTGTATCCTGAGTTCAAACCCTTCCAGTAAAGCCATTCCTACTAAAGGTGCCGTATCAGAGGCATTGATCTCAATCGCCCGAAGCTGACCGTTCCAGATAACTGTTCCACGATAGACATCAAAGGTTCTGCGACTCCCATCACCCAGAAACCCTTCCTGCTGTGTAAACCAAGTCAACGCTAGAGCCGCAATTATGGTTGGCGGCAGCGTCAAGCTTCCCGTAAAGCCCGTGTCCATGACGGCGCGAATCCCTTGCTGCTTTTGCTGATCACCAATAATCGCAAGCTGCACAATTGCCTCCCGATTCTGCACAAAACCAAAAATCATTGTGCTTCTACTGGAGCATGAAAGCCCAAACGATGAACCGGACCAGTGCCAATCCGAACGCACCAAGGTTGAGCATCGGGAAGGCGTTGGAAAAGCCGATCGGCTGCACTCAAGCTATCATCGCCAATCTCAAATTCACCTGTCTCGATATCGATCGCCACAATCTTGTTCCGATAGTTTTGCTCAACCTGAAGCCGGATTTTGGCTTCATAGAGCGCATTGCCCCGTTGGGTAAATTCTTCTTTACTATATCGGGGTTGTCGAATTGTCATAGAACCTGACCTTGTTGCAGCATTGCTCTTTCATTTTACCCTGAGTGATCAAGGTGGTAATTGCTGAAGCAACGGAGGTGAGCAAACAAGCAGTTGTTGGGTTTCGTTTCTCAACCCAACCTACAAGATCAGCGATCGTACTAAAAGAAGAGTTCATTTAGACTGCACAATAAAATGGTGCGTTTGCTACAAAGCAACGCACCCTACGAGATCGGCGATCGTACTTCTACTGGTGCTTCAAACCGTCCAATCTTCGATCAATAACCCTGATACTTTACCAAAGTCTTGATGATTACGGGTTAACAAAATCAATCCACGAGATAGCGCAATTGCTGCGATCCGCGCATCCATCTTTGCTAGTTGCATTCGCTGTGACTGTAATTGATCAAATGTCGTAGCTGCACTTGCATCGAATGAGATGAGGGGCAACACTTTAAAGTCGGTGACGAGCCGCGTCATCATCGCATATCCTTTCACTACGTCAATCAGGTTACGAGCACGATTAATGTAAGCGTGGCTGCCAAGCATCTGTTCGTGAAAAGTCACAGTTGATACAGCAAAATCTGATAACGGGTAATGAGCCATGCGCGTCGAAAGGTTGCTGAAATCCCTCCCTGCTTGACGCTGAAGCATGCTTAGATGGTCTGTATCCAGCAAATATTTCATCGCTCGTCTTGCGCTTCGAGGAAAGACTCATCCCCTTGTCGAATCGCTTGTCCGTAAGCAAGAACCTCCTCAAAGGCAGGTTCATCTTTAAAAGAGCCTGTAATTTGTTGGAGCCAATTCGTCGGTTGAGGAGTCGCAATCTGCTTCTGCAACTCAGAGATCGCTGCTTCTACTGCTGCAAGTCGTTCCTCTAAAGAAAGATTGGTTGCCATTTGAGGTTCCCCTAGTTAATCCTTTCTGATCGAAGGATAACGAGTCAGAGAGGGTTTGACAATCTTTCAGAATTGTACTGTTACCAGTACAAAGGCGTTGATAAGAAAGGGGCGCTTTTCTCTAACGCGATCGATTGCTGTGCGTAAGGTGTGACGATCGCACTGACAAAATCAGCGATCTCTGAAGCAACTGAGGTGAGCAACCAAGCAGTTGTTGAGTTTCGTTGCTCAACCCACCCTACAAGATCAGCGATCGTATTAACAAATCAATAATTCCATTGATTGAGAACAACAAACCGATTCTGAAGTGCATATCCTGCTGATTCTAGATTTGCGATCGCTTTTACAATCTCTTTATAACTCATGTTTTTAGCTGGATCAGAATCTTGGTAAACTGCCAAAACTCCTGAATGTATTGAGTTAAGCTGATGCAGTTCCTGAAAGTCATCGCAGTTGCGTGTGAGTAGCACTCGCTCATCTTGTCTGGCGAAATCTAGTACAACTGAGTCTGGACGACTCATCAAATCTATTGCATTGACTGTAACTACATCGTGCCCTGCTGCCTGAAGAAGATTAACCAAATACTTTGCTTGAGAATCTACCCTTCGGGAAGCCCTATGGCTACGTCAAGCAACATTCGTAGACTCAATCGAAACTCCTTTTACTTCTAACCGATAGCGCTCTTCATCCGCCTCTAGTTTCAAGATTTCTTGGTGACTCTCACAGTATTGAATTACTTCATCAATAGCAAACAACGGTAAATTCCAGTTTTCGGCTGCTTGCTCTGGCGACAACTGATTCGTTACCATGTCTTGCCAAACAGTCGAAGCAAGCAATTTATGACCTTTAACGTAAAGTTGTTTACGCCAAGCATGAGGACGGGACACTAAATACTGCCAGTCCTCAAACTGTGGTGGATTTTGCAGTGATTGAATAACAGCACTAATGAGAGCAAGGCGATCGCTTACAGAAAGTTGGTATGCTTTTTCCTTAAGCTCTTGCAAAGACATGTAAAAATGCTCCAACAAAGACTAATGCCTTAATTTTAGTTCAAATGCTTATTGATCTACTGAGAGATGTATTAAGTAGGTAGCCTTAATTCTTTGGAGGATGGGTAAAGCCGTTTCGGCATACCAGGAAAGTGGCAGCGTAATCTATGCTGAAGCAACAGAGGTGAGCAAACAAGAAGTTGTTGGGTTTCTGTTTCTCAACCCAACCTACAAGATCAGCGATCGTACTGCCAAGACAACAATTAAATCTTACTTTTTCTACCACAACTTGGACAAGTGAAGAATGAGGATTGAAACATTAACCAGCCTTCTTGTGAAACACGATTTTTCATACAGCTTCCACAAATGTTGGAACTACAGCAATTTGTTTTATATAAATTTCGTGTTGATAAACATCGAGAGCACTTAGGTGCATCAAGCCATTCAGTGCCTTTACCAATTAACCAGTCGTTCACTTTGCCTGATCCAAGAGAACCTCCCGATCCAGCATTAGCTGAAGCAATTACTAAATATACAATAGCCGCTAAGACGACTAGAGCAATTACAAAGCCAGGATTTCGGTTGAAAAAATTCTCGGTAGCTTTCTCTCCAATCTCCCTAACAGCCTGATTTCCAAGAATAAAAATAAAATTTATCTGCACTGTTATGACTCCTTGAAGTACATCTTCTTGAAACATCACTTCTTTAGCGACCGTACCGAGCACAGTAAACTGAAACACCAGCGTGACTAGCAGTAGGAACTGATATGACCCCACCTCTTACTGCATAGTTCTGATACTGTCTTGCTAATGGGCAGTAACGTGGATCGTTTATAGCTATTTGATCCATTTGATTCAAAGCTTCCAAGACTTGAGTAAGATAAAACATTTGGTTACCTGCTGCTGCTGCACTGGGCATACCGTTTCGTCGCAAAGAGTCATTCATCTGTTTAGTTGCGCTCCCATAACCGTATACCGACGTTTGGAGTTGCGTGTTTAACATCTGGATATACCTAGCATCTTGAGCGTAAGCAGACCTTGAGCTAGCCAGCACGGTAACCGATACAGCACTAATTAGCAAAACTTTAGCTAGAGTCATAAATAGCAACCTATCTTAGGTTAAAGCCTCACAGTCTAAAATCCCGATGAAGATAATGAGACTGGGGCTTGATTGCATATTAACTCTTTCGAAGGAATAAGACTAAAAATTTTAGATTGTTTTTTGGTGCAGCGGGATTTTAGCTAGTTTCATACTTTCAAGACTTACGCATGTTGACCAAAACCTCCGAGGTTTAAGCCAGTAGGTTGATCACGATGCTTGATTCTTGGTTAAAACCTCCGAGGTTTGCGTAAGTCCTAACCCCTTTAATGGCTACAAGCCCGATCGCCCCTTCCAACAACTAAACCGAGCGATCGCAACCTAAAAATCTCCGAACGTGTACCCATTTCTCGATCTTCGATAAGCATTTGTTGCTTTTGGGCTTACGTTTCTTGAATTTGTATAAGTATTGCTTAATTTAAGTTAGCGTTTCTTGCTTTCAGGTTTGCGTTCTTTCGTTTCAGGTCTGTATTTCTTGATGTTGGGTATGCGATCGTCGATTTTCAGAGACTACAGGCTGCTGCTAGAGTAAAAGGCTTGAGTATAATTCTGGGTATGCCTACAGTTTTGCGAGTCGGTTCCTACCGCTTCTACTTTTACAGCCACGAGCCAAACGAACCACCCCACGTCCACATTGACCGCGATCGCTCAACAGCTAAGTTTTGGTTAGAAGCCGTTAGCTTGGCAAGCAGTATTGGCTTCAGTGCAAAAGAACTACGAACAGTGCGGACTCTAGTGCAAGAGAACCAGGAGCTTTTATGGGAGGCTTGGTATGGGTATTTCGGCAATTCGAGCGGACGAGAGAGTTAAAGATGTTCACTTGACAGAGGAAACCATCAGCGTTGATTTGATGGATGGGCGCATCATTACAGTGCCGTTGGTCTGGTATCCAAGACTGCTCAACGCTACGCCTGAGCAACGAGCCAACTGGGAAGTATGCGGTGGTGGCTACGGCATTCACTGGGAGGCGATCGATGAGGATCTCAGCACCGAAGGAATGCTAAGAGGCGCACCCGCTCCCAAAGCTTCACTTTTGACTTGACAGAGCATTGCCTACTAGATTGATTTCCAACTTAAGGATCTCGTTACGTATCACTTGCTTTTGGGTATGCGTTAGCCAGTTCCAACGACTAAAAAGCGATCGATCAATAGATTCACGGAGGCAGTAGAGCTGCAAGCGGTCAAAAATCCGTAATTCTTCTAGCGATGAATATGTTTGCTATGGTTTGCTGGTGGGCACTCTGGACGTTATCCACCTAACCCTTATGAGGTTCATCTATGGCACGTTTAAAGCGCAGTTCAGCCAGTGTCGATAAAGCCGAGCGTCGGATTGCAGGCTTAAAATCCATTAATCCAGCGCTGGATTTAGGCAAGGGGCTAACCGTTGAGGCATTCACGGAGTTGATTGAAACCACTCGCCGACGAGTTGCTGACTACAACACCACGCTGTCACTGTTGGATGCAGACCGTGCCGCGATGCTGGAAGCCGAAAAGACCTTAATGGCATGGTCGGAGAAAATGCTGCTGGGCGTTGCCTTTGAGTATGGCAAAGATAGCGCTGAATATGAAATGGCAGGCGGTGTGCGCAAGAGCCAGCGGAAGCGACCCGCTCGCAAGACAGGCGAGAAAGTTGCCAGTTGAACCGATCGCCCGCACGGTTAAACGAGAGCGATCGCATAGACTAATCGCGATCGCTCCTGGCAACAAAACCTTTTGGTGCAGACCACTTCAGCTACAACAATGATTAAGCGGCTGCTATGACTTGCTTTTGCTTGACGGTTGGTTTAGGGGTGCGATCGTACTCAACAGGGTGAGGGCGGCTTTGGACGAAACTGGCGATCGGTTTTCGGTATGAGATCTTCAAGCACACTGAGCGGAGCCGTAACCCAGGCAGAAGAATCTAACTGGATGCCAATTGGGATGCCGACTGCAAGGCTGGCTGCGCTGGCTAGAGCAATCTGCATCAGGTGTGTCATGCGGTCAGCAAAGGTCTGTTCAAACGTATGCGAACGAGCAAACGCTAGAGAACGCAACGCCATGACTTTGAGTGCGGCGCGATCGACATTCAGTTTGGCAATTTGTTGCGCCAGCAATTTCGGTTGATTCATTGGCACTACCCATCCCGTTTTAGACTGACGCTCAACGCCAACAAAGGCTTCATTGGTGTAACCCAAAATCGGTACACCACAAGCCAGCGTTTCCAAATAGGTACAGGATGGATCGCCCTGACGATGGCAACAGATAAACAAGTCAATGTTGTGCTTGATGAAGGGCACAAGCTCTTGCTGAAAGTCCAACACGCCCATCAGCTTGACACAATCGCTCAGTCCACCGCTGATAATCCGCCGTTGCATTGAGTTTTTAAGGTTGCCATCACCACAGATAAAGAGTTGAAAGGGCACTCCTAGCCGTTTGAGTTCTGCCGCCACATCAATGAGATGATCAGCCCCTTTTTCAGCCACTAAGCGCCCTGAAAACGCGAGTCGCAGAGGCATTTTCTCGTTGATTAGCGTCTGGCACCGCTGCTCTACCTCTTGATCACTGGCTACTATGTCGGCGGTTGTCCGCGTATCAAAGAATAGCAAAGGGTTTGGGTTGATATCACGATAGGCGGCATAGGTGGGTGTACCATTACACTGCACACCCTCAGCAAGGGCGATCGCCTGCTGCCGTTCGCGTTCTTGGTTCGTTTCCCAGCGGCTGCGCCACCAGCGTAAAAGCGGGTTACGTGTTTGAGCAGCAATAATCTGTTTCCGAGTCTTTAAGCTGTACTCAGTGACGTAGACACAGGGAACGCCCACCGAGCGGCACAGTTGACTAATGTGGTTTTGTTGATAGTCAGCCGACGCTAAAACCACTGCTGCCTGACTGAGCGCTTCTGCCGAGAGTGTGTCATACGAAACCACTTCAATTTCAAACGGCAAATCTTCAGCACGAAAGGCTTTTTGATCCAGAACAGCATAGGTTTCTGATGGCGGAGCCACTTGCATTAACGCCTTAACCGAACCAGACCAGAGTTCTACGTACTTCACCATGCCATCCACAAACTTTTGCGGTAGCAGAAACGCTCCGTCGGGCGAAAGCTCTAGCTGAAGCACAGGCAGAATGAAAAGTTTGAGGTTTTCGTACATATTTTTTGTACACAGATTTTGTACATAGATGCATCAGCTTGGAGATGCGTTTGCCGACGGGCAGCAAACGTTTGGCACGCAACTGCACCAGACCCATGCCACCCGCCTGAGTTTACACAAAGTTACATCATTGAACGGCAGAAATTGGAAAGGATTTCGGGGGGATTTCGGGGGGATTATGATCTGAAGCGTTGAGCCACAACGTCTGGCAGCGATCGTTGCCCTGTTTGCACCTCAGCGATCGTCGCTTTGTGGCACTCTGACTGTAAAAGTGGTTCCCATCCCAACCCCGCTCTCAACCGCAATGTGTCCCTGGTGTAAATCCAAGCATTTTTTCACCACGGCTAACCCTAACCCTGTTCCTGTCGCTTTTTGAGCATTCTTACCCCGAACAAAAGGGTTGTACAGTGCCGCTAGATCGTCCTTGTCCATCCCCATGCCTTCATCTTTAACTTGAAACGTGATCGCCTCTGCTGCTGCAATGAGCGTGAAATTGACCACGCTGGATGGTGGTGAATACTTTATGGCATTAGAGAGTAAGTTGCTGAGAACGGAGTAGATCAAGCGTTCATCCATCCAGGCATGAGTGCGATCGCCCCGTCGTGAAAATTTGATGACATGCTGAGAGTCATCGGACAGATCAAACTCTTCGATCAGGTTAAGGCAAAACGTTTGAATCTCTACCTGACTGGGGTTGTACTCTAGCTTCCCTGCATCTGCCCGTGCCAGCGTGAGCACGTCATTCAAGAGCTGAGTCATTAGCTTTGCAGACGCTTGAATGCGATACAGATTCTTCAGCTTGACTGGCTCGACCAGAGGCTTGAGTGTTTCTTCTAGTAGCTGAGCTGAGCCGAGAATATGACTGAGAGGAGTCCGAAACTCGTGAGAAACCATCGAGAAAAACTGAAGTTTGAGTTCGCTAAGGGTTGTCACCTGTGCCAAAGAGTACTGCCGAGCTTCTGCCTGTTGACGTTTCCTCTTTTGATACCAGGCTAAGACATAAATACTTAGAAGCAGTATGAATGTCGAAAGTGTGCCAATTAGCTCAAGCAACATTCTGTTTTCAAAACCAGTCTGAAAATACTCAGCCTGACTCTTCAAAAAATCTTCCTCGTCAACTCGCAAAACGTCAATCATTTGACGAATATCGTTTTGATTTTGCCTTACTTGAGCCACCAGTTCTTTCTGGACAGCAGCATCTGGTCGGTTACTCTGGCGTTGTTCAATTAACTGTTGAAACGACGCTTCTCGTTGACGAAGCAGAAAGCTTAGAGTGTTTAACCATTCCTGTTCTTGAGCAGTATGATTACGCGATCGCTCTAGCTTAGCTACTTGTGGTATCAGGGCTTGAATAGTTGTTTCGTATTCCTTTAACTCGCTTAGACTGCTAAGCAGTAGATTGTCTGTTCGTCTAAATTCTGTACTGGCAAGGGCGATCGATACACTGGAGAGAATTTGAAGCACCTCGTTACTTCGATGTAGCTGAGTTGCATTGTGCGTTAATCGATTCGCGTTCCGATAGGAGGCAGCACTAATCGTAGCCGCCAGTATTAATGCCAAACAAAATGCCACTGGAATCCATTTCCAGCGGAGCGCCATTTTCACTCGCCATACGAATTGTTCTGCCCGTTTGAGAAACGCTCTGAGGCTTTTCAATAACCGTTTCATAAGCACTAAGAACGATAAGTTTTGAGTCGTACAGCCATTGCCCAGAACACCTCAAGCACAGGTTGATCATTCATTGCTTACTGTAATTTATTTGCCAAGCAAAACAGGACTCATTGTTTGTAAAATGGTTGGCTAGGGGTCTCTGCGTCAAGCGACCTGCTGAGTTATCCTTACATCCAGTTTGATTGCACCATTGACTCACCTATCTCTAGTGCTACAAAGCTCACAAGCAATAGCGTCAAGCGTTGGTCGGGAGAACGATCGCCTGTATCACTGTACTTTTATTCTGAAAACGAAACGTTAATGCGTATTTTAGTGGTTGAGGATGATCTTCAAATTGCCGATTTGCTGACGGAGGCACTCACCAATCGCCAATATACGGTCGATACTGCACAAGATGGTGCGATCGGGTGGGATTGGCTGGAAACGCTAGAGTATGACCTGGTGGTGCTTGATCTCACGCTCCCAAAGCTAAGCGGTATCGAACTGTGTCAAAAGTTGCGCGACCACAACATCTCGACTCCTGTTCTGATGCTAACTGCCCGCGATACAGTTTCAGATAAAATTGTTGGACTCGACGCAGGAGCAGATGCCTACATCGTCAAGCCCTTCGACCTTGAGGAATTGATGGCGCAAATTCGGGCACTGCTACGACGCGGCAGTGCGACGATGAAACCAAAGCTGTATTGGGGCAGCCTCTGCCTCGATCCCAGCACTTACGATGTGACTTACAGTGAACAACCTTTGTCTTTAACGCCTAAGGAGTATGCGCTGTTGGAACTGCTGGTCACCAATGGACGACGTGTGCTCAGTAGACCCGGCATTATCGATCGGCTCTGGTCGCTTGACGAATCCCCAACCGAAGAAGCCGTTAAGACTCACATCAGAACGCTGCGGCACAAGCTTCGTGCTGCGGGTACGCCGGGTGATTTAATTGAAACGGTGCATGGTTTGGGCTACCGGATGAGGCAAGTAGAGTAGTTGTCCTATGCGTCAGCCCTAACTAAAAATCGACACCGCGTTTGAGATCGATGCCTTTCTCAGCGTAGTGTTTGTGGCAAATCATTTCAGAGTGAATGCTGGCAAGGTCGAAGTAGGCAGGCGGGTTTTTGCAGCGTCCGGTGATGATCACCTCAGTGTCACGCGGTTTGCGAAGCAGCGCCTGGACGATCGGCTCCTCTGGCAGGAGTTCTAAATCCACCGTGGGGTTGAGTTCATCCAAAATGATGGTTTTGTATAAGCCAGAAGCGATCGCCGCTCTGGCAATTTCCCACCCGCGCTCAGCTTCAACGTAATCGAGTTCTTGCTGCTGTCCCCGCCACACGATCGCATCGCGTCCACAGCGCTGGTGATCGACAAGGCTAGGGTAGCTCTGATTGAGGGCGGCGATCGCGGCATCTTCGGTATAGCCACTGCCTCCCTTGAGCCACTGCATAATCAACACGCGATGCGATTTGTCTTGACTGATGCCTTTGCCGATCGCCTGCAATGCCTTGCCCAGCGCACTGGTTGATTTCCCTTTACCTGACCCGGTGTAAATCTCAATGCCAGCAATGCCCTGTTCTTTGGCACCCGCATGGTAATGGGGTCGCATTTCTGAATGCAGGTCAGCCACGTCCAGCAACGGTTGTGGCGCACCTCGTCCGGTCGCAATGATTTCCATGTGATTGGGTTTGCGCTTGAGCGTGCTCACGACCTCATCTACGGGCAGCAAGCCCAAATCTAGAACAGGATTGAGTTCATCGAGTACGACGACTGAGTATAAACCTGATGCGATCGCGCCCTTGGCAACATCCCATCCGCGCTGTGCTTCCAGTTGATCAAAGCGGGTAATGTCGTCTAAACCAAAAAATTCAGCTCTTCCGGTACGCACTTGATCGATCAGGTGCGGAAAGCCACGCTGTAGGGCTTCGATCGCCCCATCTTCGTCATACGTCCGCCCAGGACCCTTGAGAAAGCGCAGCAGCAGCACACGGGTTTGTAGATCAGAGTGAATGCCTAAACCAATGGAACGTAGCACAACACCGAGAGCTGCCTGAGACTTTCCCTTCCCGGCTCCATCGTAAACATGAATTTGTCCTGTGAGACGCTCGGAGCGCATATTTGCCGTCCGAATCCCAATGCCTGCGCGTGTCATAGGTTTCACCGCTTGCTGTAGCTTCATCTTAATCGAACTCAACCCATCTTAGTGCGTCCGATTGTGAGTTTACGCTATATGTAGCGTTCTGGGGAACAGAAGGGAGGAGGCAGAGGGCAGAAGGCAGAGGGCAGAAGCTGAAAGCTGAGCGCTGAAAGCTGAAAGCTGAACGCTGAACGCTGAACGCCGAAAGCTGAGCGCTGAAAGCTACGATCGGGGACGATTTTGCCGTTACCTTTACTGGGGCTGTATGATGAGGCAGCACACAGTTTAGCTGCTGTAGAGGAACCGATCGCTATGCGGTCGATCGCTATCCGTTAGATGGCTATCCGTTAGATGGCTATAGGTGGCACTCGGCTGGCGTATATAGATGGATTTGTGGAAAGGCTCACTGTGGATAGGTATATCAATGTGTAGCCTGTCGTGTAGCCTGTAAGATGACCACTGATGTAGCTTGTGTTGATCGTTCGATGCTTTCATTTCGCTTCAGGGGGCGTTGTTTATGAGACTTAAAGTCGTTCAAAGTACCATATTTAAGCAATCACCGGGCGACTCCTCAAAACTACCTGCAAAAGATAAAGTGACGGTTGCAGCGGATAAAGTATTTGAGCTTAGCTCCTGGAAATTTGTTGAAAATGACCATCTCAAAGTCGCACTCCTGGGCGCTTTTTTAGGCGACCCACCCAGAAACACCTGGTTTGTCTACGGCTATCATGTGCAGCTCATCGATAGCCAGGGCAAAGTGGTTTACAGCAAGCCGATGCCTGCCCCATCGCCACCGCCCGGTGCCCTTCCGGCAAGTAAAAATCTCAGTATTGCTTACAAAAGTCAGCTTGATAATGCGGTCAATCCGACTGGAGCCTGCAATGTCACCAGTTTCTCAATGGTGATGGCATACTTCCGCATCAAGCAGCGTACCAGTGCTGTCCAGTTTGAAGACGAACTGTACCGCTACATGGATGGGAGTGGATTGAGCCGTCATGAACCCGATGATCTGGCGAAAATGGCGAAAGCTTACGGCATGCAGGATAATTTGACGCTACGGGGAAGTCTGGCTGACATTCGCAAGGCGATCGCCGAAGGTCGTCCTTGCATTGTCCACGGCTATTTCACTAGCTTTGGTCACATTGTGGTGATTCGCGGGTATAACAAGAGCGGTTTCTACGTCAACGATCCTTACGGCGAGTGGACGGCTTCTGGTTATCTCACCGATCGCTCTGGGCAAAATCTTTTTTACTCCAACAGCCTCATTCAAAGCAAGTGCAGCCCCGAAGGGTCTGACTATATCTGGCTGCACCGTCTTGCCAAGGGTTAAATGGGCAGTCAACGGGCTGGTTTGGCGATCGGCAGTTGTAAGCCTGTTACCAGCTTAGTTAAGGATGGTTCAAAGCGCTGGAAGTCTTCGAGCGTCTTAAACTTACCTGTTTCAGACGTGGCATCAGACGCAGTGGTGATGATATACAACATGGCACCATCAAACGCCACATAGCCCACACGCTTTTCATGAATGCTGCTGTCCTGCTTGACACCTGCAAAGCCGTAGCGCAGTCCCGTGAGTTTGCCGATCGTGGCACGGGTCGGCGGTTGAGCGGTGAACGTGATTTTGTTGCCGTATGCAGACTTGCGATCGTCTTTAAAGACGGCGTAGTAATCTGCTACCCACGCTTTAAGCGCTGTTTCAACCTGGCTGCGATACTTCGGATCGGCGTATGCTTTGGCTGGAATGCCCGCCTCCGTCAGTTTTTTTCTTAAATCTGCTCGACTGCTAATGAGATACGTCCCCAACTCAACGTTGCCAACGAATGCACCCTGATGGTACACACAGAGTAGAGGAGCTTTGCTGTTGCAGGGCGCAATACGCCACGGCTCAGGCAGTTTAGCGGTTCCCAAAACACGCGTCCAGATGTTGACGGCGCGAAGATTGGCAGGTTTAGCTAGATCGGGTTTAGCTAGATCGGGTTTAGCTGGATCGGGTTTAGCTAGATCGGCTGCGATCGCAGAGGGCACTATAAGCTGACCACCAAGCATTGCTGTAAACGTAACAGCGATCGCCATCCAACCAAGCATTCGCGGGCTTCCAAACGGCAAGCTCATCATAACCAGTGATTCAATTAAGGAGGTCTGCATCCAGATCATACGTCGGTCTTGAGCGCAATCAGGAGCATTCCTTGCTGCACGCAAGCCCGCGCATGGCAACTTTGCGGCTTTCAAAGACCTCTAGAATGCCGTTGGTGATGGTATCCACAACAGCGCGATCGCACGTTGCCAAAAATGCTTCTGCCGTCAGCGTCCCCTTAAAAAATGACTTGGCATGGACTAACAGGCGACGAGACTCTGAGAACCCGACCGATTTGATCAGATACGTCGCTACGGGTGAATTTTTGATGTCGTAGGAAGACGATTGACCGCGTCCTTTTTCTACCAGGCTCAGCACGTCTTCCTCAATGTCGGTCTCAGGGGCAACGGTCATTGATCGCTGGGGCAAAAAATTCTCTAGTTGTGCCACCGATCGCCCATGCGATGACAGTTCGCCCATCATAGTTGCCAGCGGAATATCCTGTCCCAATCGTTGCGACAGTGCCTCGATCACGGCGATCGACAGTAGTTTGCTGCCGAGATAGAGCCGAGCCACCTCTAGATTGCGCTGCGTACGTGCAATGAGCTGCTGATAAACCTCTACAGACGGCTCCGATTGAAACCGCTGAAAGACCAGTTCGGGCTTCAGGAAGTACATAAAGCCTTCCATCTTTTGCAGCGAAACCCGGTAACCACTGACCGTATACGAGTTAGCGTTGGTCAAATCGTGATTCGTTTCGGGCAGCAGGTTCCAGGTGTTGTCGAGAAAGTCAGCCGCAGAGGGATAGGCAAAATTTTCGATATCCCGATTTGCCAGCCGCACCGATCGCCGCACAATCTGGCATACTTCCTCGTCTCGCCAGCCAAAGCCCATTGTGAGGTTGGTTTGCTGCAACCGCGTGTAGAGGCGATCGCTCGGACTCAAGCCCGACTCAGAATCGCTACGAAACGGAATGGTTGCCTCAATACAGGCAGCAATCTGGGCGATTTGCTCCGCTGCAAGCAATTGTTCTAGAGACTTGGCAGCAATGACCGCGCTGAGAAATTCATTCTGCCCAGCCGCTGGCTTCAGCACTTCTTCTGGTGCAAAACCAAATAACTGCGCCACCATTGCAAACATGGGATCATCGGGTAGCTCAGTGCGATCGCGAATGACCAACTGCCCTGTGATCTCCTTCACAAACGCCGAAATATAGCCACTGATGTTGACGCTCACACCCTGATCGACCTGGACGTACACCAGATCGTGAAACAATGCCGCTAATACTTCGATCGCATCGCCTGACTCGCCGACCTCAAAAATATGCTCAGGCGTGTGAAAAAAGCGCCACGGTCCGGTCATTGTTTGAATCACCAGTTCGGCTGTTTTGCCCAACCGACTGGGATCAGCATCACCCCCTAACTGCTCAACTGCCCAAAGTAGCTTCGCCAAGCAGCGTGCTTGATCCTGTTCTGATTCCCAATCCCGTTCAAGCGCCATAGGGGTTTCTCCACTTGGATTGAGTACGATGCACGAGGTTTTTGCATGGTATCAGGAACGTCTGTGTGATAGAGCAATTCTTGATGCCGTTAACAAAGTTCCACATTGACGGTGGGCAACCACAACGACTGGTAATGAACGACTGTTAATAAAAGGTTTTTAGCAATCAGCCTTCAGTCGATCGATCGCCTTTAGCTTGGCTCATTTCTACCCCATCTGCCATCTGTATAAGGGTAAGAGTGCCCCAGGCGCTGAGCGAATGCGCATCAGTGTTGATTAATCTCAGTGTGCGATCGAAATAGCCTTAGCAACTTAAGTCGCGGCTAGACGAACTCTAGCGTAGCCATGACCGAAGGGCTATAAACTGCCTCCGCAGGTTTCAAAACCGTTTCGTTTCCGTAGTCCGTGTCGGCGAACTCGGTGCTGTAGTCGCAGTTTTAACCGCCAGACGCTGCAAACAACCTCTCCCTCGCCTGCCTGCTCAAGCAATGACGCACAGATAGTAAAGCCACAAATCCACATTAGCAATCAGCTCACGTTCACCCGTGATGTTTAAGCCACTTTGCCATCCATAGACTTCAACAGTACCAAAGTTCGCTTTGAGTTGATTGAGCTGTTCTTGCGGTCTGACGTAATAGGTTCGCAAACGAAAGTGATGGGATTCATCCTTCACCACGATATGTGCGGCAGCAGCCAACTGTTTAGAGGTGATAGAGCGATTGAAGGAACGTAGCAACGCTACCATCACCAAATTAACGTACATCTTAAACGGGTTAATGCTAAGCTGCTTTCTCACCGCAAAGGCTTGTTCAAACCCCTGAAGATTATGGCTTGAAAAGCAGAAATAGCCACCAGGTTTGCCCACTCGATTAATTTCTGCAAAAACCTTGAGCCGATCGACGTGAGAAACATAGTCAATACCATTAAAGCTAAACAAAATAAAATCAAACGAATCGTCTTGAAAGCGGCTTAGATCTCGCGCATCGCAGACTTCAAATAGCGCTGTTTGAGCAGAGTCTGCGAAGCGTTTTTGACAGGCAGCAATCATCGCAGCCGAGTAATCGATGCCGATATAGTCTGCAACGATCGCAGCAAAGTGCTTTGTTGTCCGTCCGCCACCCACCCCAATGTCGAGCATTTTCATGCCGGGTAAGCGATCGTGAAGACGATCAAGGACAGTCTTTTCGGCAGGCTGTAGCATACCTAACTGCGCATAATGTTGCACAATGCGAGAAGCCGCATACGCGTTCTGATTGCGATCGTCAGCCATGCAAACATTGCCCAAAGGATGGATTCGCGGCGAGAGTTCCATCACAGGCATGGAAAATTTAATCTAAAAGAAACCGGGCTTCTGGGTGTCACCTGATGCTTGACAGCATGGACTCATAGAGAAACCCGGTTTCTGCATCGGCTCTATGCGACGACGAGGTGTTGCTGCACTACTGACACGATCGCCTCCGTCCAGTGAGTTACCAAATCGGCAGTGGCAGCTTCGACCATGACGCGAATGAGCGGTTCGGTGCCAGAAGCGCGGACGAGAACCCGTCCCTGGTTGCCCATTGCGGCTTCTGCTTGCGCGATCGCCTGCTGGAGTGGTTCGCAGTTTTGCCAATTGAGCCGTCGATCGCGATCGTCTACCCGCACGTTTTGTAACCGTTGCGGATAAGTTTGAAAGCTTTGATCAACCAGTGCAGCCAACGAGCCGCCCGATTGCTGAACCAGTGCAGCCAGATGGAGCGCGGTCAACAGTCCATCACCACTCACGCCGTAGTGGCTACAGAGAATGTGCCCCGACTGTTCGCCACCCAACACAGAGCCATGTTGCAACATTTCAGCGTGGACATATTGATCGCCGACAGCCGCGCGAATGAGCTTGCCGCCCTGCTTTTCCCAGGCACGCTCAAAACCTAAATTGGACATGACGGTAGCGACGATCGTATCGCCCGGTAGCTGCTGTGCCTGTCGTAGGGCTTGTCCCCAAAGGTAAAGGATGTAATCGCCATCCACTACACGACCGTTCGCATCCACTGCCAGCACGCGATCGGCATCCCCATCAAAGGCAAACCCCAGATCGGCATCATGCGCCTGAACCGCAGCTTGCAATGCCGCCATGTGCGTCGAGCCACAGTTGACGTTGATGCGATCGCCATCCGGTTGGTCGTGGAGACAAATAACCGTTGCGCCAAGTGACTCGAAGGCTTGTGGGGCTAACTGTGCAGCAGCTCCCCAAGCCAGATCCAACACGACTCGCAGACTTTGCAGTGGTAAACCTTTTGCCTGTAGCGGTTGCTGAATGGCTGCGAGATAGTCGTTGATTAATTCTGGGCGGTAGTAATGCTGCCCACAGCCAGTGCCGTTTAGTCCTACGGTGCTCATGCCTCGCAAAGCGGACTCGATTTGTGCTTGCAATGCCAGCGACAGCTTACTGCCATTCGCGCCAAAAAACTTGATGCCGTTGTCTTCTGGCGGATTGTGGCTGGCAGAAACCATCACGCCCCCGATCGCGCCTGACGTACTGGTTAGATGAGCCACAGTAGGCGTAGGACATAGCCCCAGATTCCAAACATCCACACCAGCCGCATTCAAACCTGCTGAAAGCGCCATCGTCAGCATATTGCCGGAGTTGCGCGAGTCTTGCCCAATGATCACGGGCGCAGCGCTAGTAGACTGCGATCGTAAGATATGTCCCGCCCAAAACCCAATTTGCAGTGCCAGCGGAGCGGTCAGCAGTTCCCCAACGCGCCCACGAATGCCATCTGTACCAAATAAACGACTTTCTGGGAGGTTCAGTCCTCCCCAGCCAGAGCCAGCGATTGCTGGATTAGCGCTGATGTCAGTTATAGGCGGTGATTGGGCAAGCGGCGATCGTGCTAATTCAGGCGTGGACGACTGCTGCAACGGTGCGAGACCGAGACTATCGGGCGCTTGCACCTTCACTGGAGATTGAACCATACATTAAATAACCCCACACAACACACTCAATGTGGAGGATAACATTTTCTTTAGAAATCCGATTGTTACCACACCAATAAAGTAAGCGTCTACTCACTGCAACAATCAACGTCGGTTCAGCGTCTGGAGGGAGACATTTAGCCCTGGGTTAGCTAGACATCCAGCGCTTCGAGCAGTGGTTGCATCGCTGCCCAGGTGATCCCTTGCTGGATGTAGCGAGGACTGCTGGGATCATAAGGGCTTTGTAAGCGATCGATGGACTGAATGACCGCGTGACCAGGCAATACAGGCAAATCGGGATCAAAGGCAGTCGATCGCACCAGTGAGCTAGAAAAGCCTCGGAAGATTGCTACCTGATCGCGTTCACCCTCTAGATCAACGGTGACGAGTAGAACCTCCTGAGGGCGCTTTTCGGTGTAGCGTTCTAAGCGCTGTCCGGGCGCGTTTACCGAGTCAACCATTGCGTCTACTGCCCTGTTGCCGATCGTCCCTGCCTACCCAAACGCACCATCACAAAATAGCCTAGATACACTACATAGATAGCAAGACCAACCAGCGCTAAAAAGCCTAAGAAAAAGGGTTTTGTTGTAGCGTGAAATGCCTCTCTAAACGCCCAGGGTGGGTCAAGCCAGAGACGGCAAAGAGGCTCTTTCAGCAAGGCATCCGTCCCCATGAGGGCACAGCGCAAAATGGGAACTTGGGCGATCGCGCCAAGACCGCAATAAAGTGAGACTGCCCAGCGCCAAGAAACGAAGCTGAGTTTCAACCGACTAGGAGGCTGTTCTGTGATTTCTTCATTTAAATCTGCCCAGAACCAGAGGGCAACCGGAATCAAGATTCGCGCTATCCAGCCAGCAATAAACCCAACTGGCAGCGCTCCGATCAGTAGATATACGGCGATCGCCAGCAAGCTCGAAACGCGCCAATAGATGATTAGCAGACGCTGCACCGCATCGGCTTTGGCGATCAGAGTCCAGCCCAGCAAGATGAGCGGCATGAGAACGGTGAACAGGATTGCCAGTCGATAATCTGTCCAGACGAGCGATGGCAACCAGGAAGGGAGCGTCATAACGATAGGGCTGACAGGAAACAAACTTTCTACTAGGACTTCCGCAAACCTCAGAAGCTTGAACAAGGATTGAGCATCGCCGACATTGACTGCGCTCAATCCTCGGAGGTTTTAGTCAAAATGCGTCAGTTCTGTCTACATTAAACATCAAAATTGACGAGTAGCTAAAATGCCCGGTGGGCGTTGAAGCTACTCGTCAACCTGTTCATCCTACAGGCTCAAAAGTTGTAGGAGATTGCGGTTTGGTGCTTGCAGTCAGCGGGCATTAGTCTTCGTAGATGCGACATTCAGCCGCTTCAGGATTATCGTCGCAGTAGACTTCGAGGGAGTTTTTCTTGGGTTTAGCTTGCCGTTGGTGAGCTGCCTCCGATTGCAGTTCTTCGACGGCATCCCAGGCTGCGGCACACTCAGGGGAGGTGCTGCCATTGACATCACAAGCGGCACGGGCTTGCTGCAACTCATCTTGGATTTTTTCTTGAATATCGCTCATGGATTGTTCGCTACTAATCATTCTTATCGAGTATGGGTTAAGCGCTGGTACATTACTGATTCGTAAGTTACCGCTGCTTCCCCGAACATCAGCACTTTGCCGATCGCCCGATCGATGTACGCTTACATCCATCGCTTTAGTCATCTCTGTTTGGGTGAGGCAGAGAGCGATCGCACTCCAGTGGAAGGTTGCCTAATCGTTGACGATTGTCGCTACCTCAATGGAAAGAGGACGACGGACAGCATTCCACCTTTACTTATCGTAACGCTAACACTACTCTACCAGATCCGTAGAACGCCCTGGCGAAGCTTGAGAATTGTTGAGGCTGTTCTAATAATTGCTCAGAATCTGCGAACGATTGAAACATTTCCAGCTACGCTGGTGATCATCCTTTGCTTAAAGGGGAAAGCCAATGACCGGAGGAGACATCGCCAATTCAATTCAGTGGGTCAGCACGCTATCCACTCGCCCTTCCTTAGAGGCAGCCGTTGATGACGTGGTACAAAAGGCACAAGCCGCACTACTATGTACGCCTGACATCGGCTTTGTCTTCATTGCCGCTGCCTTTGCAAGTGAATATTCTCGCTTGATGCCGCTGCTACAGGAGCGATTGCCAGCCATTCCCATCATTGGTTGCGGCGGCACTGGTGTCGTTGGAACGAAGGGCGACAGTCAACCCCAGGAAGTTGAAGATGAGCCTGCGATCGCCCTCACGTTGGCGACGTTGCCGGGTGTAACGGTGCGATCGTTCCAGCTTACGGCTGAGCAGTTGCCTGATTTAGACAGTGCGCCCGATGCCTGGGTGGAACTGCTCGGTGTGCCGATTGACGACCAACCACAGTTTGTTTTACTGGCTGATCAGTCCTTTTCTAAAATTAATGATCTGCTACAGGGGCTGGATTTTGCCTATCCTGGGTCGACCAAAGTGGGTGGCATTGCCAGCGCCGCCGCCAATGATGGCAGTGGTTTATTTTGCGACTATCGCTTACACCGCGAAGGCGTGGTGGGTCTGGCGTTGAGCGGCAATGTTGTCGTGGAGACGATTGTGGCGCAGGGCTGCCGACCGATCGGACAACCGTACTGGGTAACAGACGGCGAACGGAACATTGTCTTAGGGTTGGAAGAGCAGGCAGATTCTAGTCCCGTGCCGCTTGGTGGTGGCTCACGGGTGTCGCAAAAGCGTACGCCACTGGAGGTGCTGCAAGATCTCATTCAGACGCTGGATGAGGACGATCGAATGCTGGCGCAAAATGCCCTCTTTGTCGGTGTCGCTCAGAATGAATTTAAGCAAGAGCTGGAGCAGGGAGACTTTTTGATTCGATCATTGTTGGGCGTAGATCCCAGAGTGGGCGCGATCGCAATTGGCGATCGCATTCGCCCCGGTCAGCGCATTCAGTTTCACCTGCGCGATGCCCAAGCGTCTGCCGAAGACCTGGAAATGCTGCTTGAGCGGTATCAGCAGACAAAACCAACCGATGCGATCGGTGCGCTCATGTTTGCCTGCGTCGGACGGGGCGAACGTCTGTACGATGAACCCAATTTCGATTCTCGACTCTTCAGCCGCTACTTTCCTGACGTGCCTCTAAGTGGGTTCTTTTGCAGTGGCGAGATTGGTCCCGTCGGCAACAGCACGTTTCTGCATGGGTTTACATCGGTTTTTGGTATTGTGCGTCAGCCATGAGCAGTGAGTTTAGCAACTAGCGGTCAGCGGTCAGTGCAGGCTTTGGCTGGCTGACACCCGCTAGAGAATATGAGCTTACGTCTTAACAAGTCTTAAGGAATGAGAATTAAATAAGATCGAATTCTGTAGGATGTGTTAGCGCAGCGTAACGCATCAAACTCTGGCAGCGATGCGTTACGGCTAGCGCCTAACACATCCTACGCAAGCGTTCGGTTTGATTACATTCACGATCCTAAGGAGATTTCCGACAAAGAAACTACCCACTAGCTTCGACTTCGCTCAGCTAGCTTGCACCCTGAGCGAAGTCGAAGGGTAGAATTTTTTCTGGAAATCGCCTAAGCCTTTGCCCTTGGGTCATGTAGCATCGCACCATCCACAGCTAACCGCCGATAGCTGATCGCTGACCGCTCAATCAAGGTCACGTAGCATCGCACCATCCACAGCTAACCGCTGATAGCCGATCGCTGACCGCTCAATCAAGGTCACGTAGCATCGCACCATCCACAGCTAACCGCTGATAGCTGATCGCTGACCGCTCAATCAAGGTCTCCAGAGTGAAATTACTAAGCCGCCCATCAGAATCAAAACACCTCCCACCAGGATTGGCACTGTGGGTTTGAGACCAAAGCCAAGCCAGTTGATGAGCTGGGCTACTAAGAAAAACAGTGTGACATAGACACCTAGCAACCGTCCAAAATCCCACGGTGGCAGGTTTACAACGACACCATACGCTAGCAAGACAATGCTACCCAGCAAGATCAGTGCAGTGCGCTTCAGGAGTATTGGACTGTGCAAGCCCGATCGCACCAAGGCATCACCGCCTGCTTCTAGCACTGCCGCTACAAGGAGCAAAAATAAGGTGGTTCCACTACTCACGTGCGGTTTTCTCTGTTTGACTTTGCGATCTGATTCTGTTTACGACAAGCGCAAGATCACAGCATTATCAATGCGTTGTGGCTGACCGTTGGCATCGATCGCGCTAAACCGTTCAAAGTATCGACGGGCAGCGGGCGGAAAATGAGGAAAGTCAAATATAGCGTCACCGTTAGCGAGGTCTGCCCAAAAGTATCGCAGGCTGGGAGCCAGCGCTTCAGCTTCAGCCTGCGGCAACTTTAGCGGTGGCTGCATTAAAAGCTGGAGCATAAACGGCTGGGATCGCTCACTCATGAAGTCACGCGAGGTTTGCTGCAAGGTTTCCCAACCGAGTACAGACTCGACGCGATCGGAGGTAATGTGGAGCGATCGCTGCCCGCGATCGTCCGTCTGCAACTCCAGCACACGATAGGGATGCGGGTAGCTCACCAGCGAACCAGTTGTAATGTCGTAAATACCTTGAGAGCAAGCAATATCCTGCACATGCAAGTGCCCTGTAAACACTAACTGCACCGTTGCTGCTTGCAGCATTTGCAACAACGTCGGCGCATTGTCCAACATATAACGCCTCCCCAGTGGGTTGCGTGACTGCCCTGGCAAATGTTCCACAACATTATGGTGCACCATGACCAGGATCAAATCCTCTTGATATGCCTTCAGCACTCGTTGCAGCCAGAGCAACTGCTCATCATCCAAACAGCCCAATTGCTGACCGTGGGCATCAAACTGATTAGAGTTCAGCCCAATCAGCCGCACTCCTGGCAGCAGTGGGCAGGTGTAATAGAGTTGGTCAGGGTTGTCATAGCCGAACGAGCGGTAGTAGTTTGGAAAGTCCGTCAGCCCGATCGAGTGATGATCCGCTTGCAACGTTGGTACATCGTGATTGCCAGGAACAACATAGGCTGGATATGGCAATTGTGCCAACCGTTCTGCCAGCCAGGTATGATTTGCTGGTTCGCCATGCTGGGTCAGATCGCCAGGTAGTAGCAGGAAATCAAGCTTGAGAGTGCTCAGGCGATCGAGAATGTTTTCTAAGACAGGAATGCTGACTTCAACTAAATGAAAACGGCTAGGATGATCCCAAATGGTATGCGGTACAGCGATGTGCAAGTCGCTAATGATGGCGAAGCGAAAATTAAGACTCATGCGATCGATCCTAAGCGATTTGCGAAGGGGAATGGCTGAAAACTAAGGCAGAAGGCAGGAGGCAGAAGGCAGGAGGCAGGAGGCAGGAGGCAGAATTAACTCCAAAGCTCTACCTTCATCTTTTTTAAGCCTTTAGCCTACTGCTTTACAGAAGCAAGCTACATCCCTTAGCCTTTACTTCTTTCTTTTAGCCCTTTTTAGCCTTTAGCCTTCATCCTTTAGCCTTTCTTCTTCCTTTTAGCCTTTATCCTTTTTCTAGAGGTTTCTCACTTGTCTATCGTCCGTGTGCGTGAGCATGTCAACCCACTGAGTAAAAAATATCAGACTCCGATCAGCCCGCCTGACTGGAGCCGTCTTTATAGTGACCTCGATCGACCGCTCCATTTGGACGTTGGCTGCGGCAAGGGTCGCTTTCTGCTGCAAATGGCGCAGGTGCAGCCAGTGTGGAATTTCTTAGGCTTGGAAATTCGAGAACCGTTGGT
The DNA here is from genome assembly GCF_059505325.1 of Tildeniella sp. Taxonomy (NCBI): domain Bacteria; kingdom Bacillati; phylum Cyanobacteriota; class Cyanophyceae; order Oculatellales; family Oculatellaceae; genus Tildeniella; species Tildeniella sp. The sequence goes on from NZ_JCACKI010000022.1 coordinate 41,821, forward strand.
GGAGCAGGCAAACGGCTGGAAAGCTGAGTTGTGCCTGACCAATTTGCACTACTTGTTCTGCAATGCCAACAATTCCTTGCGCCCTTTGCTGCGATCGCTGCCTGTGGGACGGCTTCAGTATGTGACGATCCAGTTCCCCGATCCGTGGTTCAAGCGCAAACACCAAAAGCGACGAGTTGTACAGCCAGAATTGATTGAGGATCTGGCAGCGGCACTAGCGCCCGGTGGCACGGTCTTTATTCAATCTGACGTGGAAGAAGTCGCCGTGGAGATGCACGATCGTTTCGCCACCCATCTCGCTTTTAGCTGTATGCACGATGGTTGGCTAGACTCCAATCCTCTCCCTATCCCCACCGAACGCGAAGCCTCAACGATGGAGCGGGGAGAAGCCGTGTATCGATCGCAGTTTGTCAGGCAATAATTGATCATCAGCCGTTACCTTAACCTTCCTTCGGCTCCATTGAGAAAATCCCAAGTGGCTGACAAGAAGCATGAACTGGAGAGTTTAAATTAACGCGAGTTCGACGCACAGAAATTGACACAAGAAAAAGCGATGCCATCATTACCTTTCTATATCGTCGATGTCTTTGCCGAGACGAAATATGCTGGCAATCAGTTAGCGGTCTTTACTCATGCTGAGGCGCTGTCTACGGCAGAAATGCAGCAAATTGCAAAGGAAATGAATTATTCAGAAACGACGTTTATTTTGTCTTCTGAATTGCGATCGGGTGGGTATGATGTGCGGATTTTCACCCCAAACCAAGAGTTACCGTTTGCTGGACATCCCACATTGGGAACTGCCTTTATACTTCAGCAAGAAATCATCAAGCAGCCTGTTGAAACGATTGTACTTAACCTTAAAGCTGGGCAAATTCCTGTCAGTATCTTCTACGAAAATGGGTTGGCAAATGTGCTGTGGATGCAGCAGCGATCACCGATCTTTGGTCAGACATTTGCAGCAGAAGCGATCACGCCCATGCTTAATCTTGATACAACCGATATCGATCTACGCTTCCCTATTCAAGACGTTTCGACGGGCGTTCCATTTATCATTGTGCCGCTCAAAACCCATCAAGCACTAAAGCGAATTAAGGTTAACAAAGATCGCTATTTTGCGCTCATTGAAAAGACGCAGGCGAAGGACATACTGGTCTTTTGCCCAGAGACATATGATCCCGAAAATCATCTTAGTGTGCGCGTCTTTGCTGACTCATTAGGCATTCCTGAAGATCCTGCGACTGGTAGCGCTAATGGCTGTTTAGCAGGTTACTTAGTGCAATACTTGTACGCAGGAAAACCATCCATTGATCTTCGCGTTGAACAGGGACATGAAATTGGTAGACCGTCGCTCCTGCTACTCAAAGCGACAAAAACGGTAGCCAATATGCAAGTTTCTGTTGGCGGTCGGGTCATTCTAGTGGCTCGTGGCGAATTTGTCTAATCACGTTTGGAGCATTGATTGATGCGGATGGTTAAAGGTTACGTCATGAGCCTGTTTGATCCAGAGTTTGTGACGACAGGCTGGAAGACAGCCGTCTTTGTCGGTTCACTGCTCTTTGTGATCAATCACGGTCCAGCTCTGCTGCGGGGCGAAATGAACCGCGAACGCTGGCTCTCCGTGATCGCCACATATGCCATGCCCTATCTGGTAAATGTTTACGGTCAGTACAGCTACCGCCGTAAGCTGGACGCGCAAACGGAACGGTTTCCCAGTACAGCGACTAAAGCGCGATCGCCGCAATAAACTTCATCTGCGACTGCTAACGCTGGTTGTTACTAAAAGCTTGCTAAAAAATAACTGCACACTTTTGGGTCAGCTAGCTTTTCGCTGACGGCTGACAGCTACAGACCATGCTGTTATTTCTGTACAACTCCTAAGGTAACGATCGCCCACTACCGTTATCAGTTCTCTTCCTCTTCGATCGCAGCTAACTGCCACGCCTTGAGTGCCTCAAGATCCTGCTCTACGCTTTTGATGACTTGATCTAAAGCGGGCAGAATGCTGAGTTGATCAGGGCTGCTCAAAGGGTAGAAGCGGGTGCGAACGCGAATTTCATTGACTTTGTGCTGGAGTTCTTGAGCGATTGTGAGGGCATCACGGCTGAGGCTGGCAAGCTGCTGCTGCTGGTAAAACTTCAGCGCGGCACCTCGTAGCACCTGGACGGTTGCTTCTTCTCCATGTGCTCCTGGCATCACGCGTAAACGTAGCAAAAGACGCTGTTTCTGATAGCGCCGTTCGATTTCAACCTGTTTGGGCTTTTGGACTGGCACCAGGGGTAGGTGAGTTAACAACTTCAGTTCGTTCACTACGCCTTGAATAACATCCAGCGGTAGCTCTTCTAAGACCGATTGCAGCACGCCATTCTGACTCCAGAGGATGCGTCCATACTGCTGTTGGCGTTCAAAATAGAGTCGCCCAATGCCACCGACGAGTAGCCGCCCCAACAGCTCGATCAACAGCTCTGCGGGAGGTAGTGTTGCCAACGCTGTAATCGGCTCTGAGAGATGTTTTGGTTCGACGGGTAAGATCGGCAGGGCATCGCCAGGTGCAGGGATTTTAGGCGGCTTGGATGCAGACAGTGGCTCAGATTTGAGGATGAGCGTTTCTCGCAGTCGGTTGAAATCGTTCGGCTGTTCGGCTACCTGCTCCTCTTGGGGAGTCGATCGCGCCTCTATTGATACAGACGGTGGAGCTGGCGTGGCGATGTCCAGATCTTGAAAGTTGAGATCTTCAGGGCTATCGACCAGGAAAGTCGGGTGAGAATCCTGAGCTAGCTGGGGTTGTTCTACATCGACAGCGGCAATGTCGGCATCTGAGGCACCATTTTTGGCAATGTCTTTGGTCAGACGTTGCCCGGTGTGCTGGGCGATCGCGCGTGCCGTAGTGGGGCGACTGAGTGGCTGTTTCTGACTGCCTGTATAGCTCAGATAAGCCGATAGTGCAGCATGATGAACATCTGTAGCCAGCGTTTGTGGTGCGAGGGAGCAGTTCATATATGCCAGAATGCGCCGCACATAGTCTAGAGCCGCTGCATCGTCCAGATTGACCATACCTAGCTTCAGACGGCTGCCCTCCAGTGAGAGTGGCAACAATTGGTGGTAAAGACATGCCTCGAAGGGAAGAATGCTGTCAATGAGACGAAACACCTGCTCCGTATTGAGCTGATCTGTCCAGTCAGACTTGGGCTTCGCTGGAACTGCAAAGTCCTCTGAGTCCGCTGTATGGGCTTTAATTGGGTCGCCTGAAGACACCATAGGATCTACTGAGCCTGCGTTTTGCTATCTTTGCCGTTTACGAGCTAAATTGCCTCTATCTTTCAGGTGGGCAAGCGTATTGCCATGCTCCGTTGAGTTGTAGTGTTAGTGAATGATGGCGGCTAAGGTTGCTTGACCATAGAATCGTGAATTCTACTGAATCAGCTTTCGTGACCAAACATCCTGGCAACGTCCCATCGTTGGGTCAAGACAAGACAGTGCTGATTGCCTGTTTCAAGGATCGCTGCTTCATACAGGTCTCATAGCGTTTGGCGAAGCAACATGCTAAATCTAGCTTATTGCAAAATGTGAGTTGACACCCACCGTTGTTGCTTGCTTCACAATCAAGCTCAGCTTTTAAGTAAAACCTTTACCTTTAAGACTACTTCTTAGTCACTTTTGCGTACACTTGTCAGTCGCATGATGGCGAGTATACCGTCGTGACTGCCTAGCAAGCGTGCTGCATTCAGTGTCGAAGTTATCCGTACTGTTCCTATAGTCTAGCTGTTGCGCTCTGATGCGTTGCCTAACCAGGCTACAACCAGCTCTTGTTGGTTTTTGGAGGCGAAGACTCGTACAGCATGATAATTAATTTTTTCACGGAGGCGATACACTTGCCGAATGGGCATGTTCAGCGTTTCGGCGATCGCTTCTTGCGATCGACCCTGGAGATAGAGCCGCAGCCATTCAGCCGCAGTCGGACCAAGCTTATCCATGAGGTATGCTTCAAAGCGTTGGCAGACGGCAGCGCGTAGCTCCTGTTGTTCTTCTGCCGATTGTGCCTCCTGATATTGGGAAACCGCTTGAGAATCCAACAGGCTGACAGAGCCTTCAGAATCATCGGGCGAAATTTCTTCTGACACCAAGCGGATGAATTCTTGTGCGGGAACCTGGGTCATGCCGCCTCGTTGAGAACGGCGTAAGTAGTTCACAAAGCGATAAGACAGGAGCGGTTGATTGCGAATGGGACGTAGGCAGTATTCTTCGGTGCTTGCCAGCAGCAAAGCGTTTCGCAGACGCGCATCTTGAGTACAGGTGGAAATCCAAAGAATTTGCTGCTGCATGTAGCTATCCGTTTGCAGTAGTTCCTGAATGACTTCTTGCAGGACATCCACAACGGTACGCTGTCGATCGCGAGACAACGCAATCCACGTCCGAATTTTGTTACGAATCAGGAAGAGACTGCTCAAGCGCTGGATTAGGCTTTTATAGGCGCGCTCTGGTCCAAAATCGAGATAGCGCTGGCGCAGAATCCGGTAGCGGTAGTCCATTGCCTGTTCAGCGATCTGCCGTGCGGTGGGTGTGAAGTCGTCAAACCGGGCTGTATTGTCGCCAATGAGCCAGCGCACGATGCTCTCACGCGTCGCGGCACTATGGGTTGGGATATCTATTTCTAAGCGCGATCGCCAATCGTTTGCTAGTACTTCAGCCAATACCATCGCTTCGGTCAACATCATGAGGTTGTCATCCCAGTCGTTCTAAACGCCCTCTTATAAAGAGTTTGCCTTATACGCCCCATTCAACGCACTCACCCACAATGGGTAATCTGGGTTTCCAACTTCAGCAAGTTTGGCTGTTGGTTTGACTGGTAGCTGCTCATCGACAGTAGCGATCGACAAACAGCATAACTAGCATTGTACTGACCGCACTCCAAAGTTCAGCATTTTGAACGTTGAGTTTTGCGGCGATCGACAATTTGAAGCGTTTACAGGACTGACGCACAAGGTGTCTAGATCCCCGACTTCTAATTAAAACTCAGCCATAAAGCTGACTCCAGCATAGAAGTCGGGGATCTTTGCGTCAGTCCTGTTTTAGTTTGACATTCAAAAAAGGCTTCAATACCTGACCGAAGCGATTGATTTAAGCTCAGGTTTCTACTGTGCCTATGGAGCTTGCTCAACTGCCTTTAAAGGAGTGTCAGATGGTAATAACACATCGCCTTTCGCCGAAGATGTCGCAGGCGGCAGCACCTCGATCGCTTCTGGTGGAGAGACGCTGGCAGGAGGTAGTACCGCGCTCGGCGATGAGACTGGTTGCAGTGTTGGCGAGACTCTGGGAGCCAGACGAATCTCATCCGTTGCTCTGGGGAAAGTTTTGACAGGGGTTATAACTGGTGTCAGAGCAGGTAATGGACTAGCTGCCGAAAACGTTGGATCAGAGGGAAGAAGGTCGGGTCTGACAAGGGGGGCGCTGTCTTTAGTTTTACCTTTTTTGGGCGTGAGAACGGCTTCACGTGCCTGACGTTGGGCTTCAGCGCTGCGAATTTGAGCGTCCCAGGGGTCGATCGCCTCTTGCGCTTGCAGGTAAAGCACACGACCAGGACGAATGCTAGAGGCAAGCTGAATGGCTTCGCTCAAGTGATTCTCTCTTGCGAGTGCTTCTGCCTGGTTCAGAATGGGTTGGTCTACAACGGTTTCAATTTGCTGCTTCCACACAAACGCTAAGCTTTGTGCTTCGCCATACAGGGCATGCCCTTGCTTAATTTGAGTTGCCTGCGCGATCGCTGCCTGGAGTGCAGGAATTGTTCCCGCTGCTGCCAAGGTGCGGGCGGTAGCGAGGATAGGACGATCGGTTAACCGCTGTGTCTCACGGTGCCAGTGGGCAGACAGGGTTTGTGCTTGCAGTCGCCGAGGGCTGTCAGGGGCAATGTGGTTTGCCTGGGCGATCGCCAGCTCGTAGGTGATCGGCTGCCCCGGACTGGCGATGAACTGGGCAAGCTGCAACTGGGTCACCGCTTGCAAGTGTGCCTGTGCTTGCTTAAGGCTAATCTGAGCTTGATGATAGAAGCGGCTCTCTGGCGGCACCTGCTGTGCTAACGCCATTGCGCCTGCTAACTTAAGCGTCTGTTCTGGTGTGGCTTGCCAATTTGAGAGGCTGAGTGCTTTCAGCCGTTGAGCATAGCTGAGCCACAGCAGACGATCGGCTTCCTCTGTCAGTTCTGGGTTGAGAGACGCACTACGGGCAGCGGCGATCGTGCGATCCAGGTTTCCCGCTTGCCACTGCTGTTCACCAAAGGTCAAGAGCGCTTCGCTCCACTGGTTCAGCTTCGACTGAGCGTCTGACCGTGCGTAGGTGCTTGCACCCATCTGGCTCACGAGGGCGATCGCAGCACTGAGCGCCTCTGGCTTACCAGCGGTTGCGGCTTGTTGTGCCTGACTAAAGAGCTTACGTGCCTTCTGTTCCTGCAAAAGCTTTCCAGTGAGAGCATTGGCTTGCTGCGATCGCCAATATTCGTAATCCATTTCTCGCAGTGAGGCGATCTGCTCTGATGCCTGACTCCACTGCTGTGCTTGCATGGCTTGTTGCGCCTTGGCGTAAATTGCCGCACTCTGCCGCCACTGCTTTTGCCATCCCGCAACGCTTTCCTGTGCTTCCTTGTAAACGGCACTCGATTGCGGGATTTGCCGGACGAGTGCCAGAGCACCATTCAGATCACTCTGACTCATTTTTTGATGGGCAGCCGTCAGCACCGATTGAGACCAGTCTGCCATCCAGCGCTGTGCTTCTTGGTGGAGCGGATGCTCCGGAGTCCATTCTTCGACTAGCTTCAATCCTGCTAGCACTTTGGGTAGCTCGCCCGATTGAGCGGCTTGTTGAGCGCAGGACAGACGATCGATATCCGGCGTGAGGGGCGAAATTTGCTGACAGTTTGTGACGGGTGGCAAACTCAGAAGCCACAAGCAGGATGCGCCTGCAATACTGCCCAGTATCAAGAAGATCGCCAACTCGATTTTTAGCCAGCTCCATGACTTTGGTTTGCGTAGGGCGATCGAGGGCTGCGGTAGAGCAATGGTCTCAAGCGGTGTTGATATATTCAGTACAGGTTCCATAGTTGCTCAAAGCCCTTTGGTCAATCAAACTGCTGAAGCGCAAGACAAGCAATGCTGAAGCGATTAAGGTTTCGGCATTAGCTGACATCATGTTGGCTCAATAGCACACATTTTTTAGTGCAATGTTCACGCGATGTGCGACTTTCCTAAAATACCTGCCAAAACTGCCCTCACCCTAGCCCTCTCCCGATGGGAGAGGGAACCGGAACGGTCTGGAAGCCCTTCTCCCTGAGGAGAAGGGTGGGGATGAGGGCGAATTAGTTGCACATCGCGTAATGTTCTTGATTATCTACAAAAAACAAGCTTTTACTGTGCATCCCAATACACAAGAACCGATTTAAACGGTTCAACCGCTTGCAAACAGCGATCGATTGCTTTTTTACGCCTCTGGCAGTTGGCTCATTGCTTCTAAATTCAATACTGCTGCTAACGTTTCGGCACTCATTAATTGACGCTCCAACACGATTTCGCGGAGCGATTTACCCGTCTCCAGCGATTCTTTTGCCACGGCAGCGGCATTGAGATAACCGATGTGCGTGTTGAGTGCGGTTACTAACGCTAAACTGCCTTCCGCATAAGCAAGACACCGATCGCGGTTGGCGGTAATCCCTTTGATTCCTTTCTCGGCGAGGGCGGCGATCGTGTTGCCGAGAATCTCAATGCTGTGAATCAGGTCGTAGGCAATGAGGGGCATCATCACGTTGAGTTCCAGTTGTCCTGCCTGCGCGGCAAAGGCGATCGCGGTGTCGTAGCCCATCACCTGAAAGCACACCTGCGAGGTCATTTCTGCCATCACGGGATTGTACTTTCCTGGCATGATGGATGAACCGGGCTGGACGGGCGGCAGTTGAATTTCCTTAAAGCCCGTTTTGGGTCCCGAATCGAGCAAGCGCAAATCGTGAGAGATTTTGACGCAATCTTGCGCGAGGTTACGCAACGAGCCGGAGACATTCACAAACGGAGCCATACTTTGCATTGCTGCCATCAGATGGGGTGCAGGTCGCAAGGGCTGATCAATCAAATCCGATAGAATCTCCGCCACACGAAAGCGATATTGAGGATGGGTGTTGAGTCCTGTACCCGCCGCACTTCCGCCCAACCCCAGAATCATCAAATCCTTGGATGCAGTTTCAATGCGAAGCAGATGTTCGCTCAAAATCTGTGCCCAGGCGCGAAAGTTGTCGCCTAACCGCACAGGCACCGCATCTTGCAAATGCGTTCTACCCGATCGAATCACATCCTGAAACTCCTGCGCCTTTGCCTCCAGTGCCGCGATCGCGCTTGCCAGGGCTGGATACAGCGATCGCTCCAGCGCCAGCAGCCCACCAAGCCGAATCGCAGTTGGGATCACATCATTGGTGGATTGCCCATAGTTCACATGGTCGTTGGGATTGAGCCGCTTGTAGTTGCCCTTCACGTCGCCCAGTAATTCCAGCGCCCGATTTGCCAATACCTCGTTCACGTTCATGTGATGGGACGTGCCTGCACCCGCCTGATACACATCCACCACAAACTGATCCCGCAGTTTCCCATTCAGCACTTCATCCGCCGCCTGCACGATCGCCTGACTGATTTCGGGCGTAATGCAATCAAGTTCCCCATTGGCGATCGCGGTTGCCTTTTTGATCAGCACACAGGCATCCACATAGGTTGCCAACGGTTTCAAACCGCTAATGGGAAAGTTCTCGATCGCCCGTAGCGTTTGAATGCCGTAGTACGCGGTGTCGGGAATCTGCCGATCGCCCATCGAATCTTTCTCGACGCGATACGCTTCTGGGTTCGTCATAGGGTTTTCTGGTCTGGTTACTTTCTCCACCAATATTCCACAAGTTAGCCCTAACGCGGTGACTTGCGATACTCTTATCTCCAAACGCAAGGACTGCTAGAATGTTAAACTTCAAAAAAGCGGATATGTAGAGGAGACTGAGTTATTCCTACAGCAGAGCAGGTTTTTCAAAGCTTCGTCCTTTGTTACTGGTTCACAAAGATGTACACACCAGTTAATCTTCTACGAATCGATGAGCGTACACAAAAAGTGTTCATTCTGGCAGGGGAGGAAATTGAGATTGAAATTGAACCAAACGGCGCATGGAGCAAGTAGCGATGAAACCGAATTTTCAGGCAATGAGTAAGAGCGAACTACGAGCCTACGTGCTAGCTAACCGGGACGATAACGAAGCGTTTTATGCATATACGGATAAGATCAGTGCTGAGGGCGATCGAGTAACGTTTCCTCCCTTAAAGTCCCTTGATGATCTGGAGAATTATCCCGAAGTGCTGGAACAATTTCGCCGCGATGCCGAACGGAGAACCTGATGTTTGCTGAATACATCAAGCTGGCAATGAGCAAGGCTACCTACGAAATTTTGGAAGATAACGAAGGCTTTTTTGGTTCGATCCCTAGCTTTCGGGGTGTGTGGGCAAACGCTGATACGTTGGAAGCCTGTCGCGATGAGTTGGCGGAAGCGTTGGAAGGTTGGATTCTGCTAGGTATCTATCTTCATCACCCAATTCCAGTGTTGGAAGGCATTGACCTTAACATTCAAGCGCTTGAATCTGAGGTCGCGTAATGCCTCCCTTTAGACCAATCAAACGCTCAGACTTGATTTACTATCTCAAAGCGGCTGGATTTAGCGAACCATTCCCAGGCGGAAAACATCAATACCTGGTCAAAGCCAGCCTCAGAGTGAGAATGCCCAATCCGCACCAACAAGACATTAGCAAACACTTGCTTGCCGAGATTCTGAAGCAAGCTGGCATCAGTCGGGATGAATGGGAAGGGTTATAAAGTTAATTACCGTCCGTTAGGGAACCGCACTCATCCTCAATCGAGCGATCGCGCAATGAGTGAACAGAGACTTGACAGGACTCAACCCAATTTACGGTGAGGGGCGATCGTGCTACCAGTTTTCAACCGTTAAACCATCCACGTTCCCAAAGTGAGCATCATTGGTTACAAGCGTCCACTGGTTTTCAACGCACTGCGCGGCGATCCAGACATCATTTTCAGGAATCGGTTTGCCTTTTTGCTTTAAGTTAAAGCGCACTTGGTAATACGCGATCGCGGTTTCCTGTCTCATGGGTACAACCGAGCAGGCATCAATGAAGGCTAAGTAACGGGTCAGGTTGTTGGCAGCACGGGCAGAGTTCGCAGCACCAAAGAGCAATTCACCCACAACGGTAAGCGGCAAAACCACGTTCGATAAGGCAAGCACCCGCTGAACGACTACTTCATCACCGTTGAGATAACGAATAGCAACGGAGGTATCGAGGGCGATCTCACCAGCCACTTGTATCCACCTTGCCAAATTCTTCTGCAACAATCGTTTGGAGTTCTTCGGCTTCTTCGTTGCTGAGCATGCCTGCAAATTGTGCTAAGGGATGTACAGCTTGAGCCTCGTACGCGATCGCCAGCGTGACCTTACTATGCTCAACTAAGCCAGTAACGGGGTGTATAGGGCGAAAGATGCCATTCTCATACACTGCTTCGATCGTCTGTGATTCAGTCATACGTTCAACTTGATGGACGATAACTCTAGTGTAGCGATCGCACTCAGCCTCAATCGAGCGATCGCTCAATTGGGTAATGTTGGGTTCTGCCTCACTTAATGGTTGGTAACAAGAGCTTGATAGTGCTCAACCTTAAACATAGCGAGGGTCGGTCGCTATTCACAACTTCCCAGTATTTCACCACCACTCATCCTTCCCTTTCTTTCGTAAAAATTCTCGAATTGTTCTAGCGGGTTCTTTTCCTCTAGGTTGTCCTTTCACTAAGGCACGCAGTTCCTTAAACAGACGAGTTTTAGGATTATTTGAGTACAGAATCTCTAGAATTGACACAATGGTCAACTCGAAGAGATTATCTTCTTTAAGGGCATCTTCCTGAAAAGACAATTCCAGTGCTTGGCGTGCAAGGTGTTCAGCGCCTTCAACCGATTTGACTCTTGAGCATTCGCGTAAAGCGTATAACATTGGAGTAATGGCGTATAACCCATTGGGTAAGAGGGATTCTGCCACGCTCACTAGGCTTGGCACAATTCTTGTCTCTGAATAATTTTTTGAAGCGCCTTCCAAATAGCAAAGGTTGCCCAGGATGTAAGCACAGTCTCGACCGACTTGAGAGAGCGGCGATTTCTCTAAATACTCTGCTAAAGGGGGAGTGACTCCATATATTGGTCTTACTGACCAACTGGAAGCAAGGCTGTCAGGATCACCGCTAAACGGCCAATCTCCTAGCTCTTCAATCGTTTCTAGAGTTTTTGAAATTGCCTGAGGGTCACCAGAAGACATCAGGATCCAAAAAGCATCCTGTTGCTCTTCAAGATCATGGCTTTTTAGTCTCTTCAGTTGGCGCTTAATTTCTTTGGGTAGCATTTGTTCCAGAAGTATTGAATCCAAATACAGAGCTTCACATTGACTGCGTATGCGTTTCTAGCAGCAGATCATATCTTCAACGAATGGTAGAACATGACTTAAGGCGAAGGGCGATCGCCTGATTGGGTGCTGTTGGGTTTCGCATTACTCCAATGGTTAATGGGCGAAGGTTTGACAATGCTTAACCCAACTGACGGCTCAAATCTCGCCAAAAAGCTGCGTCTTCACTGTCACCTCGCCGCCCAACTCGTTGTGCCCGTGAATGCGACGATCGAGCAAAGCATCAGGTACTTGAATGAGTTCCCTGTCAGTGAGAAAGCGGATGATTCGATCGCAGACGATAAGCAAAGGCTTAGATCGTTCTTGAGCAGGAATGCAAGTCCAAGCACCGCTAAGAGGCGAAACTGCATAAGGACGTAGACAGAAAAATCCACCCTTGCGACTGATATCGACCCGCACATCAAATTGACTGACCTTCAACAACGTGAACTGATCATCGTTTGACTTTAATGGTGGTATGTTACCTTTCTCATCAAGCAAGATGTGCAAACTGTATGCGTTGCGGTATTGGCGATCGAAGTCGCAAAACACAACGCCATTGAGTTTCTTTGCCAAAGCTTGAGCCAGTTCAGTAACTGGTTCTTCCTCAAAACACTCAATGTCTTTGGACTGCAAATCACAGAGCCACTGAAGTAAGCGATCGAGAAAAATGGCTGTCTCATTTCGATCGGTACCCGGATCGAAAGACTCATGACGCTTCTTACTCATTTCGCCTCTTGGACTCTCGCTGCTGACAGAAAATCCTATGCTATCCCTTCACTGAGAACTGAAGCCGTACAACAAGCTTTCTATGATGAAGATAAGTAACCTTCTCATTAGACTGATAGCTTCAACATGGCAGTTTCTTCCATCACTCGTGCGCTGGGGCGATCGCTCCTCGCCGCAGGTTGAATTGACGGTAGGAAAACCAAGGTACGAAGGCTAAGAAGAGTGGGCGATCCAATAGCCCAACTCTGCCCGACTAGAAGCATAACCGTTCGATGGAAGCCCTTTCTGAACTCAGAGTGAAGGCTCACGGTCGAGACCTATAATCGTATTTAGATTGATTGCTAGTTTTGCAGTGCTTGATATTGACACTCCAAAAGTGACTCAAGCATTAGAAATTGCTTCGCGCTATGGCTACACCTATTGGGATAGTCTGATCATTTCTACAGCCCTGGCAAGTGACTGCACCATCCTCTATTCCGAAGAGATGCAGCACAACCAACCGATCGAAAACAAACTCCGCATCATCAATCCCTTCCTGCCACAGTAGTTTTACCTACTCATTGCCTGCTTTACAATCAAGAATATGGTCTTGTAAGGAGCAAAGTGCCCATGAGTTCTCCAGTTTTGCCCCAACCAGCCATCCCTACTGCCGAACAACGGCTGGTTTTAGAGGGAGTCAGTTGGCAGCAGTATGAAACAATGCTGGCTGCCCTGGGTGACGACTTTCCAAATCTGCGGCTGAACTATCTGGAAGGCACTCTAGAAATCATGACCACCTCTCCAGAGCATGAAGAACTCAAAAAAGTGATTGGCATGTTGCTGGAGGCTTACTTTCAAGAAACCCGGACACGCTTTCATGCTCTCGGTTCTGCCACCTTTCGCAAAGCCATGAAGCTCCGAGGCTTAGAACCCGATGAATGCTACTGTCTGGAGCAAAAGAAAGAGTTTCCCGACTTAGCCATTGAAGTGGTGATCACCAGCGGCATTGTCAACAAGCTCGAAATCTACCAGGGCTTAGGCGTTACCGAAGTCTGGCAGTGGCAAAACGGAGAATTTGTCATTCACCATTTACGCGCAACTGGCTATGAGCCGATGACCAGGAGTGCATTGCTGCCTGACCTGGATACCCAACTGTTAGCGAGCTATGTCAACCCCACCGACCAATTTGATGCTGTTATGGCGTTCCGCGATCGGCTGCGGTCTTTGGGTTAAAATTGCCATCCTTTGAGGAGCCACTATGACGATCGCCACCCAAAAATTGACCTTTGAGGACGATCTTGCGTACGCCGACAGTACAGACACTCGTTACGACCATGTTGCGAACGATGGCACTCAATCGCTTTCGGCAGCATGGCTTTGACTCCATCACTCAAGGGTTACGCCATCTCGTTCATAACATCCCGACGCTCTTTTCCTTTTTTCAATAAACCAGCCCTGCCCTTGAATCCCAATGTCCTAACTTTTATGGCGACAGCTATAGCTTCTACCCTTTCTTTATCGCTGCATCACCAGTTAATGCTTATATATGAAGGCGAGACTACGTTGCACTGAAAAAGTTTGATCGTTTGAGGAATGAATGACTTTCTTTGTGATGTCTTTTAGAGATGTCACATCCGATGAACACAATTAAGAACCAGATTCATCCGGTGAAAAGAATGGAATTGCCCAAGTTTGATGCCGATCAAATCAAGCGTGCTTTTGATGTGCTGCAAGCGTGTGGCATTGAACCAACTGCGCAAACAATGCAGGCGCTGGTTGAAACGGCAGAAGCCCACTATCCTGATGATCCGGCTAGCCTGGAAAAAGCAGCACGATCGCTGGTGGCGTTTTTTGAAGGTTCAGCGACGACACAGACTAAACAGGAGCGTTCTTGGCAGCGGTTGAGATATTGGGCATTGTCAGTGCTGCGGCTTTAGGACGTTTGAACAGATGGAACGTTTAACATCGAAAGGCTGACCTCAGACAGAGGCTGGATTCAGTATTGACTGTTAACGTTTGCTTAGATTTAGTTTTACCTTATGTCTTTAGCTCAGCATCGATCGCACCACCGCAAAGAGATTCTGCGGGTGGTTCTGGCAATCTCTACTATCACGGTTGGGATCATTCACTTTGTCAAGCCTGCACCGTTTGTGAAGATTGTGCCACCACAGCTACCCTATCCATTAGAACTGGTTTATATCAGTGGTTTCTTCGAGATTCTAGGCGGCATTGGCTTGCTGATTCCGCTGGTTAGCGTAGCGGCAGCTTGGGGCTTAATTGCGCTATTTGTTGCAGTGTTTCCTGCCAATATCAACATGGCAGTTAACCAAATCGACTTAGAAGGCGTGCCCTCAAATCCAGCACTGTATTGGGCACGGTTGCCATTGCAAGCAGTACTAATCGCCTGGGCGTGGTGGTACACTCGCAATCCCAACGCCCAGCCGGGAGCCAGTGCTGTTGCGACTACAGTTAAATCGATCTTCAACCGCTAAAAGCAAACGGTGGTTTTACCACTCGCAGGGTTTGAAGACTGGGATCAGCGCAGCCGCTGAGGGTACCGCCGAGAGTGAGAATAGCCTTCAAGTAAGCGATCGCCGCTTCAGAAACCACTTCTCCTGGCATCAAAACTGGGATTCCTGGTGGATAGGGGCAGACAAGCTCAGCGCTGATATGGTTGATCGCTTGTGCGATCGACCGTGTTTCAGTCTCAGCAAAAAAGGCAGCGCGAGGAGTGAGGCGTGAAGGAGGGCAGATGTCGCTTGCTGCTACAGGGCTATAAGAGGAAGGACGAAACGGCTCTCCGCGCCTCTGCGTCTCTGCGGTTCCTCCTGCCATTACTGCCAATGCCCAGAACGCTTGCACCAATTTCTCGATATCCTCTTTTGTGTTTCCCAAGCTCATAATGAACGTCAGATACTGAAACGACGGTAGCTCAGCGGTGACACCGAGCTGTTCATTCAGGATTGCGTCAGCCGTAAAGCCGTCCAAGCCTAAGCCCGTCACTTTAACGGTCAAGCGAGTGCGATCGAGTGCCGCAAAGCCTGCTGTCTGACCTGCCTGCTCAGGGTCTAGCGTTGACAGTCCAGGAATCTGGTTGAGGCGCGATCGTGCCTCGTCCGCGAATTCTAGTGTCTGTTCCAGTAGTTGTTCGCCCTGAGTTGCCATTTGATGCCGCGCCGCATCTAGAGAGGCTAAAAGCAGATAGCTAGGGCTGGTAGATTGAACCAACTGGAGTGCCTTGCTGACGCGATTGCCATCAATGCGATCGCCCTTCGTGTGCAGCATGGCAGCCTGTGTCATCGCCGATAAGGTTTTATGAGTGGACTGCACCGCTAGATCGGCTCCGGCTGCCAGTGCGGCGATCGGCAAGGCTGGATGAAAGGCAAAATGTGCCCCGTGCGCTTCATCCACCAGCAAGGGGATGTTGTGCTGATGGGCAGTATGGGCGATCGCTGCCACATTTCCACATACGCCGTAATAGGTGGGAGACACCATCATGACTGCTTTGGCATCCGGATGCTGTGTCAGCGTTTCAGCAACCGCAACAGGCGTGATGCTATAGGCAAGATCCAGGGCGGGATCGTACTCTGGTTGGATAAAAATCGGCACGGCACCAGAAAGAACAAGACCTGAAATCACTGACTGATGCACATTGCGAGGCAGAATGATTTTGTCGCCAGGGTTGCAGGTCGCCAGGATGGCTGCGATTACGCCAGCCGTAGAGCCATTTGCCAGAAACCAGGTGCGATCGGCTCCAAACGCTGCTGCTGCCAGCTCTTGAGCCGCTTGAATCACCCCTTGTGGTGCAAAAAGATTATCTAGCTCTGGCAGTTCTGGCAGATCGGCTCGAAAGACTTGTGTGCCGAACACGGCGGTTAGGCGATCGGGCGATCCCTGACCACGCTTATGTCCTGGTGTGTAAAACGGCGTCTTTACCCGCAGAGCACACGCCTGCAGTGCATCCAGTAGGGGTGTATTGGCTTGAAGCGTTAGAAAAGCCTCGGAATCTGGCGACATGAAGCAGGTTGCTGTTGTGTGAACGTTTTCCTACCATCGCACTGATTGGCGACACGTACAGAAGTCTCTCCACCAAAGGTGATGCCTAGTTAGGAAGATGTAATCTTTCCCACCGCTTTCTACGGTAGAAAGGTGCCACCACTCAAGTAAAACCACATGATTTATACACCTGATATACCAGTGCCGATGCCTGAGCCACCGGTTCCTAATCCTGTACCTGTGCCAGAACCAATTCCCGGACCAGTGCCAGAGCCAATTCCTGGACCCGTACCGGAACCGATTCCTGGACCAGTGCCAGAGCCTGTCCCTGGAACCATTCCACAAACGGTACCTGGAACCATTCCACAAACGATTCCAGAGCCTGTTTAATTAGGCGTTTGAGGGTAGAGCATAAAGGTTGACGATTTTAGATTGGGCGAATCGATCGGAAAAAACGAGCCAAAACCTACAATAGTGGTTAGTGCTGGTTTTGTTCAGCAGACTGTTCGATCGAAAATCACCTAACTAAACTCTAAAATCGATGCTGCGAGCCGGGATTGTGGGACTGCCCAACGTCGGAAAATCTACTTTGTTTAACGCGCTGGTTGCCAATGCAAAAGCGCAAGCTGCCAACTTTCCCTTCTGTACGATCGAGCCGAATGTGGGTGTGGTCTCTGTGCCCGACGAACGGCTGAGTGTGCTTGCAACCATTTCAAGCTCGGCAGAAATTGTGCCCACACGAGTTGAGTTTGTGGATATCGCTGGTTTGGTGAAGGGAGCCAGCCAGGGTGAAGGGCTAGGCAACCAGTTTTTGGCAAATATTCGTGAAGTGGACGCGATCGTGCATGTTGTGCGCTGCTTTGACGATGACGATATTATTCACGTCTCCGGTTCTGTAGACCCTGCCCGCGATATTGAAGTGATTAACCTGGAGCTGGCATTGGCAGATCTGGGGCAAATTGAAAAGCGGATCGATCGCGCCCGCAAGCAAGCGCGTGGCAACAAAGAACTGCAAGTCGAAGTGGATGCTCTAGAAAAGCTGACAGCAGTGCTCAACGAAGGCAAACCTGCCCGTCAGGTAAGCCTCAATGAAGACGAAGAGGCTGCCATCAAAGCATTGGGGCTACTGACGCGCAAGCCCATTATCTATGCTACTAACGTTTCCGAAGACGATCTAGCAACGGGTAACGCCTGGGTTGAAGAAGTGCAGGCGATCGCCGCCACAGACAACGCTCAGGTCGTTATCATTTCCGCGCAGGTAGAATCCGAGCTGGTTGACATTCCCGAAGCCGATCGCGCCGACTTTCTCGAATCGCTGGGTGTGCAAGAAGGCGGATTGAAATCCCTCATTCGTGCGACTTACGCCTTGCTCGGACTCCGCACCTACTTCACAACCGGACCCAAAGAAACGCGCGCGTGGACGATTCATGCTGGGATGTTTGCGCCTCAAGCCGCAGGGGTCATTCACACAGATTTCGAGCGTGGTTTCATCCGTGCTGAAACGGTTGCTTATAAAGACCTCACCACTACTGGCTCGATGAGCGCTGCTAAGGAAAAAGGGCTGGTTCGCAGCGAAGGGAAGGAATACATTGTGCAGGAAGGTGATGTCTTGCTGTTCCGCTTTAATGTGTAGGGGTTCAGGGGGCGCGATCGTCCTTACACGATTTGTGCCTTCGTCTACTGGCAACCGTTACTCGCGTTTTTCCGTCAGACCTTAGCAAGTAACCGCATTGCTTGGGCAGTATTCTAACTACCTTATCTTTTGCTGTGCCTGGAGATCATTTGGGCACACTAGCTCAAGGCAGCGTCATCCTTTAACGAAGGGGTAATCTAGATACAGCGGCAGAATGGACAGGTAGCGTCTGTGCTCAGTGGTACTTGCGTCTGCGATCGCGCCATGTACCCAGCCACACCACTTAAGAGAAACGCTAAGCCCTTCCCATGAACGACAGGCACAGTGGACATGACTAAAGCAGACATCCTTGTGATTGATGACACGCCACTCAACCTGCGCCTCCTTTCATCCATGTTGACAAAAGAAGGATACCAAGTACGGCAGGCGCTCAGTGGCAAGATGGCGCTCAGTGCCGTTCAGGTCGTGCTGCCAGATTTGATTCTGCTCGACATTATGATGCCCGAAATGGATGGCTACACGCTCTGTGAGACGTTAAAAGCGAAGTCAGACACTGCCAGTATTCCAGTGATTTTTTTGAGCGCTCTGACTGACGGCTTGGATAAAGCAAAGGCATTTACGGTGGGTGGGGCGGACTACATTAGTAAGCCGTTTCAGTTGGAAGAGGTGCTACTGCGCGTGCAAAACCAACTGGCACTCAGGGCAGCCGAAATCAGAACACAACAGTTCAATACGCAATTAGAAGAGCGCGTTAAAGAACGGACTCACCAACTTGAAGTTGCGAACCGTGAACTCTACCGCGAAATGCTTGAGCGCAAAGTGCTTCAGGCGCAACTGTTAGAAATGGCGCACCACGATGCGCTTACAGGCTTACCCAATCGTGCCTTATTTATCGATCGCACGAAAAAGGCGCTTGATGACAGCCAGGCTGATGCCACTGCACGCTTTGCCGTGTTGTTCCTGGACTGCGATCGCTTCAAAGTTGTGAATGATTCTTTAGGTCACTTCGTCGGCGATGAACTTCTACTGGCGATCGCCCGTCGTCTTACAGCAACCTTGCCATCTCATGCCACTCTCGCACGTCTCGGCGGCGATGAGTTTACGGTGCTGCTGGCATTTGACGATTTAGACAGTCTCATGCAGACGGTTCACCAGAGCCTGGATGCCTTTGCCAAACCGTTTCAGCTAGACCGACACGAGATTTTTATTACCGCTAGCATTGGTATTGCGATCAGCAACGCAGACTATAGTCAACCTGAACACATCTTGCGCGACGCAGATATTGCCATGTATCGGGCTAAAGCCTCTGGCAACCCGCCGTACCAAATTTTTGACCCTTCGCTGCACCACCTTGCTCTACAGCGATTACAGCTCGAAACCGACTTACGCAAAGCCATCCATCAACATGAATTTATCGTCCATTATCAGCCCATCATGGCGATCGCGACGGGCAGCATTATTGGCTTTGAAGCACTCGTGCGCTGGCTTCATCCCCAGCAAGGGTTAATTTCGCCAGCCACTTTCATTCCTATTGCTGAAGAAACAGGTTTAATTACACAAATTGGGCATTGGGTACTACATCAATCGTGTCAACAATTGCGACACTGGCAAGACGAGAAACTAACTGATTTGCCACTCACAATGAGCGTTAATGTTTCGGCACGTCAATTTGCACAAGCTGATTTAGTGAAGCAAATCGATCAGATCCTTGCTGAAACGCAGCTCAACCCTCAACAGCTCAAGCTCGAAATTACCGAAAGCGCCATTATGCAAAATGCACAAACGACAGCAAGCATCTTGCAAGAGCTGCAAAAACGACAGATTCAGGTCAGTATTGATGATTTTGGCACTGGCTATTCATCACTCAGTTACCTACATTCGTTTCCGGTGAATACGCTCAAGATCGATCGCTCTTTCGTTCAACAAATGGGCGAAAGCTCAGACAGTTTAGGGCTGGTTCCATTGATCATCAACATTGCTCACAAAATGGGCATGACTGTTGTGGCGGAAGGCATTGAAACTCAAACTCAGCTCAGTCATTTAAAGGCACTAAGCTGCGATTTTGGACAGGGTTTTTTCTTCTTCAAGCCGCTCGAAGCAGAGAAAATAAAAGCGTTACTTTCCTCCTACTCGTGAACGCAAGATCCCCGGCTTCTTTGAGAAGTCGGGGATCTGAGCAGCCAGATTACCCTTCACCAAAAATATCTAACTGTTCGATCGGTTGACTAACCTGATACGCTTTGCCATTCTTTTCATGAGCAGAGTGATTAGTTCGACCACCTTTACGTAAGCCGATCGCAATTTTGCTATGTTTCTCAATCTGCCCCATCACCTGCCGCGCTCGTTGAATCACGGATGCGGGTAAACCTGCCAACCGTCCCGCTTCGATGCCGTAGGAGCGATCGGCACCACCAGGCTGTACCTTGTGCAAAAAGATAATTTGATCCAGCAATTCTTTGACCACAACTTGATAGTTAGCGACATTCGGTAGAATCGACGCTAGCTCGTTGAGTTCGTGATAGTGGGTCGCAAAAATTGTGCGAGCGCCGATTTCCGTTGCTAGATGTTCGGCGACTGCCCAGGCGATCGACAGCCCATCAAATGTTGCCGTTCCGCGTCCAATTTCATCCAAAAGGACGAGCGATCTCGGTGTGGCGTGATTCAAAATATTTGCCGTTTCATTCATTTCCACCATAAAAGTGGACTGCCCGGTTGCCAGATCATCGACTGCGCCGACACGGGTGAAGATGCGATCGCAAACGCCTAGTGTCGTTGTCTGCGCTGGAACAAAGCTGCCCACCTGAGCCATCAGTTGAATCAACCCCACCTGACGGAGATAACAGCTTTTGCCGCTAGCGTTGGGTCCGGTAAGAACAATCAGATCGGGGGTGGGGTGTGGGGTGTGGGGTGTGGGGTATGGGGAAGAGTTTTGAGTTTCGAGTTCTGAGTTTTGAATTAAATCTCCGCGCCTCTGCGTCTCTGCGGTTTCCTGCCCTCCGCTCTTTGACCCCTGCCCCCCTAATCCCGTTGAATTGGGCACAAAGAAACCCGCTGGCAATGATTGCTCCACCACAGGATGACGACCTTCGAGGATTTGAATTGCACGGTTAGCAAGCATTTCAGGGCGGCAGTAGCCCTGATACACCGCTACTTCTGCCAACCCGCAAAGGACGTCGATCGCCGCCACCGATCGTGCCACCGTACGGATGAGTTCTGCCTGTTCACCAACCTGCGATCGCAACGCGGCAAAAATTTCGTATTCCAGATGGTTCAAGCTGTCTTGCGCCAATTGAATGCGATTTTCTCGCTCTTTGAGATCTTGAGTGATGTAGCGCTCTTCGCTAGTGAGAGTCTGCTTACGGGTGTAGCCATCGGGCACCTGCTGCCCCGCTTTGGCGCGAGAAATGCTGATGTAGTAACCAAAGGTTTTGTTATAACCCACTTTGAGCGTGGGAATGCCTGTGCGATCGCGCTCGACCACTTCCAGGTTCCTGATCCAGTCTTGATCGGCATCGACTTGCTCACGCAGGGAATCTAACTGGGCGTTGACTCCTGAGCGAATCAGGTTGCCATCCGTGAGGTACAGCGGTGGCGTTTCGACCAGATGAGCGTGGAGATGCTGACCCAACTGCTCTAAAATCGGCGGCACGGTCTGGAGGTCTTGCAGGTAGCGCGATCGCGTTCCTTCCACCAGTCGCCCCAAATCGGGTAGTTTGTCAAGAGAGTCTGCCAGCGCGACCAGATCGCGGGCATTCGCGGTGCCTGAACCAGCACGACCCGCCAACCGTTCCAGGTCGTAGATTTGCTTGAGCAGGCGTTGTAGCGTTTGGCGCAGAGAGCCGTTTTCAACCAGTTCGGCGATCGTCTCCTGGCGATCGTCAATCTGTGCTAGCTTCAGCAATGGTTGCAGGAGCCAGCGTCGCAGTGCCCGACTGCCCATCGCCGTCACTGTTTTGTCAAGTGCCCACAGCAATGACCCATGATAGGTACCATCCCGCGCCGTTTGCGTAATTTCTAGATTGCGCCGCGTCTGGTGGTCAATCACCAAATACTCAGTGAGTGTATAGGTGCAGAGCGGCTGTAGGGGAAAGGTTTTAAGGGCGGCAGGATGGAGGAGAGAGGGGAGAGGAGAGGCAGGAGAAGAGTCTTGACGATCGTCTTGATCCGTCACTTCCTGCTTTTTAGCCTTTATCCGTTCGCCTTTATCCCTTCCTATGCCTCTCTCTGTGCTGGTTTCCACATATTCCAACAGTCCGCCTGCTGCCCGGACTGCCAGTGGCAAGTGTTCACAGCCCATGCCTTCGAGCGATCGCACCCGAAAGCGTTGCAGCAAGCGATAGCGGGCTTCTGACAGGACAAAGGGAGCATGCGATCGTAGCGTGTAGCAAAACTGGGGCGGCAGGCAATCCGGCAAATGCTCTGATTTTTCTCCTGGTCGCAGCAGGCTGACTAGATCGGGCGCGTTGGTAGGCACCAATACTTCAGATGGCTGTAAGCGCATCAATTCCTGGGTTAACTGCTCTAGCTCTTGCGCCTGCGTGGTGAGAAATTCGCCAGTAGAGACATCGGCATACGCCAGCCCCCAATGGTTGCCCGCGATCACAACTGCGGCTAAAAAATTGTTGCGACGAGCATTGAGCATCCCTTCTTCGAGAATGGTGCCGGGAGTGATCACGCGGGTAATATCGCGCCGCACAAGCTGTCCCTGAGCTTCGGCAGCATCTTCCATCTGGTCACAAACGGCGATCGCAAAGCCTTTCTCGACCAGCACCGCACAGTAGCGATCGAGCGCGTGATGGGGAATGCCTGCCAGCGGTACTTTGCCGACTTCTTTGCCTGCATCTTTCGCGGTCAAAATCAGCTCTAGCTCACGAGCAATGGCGATCGCATCTTGAAAAAACGTCTCGAAAAAATCGCCCACGCGATAGAGCAATAGAGCGTGAGGATACTGATCTTTCAGCTCCACGTAATGACGAATCATGGGTGTGAGCAAGGCGCGATCGACCGATCGATGGTCGGCATAGCGTACCGCGTGTTTCACTAAGCGTTCTGGCAACCCATTTGTAAACTCAGAGGTAGAGGCAGCATCCGTCATGAATCAATGTCAGGGCAAAGGTCTTCAATCACTTTAACGTTGATTCGCCATCGTCTTTATGGGGAACGCTAGGGTTCAACTAGCTGGGAGACTGCCAGAACGTCTCTCAACTCAACTTAATCATTTATGAGGCTGAAAACTCATGCAAGATCTCGGTATTAGTGATGCTGTTGCTCATCCCCTCGCCTACTATCGGAATCATCTAGAATTCAATGGCTATCATGTCGAAGAGGATGACGATACCATTTTTGGTCGCCACCTCAGAAAGGCTAACCTTTTCGTTAGACAAATGCTGGGTAGAGGCGTTTTGGTCAGTACGATTTACTCGGTCGAACCCAATATTAACCGAATGCATCTTCTGGAATATGTGAATGATTTGAATACTGTTTTTCTCTTTATGAAAGCATATATTGGTCAAGACGATGATCTGTTTCTGGAAACTTTTCTTGAGGGTGATTACGATCGGACAAATTTTTCGATTCTGTTAGACAACATTGAATACGACATTGCCACATTTTACAAAAATGAGCTGACGAAAGAGTATTTGCGATAAAGCCACCGCGATTTTGACAGAACTCAGCAATTGATAGCGCTGTACGATCGTCCGATCAGTAATGCTCTCAACTTGAGGGGTTGGCTTTCTATAGAGACGTTACGGTGTAGCGGTTCCTAATCCAGTGAAGTACAGTTGCAAAGAGGCAGAGGGCAAAGGGCAGAGAGCAGAGGGCAGAAGTTAAAGAGAACGTCGGCTTTCCTTCTGCCTCCTGCCTTCTGCCTTAAAACCCCAGCCCTTGTACTACTCTAATGGGAACCGCTATAAGGTTTCTATAGTTAGTTTGAAGCGCTGTGCGTTCTGGAGAAAGGTGCATTCTAGAAAAATAGTGGTTGGACGATTTCTGTAGTTTTTTGAACAATTAGCAGAGAAGCGATCGTTTTGTCCGATCTGCTGCTAGGGTGAGGCATTCTACAAACTATGCAGCGATCGCTGCTTATACAGCAGTCCCAAATCAGTTGTGAGCCGCACTAAAGCATTGAGCGATCAGAGAAAAGCTGATGGCTGACCGCTGACTGCTAAAAGCTGATAGCCATATTGCTTCTCACGATTCGTTTAGGAGCGCTACAGATGAAATCGCTTTAAATCTAGATGCTCCCAAATGGTTTGCATCTTCTATACTACTCTCGTGTCTTAAACTCCTTAATGGGCGAACTATGTCTCAGGATGTCAGCGCCAGTAAAGGGCTGCTCAAGCCAGCCGCTGCGCCACTGTTTTCAGCCGACTCATTTAGCTCCGATGTGACAGAAGCGGGCAACTTTCCGGTTGAGTCATACGCCGATCGCTTAATGGACGATTTGTTTGGCGATGTGGAGCGACTGCTAGATGGCGGTGCAAAGCTGCCTGCTGAGCCTGTACCTTTAGACGCGCCGACACCCGCCTTAAAAGCGCCAAAGTTTGGTGGTTTTGTCGATCTAGTATCACCGTTGATGCGTCGATCGGAGCTTGATTCACCCACAACAGACGAGCGGGAAGATGACGCACTGTTGGCACAACAGACAATGGGGCGATCGCTGACTCGCCAACCCTTGCTCAAGACTGTGCGCGAGTCTGTGCGCTCTTATGATCGGCTGCTGTTAGGCGTGGGGGGTCTTTCGCTGGTGGCTGTTCTGGCTACCTGGCTGTTGAGCCAACAGGCGCAGCGACCGACTGCACCCGCTGCGATCGCTCCACAGACCGCAGCAAGCAATCCCACTACAGCCGCAACCGATAATCAATTTATCACCTACTTGCAGCAGGCACTCAAAGCGATCGACCAACAGCAACCCTCTGGTAACTCTCCTCCTGCAAGTAATGGCGTGCCAGCGCTACCTACCGTGCAACTGCCAGGTAGCCCCAATCTTCAAACTGCCCCTACCACAGGTGCAACACCAAACAGCGCGACCCGCCCAGCCACAGGTTTATCACGGCTGTATGTACCGATCTATCAGGTGCCGCAAGCACAGTCGAGCAGACCGTCGGTTGCGCCTTTGCCTACTGCTAATGCCCCTACCGCTGTGCGTCCGCCCATCCCGCTTTCGGTGCCGGGTATTGCCAAAACGCTGGTTGGGGTGCTGGAATTGGGCGATCGCTCTGCTGCTCTCATTGAAATCAACGGTGTGACCCAGCGCTATCGCATCGGCGAAAGCATTGCTACCAGCGGCTGGACCCTGGTTGAAGTCTCTAACAACCAGGCAGTCGTTCGTCGCAATGGTGAAGTGCGATCGGTTTTTATTGGTCAGAACTTCTAGGAGTTGTTAGTTTTTAGTGGTTGGTTGTTAGAAGCTGGAAGTCAGAAGCTAATTCAAAACTCAGTACTCTCTTCATTTCTTAGGCTTCATCCTTTAGCCCTTCGCCTCTTGACTTCCTCGCTAACGACTAAAAACCAACCACTAACAACTGCCTGCGGAGCATACACATGGGTCTGTTTGACGATTTCAGCAACTTTCTCGAAACGCGGCTCGAGGAATTTTTGCGCGACAATCCGCAACTAGAGCTGCTCGTGCTCGAAGAGAAGCTGCGCGATCAGGAAGAAGAAACCTTGACGCTCATGACCGACCTGAGACGACAAGAAAAAGCGCTTCAGGATGAAATTCTGGCGATCGCCCGCGAAATTCAGCTTTGGCATGGTCGTATTGAGAAAGCCAAAGCATCAGGGCGGCTCGACCTTGCAGAACCAGCTCAGGAACATGAAGCAAGCCTTTTGCGAAAAGGCAACCAGCGCTGGGGGCAGATGGAAGTTCTCAAAGAACGCCTCAAGCAAACCCAGCAGTTACAGCAACAAATCCAGCAGCGACGCAAAGAAGTACAGGCAAAAGTGGCACAGGCACAGACGACTCGTGCGGCTGCCTCCACTACTGAACAAAAATGGAACAGCGCTGGCTGGAACCAGATTCCTAACTCATCCAGCAGCGTTGGTGACTTAGAGCATCAGTTTAGACGCTGGGAAGCCGAAGAAGAACTACAGGAACTCAAACGCAAAATGGGACGGTAGAGCGCTAAGTTCCCGGTTGGTGAGGCTTGTTAATGGTGAAGGAAATTTGGCTCCTGGCACGATCGCGTTGTAAAGGCAAATCGTCCTGCACCGGAGTCTGTGGTTTTACAGGGATTTGAGCGGTTGCACGCTCATCCTGAAACGCGTCTGGTTTCTCGTAGTCCAGGTGAAACGGGAGATGGGTCAGCTTGTCATAGTTGGATGCGATCGCCAGAAACGCGCCACCCAAAATAAGCATTGGTAGCGGCAACGAGAACTGCTCGATCCAATGCAGCACTTCCGCTGCGCCAAAGAGCAAAATAAAGCAGGTAAGCCAAATTTTCATCGCCAAACCCAGGCTAGTTAGAGGGTACACATTACCTCGCAGCATACCCGAAAATTTTAGTTTTGACCGCCCTACTACCGCAGAGACGCAGAGGCGCGGAGAAAGAATTCTGTGTGCTCTGCGCCTCTGCGGTTAAAATCCAATTCCAGTCCCACCGCTGCAACGCTACACTAAGTCTGACTTTCTCCGATCGCTGGTTATGGATGCCCTAGAAATCACTTCTGAAGTCGAACAGCGTGTTAAGGAATTGCGGAAACTGCTCTCGCAAGCCAGCTATGACTATTACGTGCTGGATGCACCCACGATCGAAGATGCCGTCTACGACCAGCTTTATCGGGAATTAGTCGATCTAGAAACCCACTATTCAACGTTGATTACGCCCGATAGCCCGACTCAGCGCGTGGGCGATCGACCTGCCAGTCAATTTATTTCCGTCAAGCACAACATTCCGCTTTACAGCCTGGAGAATGCCTTTAGCAACGAGGATTTGACGAAGTGGCAGGAGCGTTGGCAACGACAGCTAGTAGCGGTCAGCGGTCAGCAGTCAGCAGATGAACCATTTGACTACGTATGCGAACTGAAGATTGATGGTAATGCGCTGGCACTGACCTATGAGAACGGTCTTTTGGTGCGGGGTGTAACTCGTGGCGATGGCATTGCTGGCGAAGAGATTACGCAAAATGTGAGGGCAATTCGATCGATCCCCCTACGGCTCAATCTTGACAAGCCACCACCACTCGTAGAAGTACGCGGTGAGGCATTTCTACCACTATCATCCTTCGAGCAAATCAACCAGGATCGAGAGCAGGCAGGAGAAGCGCTCTTTGCCAACCCCCGCAACGCTGCTGCTGGAACACTCCGTCAACTAGATGCCAAGATTGTTGCCCGTCGCAAACTTGATTTTTTTGCCTACACGTTGCATTGGGGAGGGCAGGAGGCAGGAGGCAGAGGGCAGGAGGCAGGAGGCAGAGGGCAGGAGGCAGGAGGCAGGAGGCAGGAGACAGAAGGGAAAGCAGAGGGAACAGAGGAAGCGATTCAAAACTCGACACTCGATACTCCCCCACTCCCCACTCCCCACTCCCTACTCCCGACTCCCCACTCCCAATGGGACTGTCTCGAACTTCTCCAACAAATGGGTTTCCGCGTCAACCCCGAACGGCAGCAATGTTCCGCTTTACAGGCTGTGCAGGACTATTGCGATCGCTGGTCGATCGAGCGTACTCAACTCCGCTATATGACCGATGGTGTAGTGGTCAAAATCAACTCGCTGGCGCTGCAACAGCAGTTGGGTTTCACGCAAAAATTTCCTCGTTGGGCGATCGCGCTCAAATATCCTGCTGAAGAGTCACCCACGATCGTCGAGCGCATTAGCGTCAACGTCGGGCGTACAGGTGCCGTAACTCCACTGGCAGAAATGCGTCCCGTGCAGTTGGCAGGCACCACTGTGGCGCGGGCAACCTTGCATAACAGCGATCGCATCGCTGAACTCGATATCCGTGCGGGTGATACCGTCATCGTGCGTAAAGCAGGCGAAATCATTCCCGAAGTGGTGCGCGTCCTCTATGACTTGCGACCGGACGGCACGGAACCCTACCAAATGCCAACTCATTGCCCAGAATGCAGGCAACTATTAGTTAAACCTGTAGACGAAGCCGTCACTCGCTGTATCAACGCGTCCTGTCCAGCGATTCTGCGTGGCGCACTGGTTCATTGGGCATCCCGACAGGCAATGGATATTAACGGCTTGGGCGAAAAGCTCGTGTTGCAATTTGTAGACACAGGACTCGTGCAGTCGGTCGCTGATTTGTACGACATTACCGTCGATCGCTTACTCCTCCTCGAACGCATGGGCAAAAAGTCTGCCGAGAAGTTAATACAGGCGATCGCTGATTCTAAACAACAGCCCTGGTCAAGAGTCCTCTATGGTCTGGGCATCCGTCATGTAGGCAGCGTCAACGCCCAAATTTTGACCCAGCGCTTTCTCACTGTGGAGGCACTGGCAGGCGCAGAAGTCAGTACGATCGCCACGGTCTTTGGCATTGGCACCGAAATTGCCCAATCGGTCTACGACTGGTTTCAAAACCCCAGTAATCAGCAGCTCATTCAACGCTTGCAAGCGGCTGGACTACAGTTTGCTGGCGACGCGACACCATCGGTTCAAACCAAGGCAGCGATCGCAGGCAAAACGTTCGTTGTCACTGGCACACTGCCCACACTGAAACGCGACGAAGCAAAAGACATAATCCAGGCAGCAGGCGGTAAAGTCACCGATTCTGTCAGCAAGCGCACTGACTATTTAGTGGTCGGAGAAGATGCAGGTTCCAAACTCGAAAAAGCGCAAACGTTGGGCATTGCTCAACTATCGGAAGCAGAACTCCTGGAACTGTTGGCAGAAGGATGAAGGATAAAGGATAAAGGATGAAAGATGAAGGATAAAGGATGAAAATTTTGGGTTTTGAATTAATTTGACCACTGACGACACCCTTAGCCTTTAGCCCTTAGCCTTTAGCCCTTAGCCTTTAGCCTTTCAGTTCACTCCCAACCCCCTCAAATTCGCCTTCCGTCCCTGTTCATCACGCCCTTGCTTGGGCACACTAGAGAGACCGATCGACACCCTTTTCGGTCACGCATGAGCAAGCGCAAAGGTAAGAAAGCAAGCCCGCCCGAACTGTCTAGCGCTGAGAGCATTCTTTCCATGCTGCCCTTGGAGGCGCAGCAGTGGGCAGAAAGTTTACCCTGGAATCAGCGTCGCTTTGTGCTGTCACTTTGTCATTTGATGTGTGCTGCCTCGCCTGAAATGCGAGCCAGTTTTTTGGATGACTATACAGCCGATGGCTTAATTTCCAAAGTCCTGGAAGACCGCGATACCAAACAAAAAGTCAGCCATTATTTAGAAGAATTTAACGTTGGCACAGAGCTGAATCCGATCGCGCTCAGACGCTACATTCGACAGTTTTATATTCACTCGGCTCAAGATGTGCGAGGTCAACCTGATCTTTACCTGGAATCGGCACTGAGACTGGTGATGAGTAACACAGAGCGCAACAATGTGTTCAACTATATTCTAGGTTTTGAACTCATCAAAATGATGTTTCAGATGAGCTGGTTTCAGCATGAAAAGCTTTATCGGCTACAGCGCAATCAGGATGAATTCATCAATACCTACATTCGCCCCATTCAGCACACACACAAGCTCAACCGCATTATCGTACCGAAAGATGAGCGGCTGTTTTTTGCGCGACGCGACTATTTTGTGCAAAAGCCTATCATTAGTGAAAGAAAGTTAGTTGAGCTGGCGATCGCCACCTTCACCACCGAAATCACAACCAATTTTGGCTTCTCGATTATCCGGCATTCCCAATCACTGGTTTTTGACTACGACTACATCTTTGAAGCTGAGCAAGAAGTGTTGTCTTACACGGAATAAAGTGCTTAGCCATCAGCAGCCAGCCCATGATTTAAAGCTGATAGCTGATAGCTGACCGCTGATAGCTGACCGCTGACCGCTGACCGCTGACCGCTGATAGCTGACCGCTGACCGCTCATCAAAAAGCGCTACGATAGGCAGTGCAGCAGAGAGCGTAGTCATGAGTCAGCCTTACAGTTTGGAAACGGGATCGCGATCGACATCCCTTCGCGTTAGCAGCAGGCAGCAGTGGCTGCATCTGTCAGTCGTGCTTTCTGCAGTCGTTCTTCTAGCAAGCTGCACCAATCAGCCGCAAACAACGGGCAATGGGAACGCTTCACCCACCCCGTCAATCACACCAACGCTCACCCCTAGCCCTGAAGCCACCAGCAAGTCGCAAGCAACGAAAGACCTGGAAAACCGCTTAAGCAGGGCGTTTACAGCCACGACTAAAGTGCCACTGGATTCGGTTGATTGTCCCGCGCAGTTTGATGTCAAGGCGGGAAATCGTTTTAACTGTCAGGCAATGTCTGAGGGGCAATCCTTTGCGATCGGCGTAGAGCTGACTAATCCAGACGGGCAGTTTCAGTGGAATACCAAAAGCCTGCTCGTCCTGTCAAAGCTAGAGCAGTTTATTCAGAGTCGCATCCGCGAGAAAGGTGGACCCGACGTTACAGCCAATTGTGGCGGTAGACTTCGTGTGGCTCAACCGGGAGACACGTTTGAGTGCAAAGTAACGGGTGCCCAAGCACAATCGCGATCGGCGCAAGTGAAGGTCAAGGATGAGCAAGGCAGTGTCGATATTTCCCTACGCTAAGGACGCGAGATTCCTTCACAGTATGGTAAGTAGCGGTTGCAGATCTTGATCCTGTGTTAATCTAGGTTCCAGAGTTTGATTCGGTTGCGGTGTTTGTTCTTGGTTTCAGCAGGCTTCTCTCCGGATTTAAACCTCCACACTTAATTACTCTCCGGAGATATTCCATGTCAATCTATGTAGGCAACCTTTCCTACGCCGTTACACAAGAGGATCTCAGCAGCATTTTTGCAGAGTATGGCACGGTCAAGCGTGTTCAACTGCCCACCGATCGCGAAACCGGTCGTCCTCGTGGTTTTGGTTTTGTCGAGATGGCAACCGACGCTGAAGAGACTGCCGCGATCGAGGCACTAGATGGTGCAGAATGGATGGGGCGCGACCTCAAAGTCAACAAAGCGCGTCCCCGCGAAGACCGCAAACCCTCTGGCGGTGGCATGGGCAGCAGAGGCTATTCCAGCAGCAGAGGCGGCGGCTACTCAGACAATTAGCGTACATTTTCCAGATCATACGTTCGCTCCAGCGAGGCTCTTTTACTCGGAATATCGTTGGGGTCTTTTATCGAGCTAAGGCTCAGAGGATTGCATGACTCAGGTAGTTTTAGGTGAGAACGAGGGCATTGAGTCGGCTTTGCGCCGCTTCAAGCGCCAGGTGTCTAAAGCAGGCATCTTCGCAGATATCAAACGACTGCGCCAGTTTGAGACCCCGATCGAAAAGCGTAAGCGCAAAGCGATCGCCAAGCGCAAGCAACGCTTTAAGTAGGTCAGTTTTCTCGTAGGCAGTACTTAACCAAGCCGCTCTCGTTCGCTACGATAGCGGACGAATTCCGCCGCAAAAAAAATCAGACCGGATGTCAGGATCAGCACCACGCTAAGTGCGTTGATGTCCGGTTTGACCCCTGTACGAATGCGGCTGAAGATTTCCATCGGCAGCGTGTTGGTGCCACCACCCGCCGTAAAACTGGCAATGAGAAAGTCATCCATACTGAGCACAAACGCCAACAGGCAACCAGAGACGATCGCAGGCATCAACTCTGGTAAAAGCACTTGCACAAACGCCTGTCCTGGGGTCGCACCTAAATCCAGTGCGGCTTCTTCTAGATGCGGGTTCAGGTTTGTGAGACGGGTGGAAACCACCAACGCAACATAGGATAGGCAAAAGACAACGTGTGCCGCCACAACAGTCCATAAGCTCAGTTGAATCATGCCGCCACTAAACGGGATCGCGACGGCTGCGAGAAAGACTAGCGTCGAAACGGCGATCGCAATGTCTGGAATAATCAGCGGTAAGTAAGACACGCCTCGATATAGACTCCTGCCTGGAAAGTTGTAGCGTGCTAACCCCACTGCCATCAGCGTGCCAATAATTGCCGCAATACCAACTGCAAAAAACGCCACACTCAGGCTATCTGCCAGTGCTGAGAGAATGCGGCTGTCGTTGAAGAATTTGCCATACCACTCCAGCGTAAAACCTTGCCAGCCAGCGCTATACGGCGATCGGTTAAAGCTGTAAACCGTCAGTACCAGAATGGGCAGGTACATAAAGCCAAACATTAGCAGTGAGAAGACTGCCTGCCAGGAGAGAGGAGCTTTGGCTTTGGGCATGAGGGGTAAGGAGTGAGGGGTGAGGAGTGAGGGGTACTAGATTTGAATTGAGTCTAACTACACCTTAAACATTGGTCGCGCTACGATCGCCGTATTTCAACAGAAGCGCGATCGCCACGCTGACTGCCAAAATCAACAAACTGCTGAGGGCTGAACCAAAGCCCCAATTTTGAGTAGCACCGAGAAATTGATTGTAGATCAGACGAGCCGCCGTCATACTTGATGCACCGCCTAAGAGTTCTGGGTCAATAAAGTCGCCCAACCCAGTAATGAATACCAGCAGCGCACCAGCGGTAATGCCCGGTAAAGTTTGTGGCACCGTGACTCGCCAAAACACTTGTGACGGTGGTGCGCCCAGATCGGCAGCCGCTTCTAGCAGTTGGCGATCGAGCTTTTCTAACGAGGCGTAGAGAATTAGCACCATATAAGGCAATAGGCTATAGCTCATGCCCACCAGCACGGCGGGACTCCGGTTGAGGATGTCAAGCGATGGCAAACCCAAACCGTTGAGCAACGAATTGAGTACGCCCGTTGGTCGCAGAATGGTGATCCAGGCATAGGAGCGCAGCAGTGAGGATGTCCACAGGGGTAAAACAAAGCCGACGACCAGTAGATTTTGCCAGCGCTTCGGCACCATGACGGCAATCCAGTACGCCACCGGAAACCCCAGCAGCAGGCAAATAATCGTCGTGCCCAGAGCAAAGAACAGCGATCGCCCCAGCACTTGCAAATAAATCGGCTGGAAGATTAGTGCATAGTTGCTCAACCCTGAAGGATTTACTACCTGTCCCGGTCGAATTCCAGGCACCAGACTTAGCTCTAGAATCAGCAAGGTAGGAATGACCAGCAGCAAGCCTAGCCAAACTCCTGTCGGACCCAGAAGCAGCAGTGGCTCCAGCCATTTGGGCAATTCTGTGCGATCGCTAGGCGGAGCGTTAGACGATGCAGAAGGGGATGCTTGGGACATGGGGTTAGGAGTGAAGGCTAAGGGATAAAGGCTAAAAGCTAAAAAGAGTTTGAGTTGAACCAGTGGTTGGTGATAAGCCATTCCTGACTACTAACTACTGAGACTCTTGACCGCTGACCGCTGACCGCTGACCGCTGACCGCTGACCGCTGACCGCTGACCG
>NZ_JCACKI010000023.1:0-74864 GCF_059505325.1 Tildeniella sp.
AGGGGAGGCAGAGGGAGCAGGGGAGGCAGAGGGAGCAGGGGAGGCAGAGGGAGCAGGGGAGGCAGAGGGAGCAATGCAAAAATCAAAGCTCCTTCGGTTTGACTCAAGAAGAACACAACTTAAGCCTTTTCTCTTGCCGCCTCGGTTCCCCATCTTCCGCTTCCCTTCTTTGCTTCCCCTGCCTCCTCCGCTTCCCCTTGCCCCATCCCTACTTCCCCTCACTCCTCACTCCTCTCCTTCTTTCCCATGCACCACTCAGGCAAAGTCTACTTAGTCGGCGCGGGTCCCGGTGACCCAGGTTTGATGACGCTGAAGGGCAAGACCTTGCTGGAATGCGCGGATGTCGTGGTTTACGATGCATTGGTGAGTCCGCCTGTGCTGGCAATGATTAATCCACAAGCAGAGCAAATCAATGCTGGCAAACGTCGGGGAGCGCACTCGCTCTTACAGACGGATATTACGCAACTGCTGATGGAGAAGGCGCAAGCAGCCGCGATCGTCGTGCGGCTAAAGGGTGGCGATCCCTTCATCTTTGGTCGCGGTGGCGAGGAGATGGAAGATCTGGTGAAGGCGGGCATTGCAGTTGAAGTGGTGCCAGGAATTACGTCAGGTATTGCGGCGACTGCCTATGCGGGCATTCCGCTGACGCACCGTGCCTACAGTTCATCAGTAACCTTTGTCACAGGGCATGAGGGTGCGGGGAAGTATCGTCCAGCCGTTAACTGGCAGGCGATCGCGCATGGTTCAGAAACGATCGTCGTTTACATGGGCATCCACAATTTGCCCTACATCACAGAACAACTTCAGTTTGCAGGATTGGCTCCCAATACACCCGTCGCGCTGGTACGTTGGGGCACAAGACCCGAACAGGAAGAACTCATCGGCACTCTAGAAACCATTGTCCAACAGGTTGAAATGGCAAAGTTTGAGGCACCCGCGATCGCGGTCATCGGCTCAGTCGTCAACCTCCACGAGATTCTTTCTGACTACCGCCCTGTAGCGATCGCACAAGCTGAACCCTATTCTGGCAAATAATCCTCATTGAGCGCCTGTTCGGGTGTAAAAGGCGAGTCTGGGGGAAAGGTTGCGATCGGTAAGCCAGTTTCAATGGACGCTTTTTTCCGAGCGCTTCGGTAGCAGTCCTCAAACCCAGTCGCAAAGTAAGGGCGCAAGCTTGGGCTGTCGAGAAACTCTGCTTCCAGGCGATCGCGATGCTCAAAGAGCGTTAACCGCCAACTGTTGGAGCGTCGCTCTGGCTGATATTTGTACTTCAGCAAGTGTATTAAAACAATCTCAAGATTGCTTTTAACTGACCGTTTTTCACTCCTACCCATGCTCTCAATTTCTTCCACCAGATTTTCGATGTCAAGCTTTTGAAACTCGCCGTCTCGCAATAATCGGGCGGTTTCCTGAAGCCAGAGATAGAAATCGCGATCGTAAAGCTGCGGACTGGGAGCAGACGTTTCGGGATGTTTCGCTGTCATCACAATCACCTGGCTTAGGTACGTCATGTCGATCGAAGTCTAACATGGACAGTTTTGGGTTTGCTGTAGGATACATTAGGGTTAAGTAACAACCGTTATCACCAGTTTTCAAACGGGTTGGATAGTTGTACTGCTTGAACGCGCAGACGACATCGTTGAGTTTCTTGAGCAAGGGTTAGAAATTGTCCTCACACATTGCACTACAGATTAAAGCCTTGGGCGATTCGCCCGAAGAGAAGGCACATCAACGCCTCGATCGCTACCTTTCTGAAGCACTGCCTGAAGTCTCGCGATCGCGTGCCCAGAAGCTGATTGAACAAGGGCAGGTAGAGGTGAATGGAGCGGTGTGTACGTCCAAAAAAGCGATGGTGCAGACGGGCGATCGCGTTCACCTCACCGTTCCCGATGCCCAGCCGCTTGACCTTCAGGCAGAAGATATTCCGCTCGATATTCTTTACGAAGACGAACATTTGCTGATTCTCAACAAACCAGTGGGATTAGTCGTGCATCCGGCTCCAGGTCATGAAGGGGGCACACTGGTCAATGCGCTGCTGGCACACTGCGATCGCTTGGCGGGCATTGGCGGTGTCCAGCGTCCAGGTATTGTGCATCGGCTCGATAAAAATACCAGTGGCGCGATCGCCGTTGCCAAAACCGATCAGGCACACCAGCACTTACAGGCACAACTGAAAGCAAAAACAGCGCGACGCGATTATCTAGCGGTGATTTACGGTGCGCCTGCTGCTGAGAGTGGCACGATCGACCTGCCGATCGGTCGTCATTTGCTCGATCGCAAAAAGATGGCAATTATCCCCGAAGAAAAAGGGGGTCGCCGTGCTGTAACCCATTGGCAAGTCAAAGAGCGCATGGGAAACTATACGCTGATGCAGTTTGCCTTAGAAACCGGACGTACCCATCAAATTCGGGTTCATAGTGCCAGGATGGGACATCCGATCGTCGGCGATCCGGTCTATGGTGCAGGACGAGCCGTTGGGGTCAAACTGGCGGGGCAGGCGCTTCATGCATGGCGATTGCAGTTAGAACATCCTGTATCGGGAACCACGATCGTTGCCGTTGCACCGATACCCACTGCCTTTTTAACCCTGGTTGAAATTCTACGCCGCCGCAATGCCTCGTCAACGCTGAGAAAATGAGCCAATAAGAACGTTCAAAGCGATCTCAGAAAGACATAAATAAAGCGTGGTGTCTTCCATTTGCACCTTTCTCTGCAATCAGTTCGTTTGTATTGAAAGATGGCACTGTTACAGCGAAGGAATTTGGGGAACATGCGCTTCCGTTTCAATCATCAGTTTGCCCGATTCAATCCTCAAACGCTTCACTTGAATTGCCATACCTTCGATCGCTACATACGGTAGCTCCAATAATGCTTTAAACTTTTGCAGAATAGCGATCGCAAACTCGATCGAGATCGCGTCTCCTGGGTCACAAACAAACGATTCCAGTCGCACAGGCTGTTCATCCGTACGAGGAATAATTACCACTGCAAACCGAACCTGTCGAACGGCTTCCCGTCCGCGCAGCAGGGCAGTACCGTCAAGCGCAATTTTGCCGTCAGCAGGTAGCTTTACTGCTAAGGGATGCACAAGCTCCACAGTGACGGACTCTCCTTCAACGTTCAGTTCTAACGCATGCAGCCTGCTGGTGACTGCCTCTGCCTGCATTGCCCGATTTAAATCTGCTTCAGTTAAGAAAACCTGAGCCGTTGCCTCTAGTGGCTGGTCTAGCTTTAACTGCCCCAGCAAAATGCTCAATGGATTGAACGAAAGGCGATCGGTCTGTACCGTCACTGCCTGCACTCGCACATCCTGTACAACCACACCTTGACCGCTCACCGATACCGAATCTGCCTTGCCCTGAGTGGCTTTCAAAACATCTGTGCGCACGTCAACCTGGATATCTTCTGCTGACTCTAGCTGAGTAGACAAGCCTGCTAGAGCCGCCTGTGAAATAACTTGTTCATCCAAGCGTGGTTCTTGCGACATGGCTCTAAGCGCTTTGCATTTCAATACTGATACTGTAAGAGCTGCAAAGGAACCACGCATCAACAGTGCGACAGACGCTATCGACAAACCATATGTGTTAGCGCAACTATTCACAAGTCTTGCCTGTAGCAATCCTCAACGAATTGTGAGAAGCAATATGGCTATCAGCTCTTAGCAGTCAGCGGTCAGCAATTAGAGAAAGGCTGGCTGACCGCTCAATGATTCAGTCCCGCTCACAACTGATTTGGGACGGCTGTGGTGAGCATCGACCTAACACACCAACGCTGTCGTTGCAAATTCATCAGCAACACATAGGTTGAAAAACAGAATGAGACCTCTTTCGATCGAATCATCTCAGCACACTGCACTAAGCGCAGACATTGGTCTTTAGTGTGAGGAAACTGTGCCATGCGCTTTATAGACTGACGCGTGTACATCGTTTGTTTGTCACCCAATCAACATTATGGCTAGTAAGCAAGACTCTAAAAGTAAGCAAACTGCTTCTCAAGAAGATGAGCAAAAACACAAGCAAAGCGATGCTGCGTCTAAAGCGGTTGCCGCTGATAAGGATGCCAGCACTGATACTCAAGCATTGGACTCTTTACTGGAAACACTAGACGGCGATTTGACCGCGATCGATACCGATGCTGCTCTAGGCGCGATCGACGAATGGCACAGTACATTGCAAAAGTCAAAAGAGCCAGAGATTAAGGAACTTGCCAATGGCTTGAAAGAACTCAAGCAACTTTTAAAGGGCGGCAAAGCGACTGGTCACGATCTCGGCGAAGTGCTTTCCCACATTGGCGATCAAACCAGCGACCTTGCCTCTGATGCTGATAAAGGCGTGAAAACGCCTCTCCAGAAGTTGGGCAAGCAGTTATCTAAAGCAGGGCAAGCACTCGGTAAGGCAGAAGACAAGGAAGCAGCCGAGCAAATTGAGTCCTTAAGCGAAACGCTAGAAGGTGATTTGACTAAGGTTGATACTGATACTGCCATTGGCGCGATCGATCATTGGTACAGTCTGTTGCACAAATCCGACAACGAGAGTTTGAAAGAAATTTCCAACGGGTTGAAGGAACTGAAGCAAACCCTCAAGCGCAAAAATGCAAGTGCATCTGACATTGCTGAAGCGCTGACCAAAATCGGCGAACAAACTACTGAAGCAGCTTCAGAAGCTCACCGGGGTCTCAAAGGTCCGATTCAGAAGTTTGGTAAATTGCTCAGCAAGACAGGCAAGTCGCTGGAGTAGTTTTCGATCGCTCAAACTTAAGCAGAAGATCCGACACAACACGTTTGCTCTTTAACTCACAAAAAAGAGCCTGTTTAAGTATCACTTGTTGCTCTCGCTCATCTTTGGGCTAGTGATGCATCAATTAACCATCGGCGCGTCATTAGCCCAAAAACGACCGTAGTTGATTTGCCAACACTTGGACATTAGGAGCTTTGAGAATACCAAGGTGATCGCCGGGTACGTCGAAAAGCTGCAAGCCTCCAGCGGCGAGAGAGGTCCAGCCCATATCGCGATCGTCTTTTTCAAACACATCTCGCTCTGTAGCTCGAAACAATACCATTCGACCTGCATACGGCTTAGGAACATACGACTGTATCGCTTGCTGGCGCATTTCACCGCTGATGGATCGTTGCATTGATTCAGACAACATCTCTGGTACCTTTCCTGCGAACGGTAGCTGCTCACGGAGTTTGTAGAGGCGAGCCTTAACCTGAAGCTTTAACTCCTCCAGATTTTGTTGCAGTAACTCCAAAGCATAAGGGAGTCCGAGTCTAAGTAACAATTGACCGTGTAGGGTGAGCCGTTGGAGCAGTGAGAGTGCTATCTGACTATTAGGAGCCCAAGCATCTAACAAGCCGACCAAGGCAACCTCTTCTCCTAATGCCGTCAACTGGTGAGCCATCTCAAAAGCAACGATACCGCCAAAACACTCTCCTGCTAGATAGTAAGGACCATGCGGCTGAAGTGTGCGAATAACTTGCAGATAACGGGCGGCGATCGCAGGAACACTGGAAAAGATGGCAGCTCGCTCGTCAATGTTGTCTGGTTTCAGGAGATCTACTTCTTCCTGCAAGTAAACACCATAGACAGGTTGATCCACGTCGAGCTGATCCACCAAATCCCGATAGAGCAAAATACCGTAGATGCAAAACAGAGGTGGTTTGCTGCCCCCAGCTCGTAGAGGTACCAAATCACCGACGCTTTCCTCTGTTTCCTCTGTTTCGGTCTTGCGAAGAATGGTGGCAATCTCTTCAACAGTAGGAGATTGCAGCAGCGTTGTGATGGGAAGGCTTTTGCCAAACACTTTCTCAACCTGAGCACAGACGCGAACGGCTGACAGGGAGTGCCCACCGAGATCAAAGAAGTTATCTTTAATGCTGATCGGTTTGATGTTCAACACGTCCTGCCAAACTTCAATCAACTGACGTTCAACCTCATCTCTAGGAGCAACACAGGTGCGGCAATCCTGTTCCTCAGTGGACATGGCTGGAACTGGTAAAGCACGGCGATCGACCTTACCATTCGGTGTCAGCGGTAGTGCCTCTAGAGTACTAAAGGTGGCAGGCACCATATACCCTGGCAGTTGTTCCTTGAGGAAGTGGCGTAGTTCTAGTGCTGTAGGCACAACCTTGCTCTGAGTTGTTAAATAGGCAACCAGACGTTGATCGCCTGGGGTATCTTCTCGCACCACGACCACAGCCTGTTTGACCGCAGAGTGGTGGTTGAGGATCGCTTCTATTTCTCCCAATTCAATGCGGAAGCCGCGCAGTTTGACTTGATGATCAAGCCGCCCCAGAAATTCGAGGGTACCATCGGGTCGATAGCGTGCCAGGTCGCCAGTTTTGTAAAGGCGTGCTCCAGGTTTGGCGCTAAACGGATCAGCAACAAACCGCTCTTGAGTCAGTTCGGGGCGATTGAGGTAGCCACGAGCCAAACCATCGCCACCGATATGCACCTCCCCTGGTATGCCAATGGGAACGGGTCTCATTGAACCTTGTTGAGTATCAGTTGGGGCTTCTAGCACATAGATTTGGGTATTAGCAATCGGTCCTCCCACTGGCACCGAACCACTGCCGGGTTCGACCTGAGAAACCGATGACCAGACGGTCGTTTCTGTGGGACCATACATATTCCAAAGCGAGCCGCCGCGTGCCAATAGTTGATTAGCCATTTCACGGGGCATTGCCTCTCCGCCACAGAGCATTTTGAGTCGTCGATCGCCCAGCCAACCGTGAGCAATCAGCATCTGCCAGGTTGCTGGAGTCGCTTGCATGAACGTTGCGTTTGAGGATGCCAACAGCTTGGTCAACTGAGCGGCATCAGCAGCATCCTCACGCTTGACCAGGACGATACGAGCGCCCACCATCAGTGGCAAGTACAGCTCTAAAACAGCAATATCGAACGAAATGGTCGTCACTGCCAGCAGGATGTCGTGTTCTGTCAGCCCTGGCTGCTGGCGCATTGAGTTTAGGAAGTTAACGGCTGCGCTATGGGGAATTTGTACCCCTTTCGGTTTACCAGTGGAGCCTGATGTATAAATTGTGTAAGCCAGATGTTCAGGAGCGACGGTGCTGTTTGGATTATCAGTGCCATGTGGCGCGATCGCCTCCCAATCGGTATCGAGGCAAATGACCTGTACAGGTTGCTCCGAGAACTGATCACAGAGCGTTTGTTGCGTGAGGAGTAAGGGCAACTGTGAATCCTCGAGCATGAAGGTCAGACGATCTTTGGGATAAGCAGGATCAAGCGGCACGTACGAGCCACCCGCTTTGAGAATACCGAGTAAGCCCACAACCATCTCAAGGGAGCGTTCGACACAGATACCAACTAGCGCATCCGGTCCCACGCCTAGCGCTTGCAGATAGTGAGCTAGCTGATTTGCCCGACAGTTCAGTTCTCGGTACGTCAGAGACTGCTGCTCGAAGACGACAGCGATCGCCTCAGGAGTTTGTTCCACCTGTGCCTCAAACAACTGATGAATGCACTGCGCTTGAGGATACGCTAAAGGCGTATGATTCCATGTTGTCAAGAGTTGATCGCGCTCTGGTTCGGTCAGCAGTGGTAGGGCAGCAATGGGCTGTTCTGGATGGGTCACGATCGCCTGTAGCAACACTTTGAAGTGACCAATCATGCGGTCGATCGTCGTCGCATCAAACAAATCACCGTTGTACTCAAACTCCGCCACTAAGCCTGCTTCAGTCTCTTCCAGCATCAGAGTGAGATCGTACTTAGAAACACCGCTATCGACTTTGAGCGGAGTCAGTGTTAAATCCGGTAAGTCTAATGGCTCTGCTGGGGTGTTCTGCAAGATCAACAGCACTTGAAACAGGGGGCTGTAGCTCAGATTCCGTTCTGGCTGCAAGACCTCTACAACCTGCTCAAAAGGCACGTCCTGATGAGCATAGGCATCCAGAGAGACCTGACGCACGCGCTTGAGTAGCTCCAGGAAACCTGGGTTGCCTGTCAAATTAACGCGCAGAGACAGCAAGTTAATAAAGAAACCAATCAACGGCTCAATTTCACTCCGCTTGCGATTTGCGATTGGAGTCCCGATTACCATGTCATGCTGTCCGCTGTAGCGCGACAGTAGAACTGCAAAGGCTGACAGCAGAGTCATGAACAGAGTTGCTCCACTACGCTGGCTGAGCGTTTTGAGCTGGTGAGTCAGTTTTGCATCCAGAACAAACGATTCTGTGCCACCTCGGAAGGATTGCATGGGTGGGCGAGAGCGATCGGTGGGTAACTCCAAGAGCGTCGGAGCCCCCGCTAGCTGCTGCTGCCAGTAGACTACTTGCTGACTCAGAGAATCTCCCTGTAGCCATTGCCGTTGCCAATCTGCAAAGTCAGCATACTGAATGGGCAGTGCTTCCAGAGGGGATGCCAGTCCCTGTGAAAAGGACGTGTAGAGTGCGGCAAGTTCTCTCCGAAAAACCGCGAGTGACCAACCATCAGAGGCAATATGATGCATCGTCAGCAACAAGATATAAGCTGTTTCGCTCAAGCGCAGCAACTTACCCCGTAGTGGTACATCGTCTGCCAACCGGAAGGGGCATTGTGCATCCTCACGAATCAGGCGGTCAACCGCTACCATCTGTTCTGACTCTGGCAGGGTTTGTAAGTCTACCACTGGTAAAGGAAAGGGCTGTGGTGGCAAAATTCGCTGGACGGGAGCCGCATTCACGATCGGGAAGGTTGTCCGCAGGGATTCGTGACGCTGTAGGATTTCCGTAAGAGCCTGTTCCAGTGCAGTTAGATGTAGTGCCCCTACTAGCTTGAAGGCAGAAGGAATATTGTAAGCAACGCCTCCGCCTTCCAATTGGCTCAGAAACCATAGCTGCTCTTGGGAGCTAGAGAGGGGTAGATCG
This sequence comes from Tildeniella sp., assembly GCF_059505325.1. Taxonomy (NCBI): domain Bacteria; kingdom Bacillati; phylum Cyanobacteriota; class Cyanophyceae; order Oculatellales; family Oculatellaceae; genus Tildeniella; species Tildeniella sp. The sequence goes on from NZ_JCACKI010000023.1 coordinate 8,864, forward strand.
GTTTCCCGTGATGTAGGGACGATTGGATCTACGACGGCGCAGGCAGTACTATCGATCTGTCCGTCTGGCGCAAGGTGCTCTGCCAAAGCCGCGATCGTTGGAAATTCAAACAAGCGGCTAATCGAAAGCTCCAGGCTTGCGGCGGACTGCAACCGAGCAATCATCTGAGCGGCTAGCAGTGAGTGTCCGCCCAGCGCAAAAAAGTCATCCTGAATGCCGATCTGTTCCAAGCCAAGCGTTTTTGCCCAAATGTCACTCAGCAGGGTCTCTAGAGGGTTTCTGGGTGCGATATAAGAAGCATTATCCAATCCAGTCCCGACAAAATCTGGTGCTGGTAACGCACACCGATCGACCTTTTGATTGATGTTGACAGGCATTGCCTCTAGCACCACAAAGGCAGCCGGAATCATGTAATCCGGTAGTTTTGTTTGCAGGAAGCGGCGAATTTCTTCAACCAATGGCTGATCGTGATCCAGCACCACATAAGCAACAAGACCTCTTTCTCCGTTCCACAGTTCGCGTGCCGTGACAATGCCTTCGCGCACACCTGGCACCTGGCGCAGCGTGGCTTCAATCTCGCCTAACTCAATACGAATGCCGCGCAGTTTAACCTGAAAATCAGTGCGACCCAGCATTTCCAGGTTGCCATCAGCATCAAGCCGACCCAAATCACCCGTGCGGTAAAACCGTTGCCCTTCGATCGTGACAAACTTCTCCTGGGTTAAAGCTTCTCGCTGTAAATACCCCTTTGTTACGCCTGCCCCACCAATATAAATCTCACCGGGAATACCGATCGGTACCTGCTTTTGATGGGCATCGTACAGACGCACAACAACATTTGGAAACGGCTTGCCAACCCGACTTTTAGTGACCTGCTGATCTCTAGTAACGGGATAGGTGCAGCCCATACAACTGACTTCACTACAGCCGTAAATCACATAAATTTCTGCCTGCTGAAACACCCTTTTCATCGTGTCTAGCAAAGCGGCAGGCACCATATCGCCTCCTGTAGAAACGTGCTTGAGGTGTTGGAACAGCTTGAGGTCTAAATGATTGTCTTGAATATAAGCCAGAAGTTTTTGCAACAAACTCGGCGATGTATGGATAACGGTTAGCTGCGCCAGCGTTTGCGTCAGACGCTTGAAATCCAAAATATGTTCTCGTTCCAGCAAGACGAGTGTGCCACCTGCAACCAATGGTGATAACAGTTCAAACATAGTGATGCTGAAGGTAAAGCGAGCGATCGCAGGCATCACGTCATGCTGATCAAAGCCGAAGCGTTCTTGTGCCACCAAAATGTATTGCACCAAATTGCCATAACTGGTAGCAACGCCTTTCGGCTGACCTGTTGTACCAGAGGTATAAATCAAATGAGATGTTTGGTTGAGGTTGATTTCGCTGGCGGGGTTATGAGTTGGAAACGGATGCAATGTTGCCCAATCTCGATCAAGACAAAGGCTGTGTTCTGCCAGTGCTGGTAATTGCGGTAAGAGATGCGCTTGAGTCAGCAGCACTTTGGGCTGAGTTTCTTCTAGAATGGCAGCTAACCGCTCAGTCGGATAGGTTGCATCAAGCGGCACATACACACCACCTGCTTTGAAAACGCCAAGTAAACTCACCGCAACGTCTAATGACGGTTCCACACAAACCGCCACTCGCACCTCGGCACCAACGCCAATTTGAGTGAGGTAATGAGCCAGTTGGTTGGCACGCTGATTGAGTTCTGCATACGTCAACTGCTGGTTTTTGAACCTTAGCGCGATCGCCTCCGGTTGTTGAATGGCGTGAGCCTCAATATATTGATGAATTGGCGTTTGAGGATGCGAAACGGTGGTACTTTGCCATCCCGCTAATTGTTGCCTTTCTGCTTGCGTCAACAGCGGCAGTTGCGCGATCGAGCTATCCCGATCGTCCACCATGCCTTGCAGCAACAGTTGAAGGTGCCCAGCTAACCGCTGGATTGTCTCTGCTTGAAAGAGGCTGGCGTTGTACTGCAACAGTCCTGAAACGCTGTTTTCTTGCTGAAGAATAATCAAATGTAAATCAGGGTAATCAGACGCTACAGACGTTTGCGGCTGAAACTCTGACACTAGCTGTTCTTTACCTTCGATGCGGAAAAAATCTTCAACGAACGTAACCGCAATTGGTAATGATCTACGGGCGTTGAATGGTGCATCAGGTTGAGCTTGAAGTGACGGCGTGTTGAGTGAATATTGAACGTCATTGAGTGTCGTCGAGATTTGCCCAATGAGTGCATGAACACTTAATTCACTATGGAGCTGCGAGCAAATTTCTACTGTGTCAGTGCCGTTAGTTTTCTTAATGGGAAGTGTTAATTCCAGATCAATCGTTTCCTGCTGTGTGTAGCGGTACAGTAGGGCATTGAATGCTGCCAGTAAGAACGATCGCTCATCAATATCATCGTGTTGCGCCTGCGCTTGCAAAGCCTTAATCAATTGATCAGGTAAAGTGAGCGCACAATATTTGGGTTGATAGGTTGTTGTAGGCGTTTTGAGAAAATCGCTGGGCAACTGTACCACCGAGTGGTCGCGGTCATCCGTTTTTTCTAAAACAATTTTTTGCTGAGGAACAGTTTGGCGATCGTCGTCTTGAATAAGAATTGATGGTTGCGTTGGCGCGCTTACCGTTAGTAAATCTATCGGTACTGAGGTTGGTTCAGGCTTGATTACTAAATTTTCAGTTAAAGAAACCGATCTTTCGTTAGTGGCAACCATAATAAGACTCCTAAATGTACACAGCAAGCTGTTCAAACGTGCTCACACGAATGAAGAATTGTGCTTAATTTCCAACAATTGCAAGTTTTAGACTTAGCCCTGAATCAGTGGAGCATTGTCATTCAAACTATTAAAATTCCCTAAAATTGATAAGCGATGTATGAAGCTCTGGCAATCGGCAACATTGTTAGACCTTAAGCGTTCACATCAATGCTCGATCGCGGCAAAAAGCACCCTTAGCTAATAGCTGACATCAGCGTTTAAAGCTTAGTAAGAAATAGACAGCTATCACAGCAACAGCTTTCCAAGCGTAGCTGGGTAGATGATATTGGGGGGATCAATCACAATTCATGGAAGCTAACATGACTTTATTTGCAGCAGCCACTGTTCTTCAGAAAGTTCATCAGGACAATACAAGTTGCTGGTTGTGTGATCAGGAAGTAAAACGAAGCGCAGCGGCGATCGCAGACACCATACAGCTTCTGCTGACTTGTCAGTAATAATACTGAGGTGATTGGATTTAAACTTTCTGTAAATTCTCGGTCGAAACTGTCCCAAATTGAGGACACCAAACTTTATGTCTCTTTGCAAATAAGCCCAAACTGCTGTCAAACATGGGTTTTAGTCAATCTTCACAAAGCCTTACTTTTTGATGAAGACTGAGTAGTTACACTAGGCGCTTCCTTGAGGGAGCAAATAGAGTGATGCAATCAAGTCGATAAAACTCGAAATGAGTCCTGAGGCTTGGTTGACTTAAAGGCTTTTTCTATCATCGCAGAAAGAACTACTATGAACGATAATTATCCAATTAAAGGGCTTGATCATCTGGAGTTTTATGTTGGCAATGCTAAGCAAGCAGCGCTTGTTTACTCTAAGTGTTTTGGCTTTACAACCACTGCTTATCGAGGGTTGGAGACAGGCGATCGTAAAGTGACATCTTATCTCCTGGAACAGGGAGATATTCGCTTTGTCTTAAGCTCAGCGTTGAGTGCAGAGTACGCGATCGCGCAGAGCGTTTTGAAGCACGGAGATACCGTTGCTGTCATTGCTTTACAAGTCTCAGATGTAACTAGTGCCTACAAGCAAGCAGTGGCTCGTGGCGCGATCGGAGCCATTCCGCCCACTGACCACGAAGACGAATATGGTGTCTTACGCTATGCTGCCATTCGTGCGTTTGGGGATGTCTTAGTTAAATTTATCGATCGCAGCGACTATCTTGATAATTTTGCACCGGGTTTTGTCGCTCGATCATCAACGCCCACCAATGGAGTTGGGTTAACACGTGTTGATCACATTGTTGGCAATGTTGAATACGGCGCAATGGATCGTTGGGTGAACTATTTTGTGAAAGCGATGGGCTTTGATGTGCGGATGCATTTTGATGATCACGCGATTTCAACCGAATATTCAGCTCTAATGTCAAAAGTGCTGGAAAACGGTAGCAAAACAATTATCAATATCAATGAGCCAGCACCAGGACGACGTAAATCTCAAATTCAGGAATATTTAGATTTTCATTATGGACCGGGCATTCAGCATCTTGGGCTGACAACCGATGATATTGTCCAAACGGTGATTCAGTTAAAGCAGGCTGGCGTTGAATTTCTGCCTATTCCCAAGACCTATTATGACAACCTGGAAGACTGGGTAAGTGAGCTGGAGATTCCAGTGAAACAACTGGCGGAGCTAGGGATTTTGGTCGATCGCGATGACGATGGTTATCTCTTGCAACTGTTTACAAAACCAGTGGGCGATCGACCGACGCTGTTTTTTGAAATTATTGAACGACACGGTTCACGCGGTTTTGGCGCGGGTAATTTCAAATCGCTCTTTGTGGCGCTGGAGCGTGAACAGGCAGCACGAGGCAATCTCTGAACGAACCAGGCTGCTGTGAGTGCATACAACGATTCTCCCCACTTGGTAGTGACGATGAACACCCCTGAAAAGCTTCAACAACTGGATCAAACGTTAATTAAACTGCTGGGCGATCGACTCTCACTGCTAGCAACGCTAGAGACAACTCCAAGGCAGAAGCAACTAGTCAGTTACCAGCCACAACTAGCACAGGCTGGTGTTCCAGACCATATCTGGAGCAGCATCGTCACTAGCTGCATGGCAGCCTTAGCCAAGGCATCATCACTTCATCCGGTCATTGAGCCGCGTCGCATCACTGTCGTTGGTGGATGCGGCTTGATGGGGCGCTTTTTTGTCGATCGTCTGTCTGCCGCTGGTCATCACGTGAGCGTGCTGGAGTATGACGGTTGGGATGATGCCGATGGTCTGCTCGGTAATGCCGATTTGGTGCTCCTTTGTGTACCGCTCAAGGCGACAGTAGCAGTGATTCGGAAGGTTGCCCCTTACCTTGCTCCAACGACGACGCTGGCGGATATTGCCAGTACGAAGGTTACTGTTGTGCAAACGATGATGGAATGCCACACGGGTCCCGTTTTGGGTCTTCATCCCATGTTTGGTCCGGGTGCCAGCTCCTTTTTAGGACAGAAAGTAGTGATTTGCCCAGGACGTAACCCCTCGGCGAGTCAGTGGTTGCTGGATTTAATGGAAGCGGATGGTGGCAAGCTTATTAGCAGTACACCCGAAGAGCACGATCGCATGATGGTGGCAGTGCAGGCGATTCGCTTCTTTGCCAACTTGACGCTAGGGGCTTTTCTGGCAGAAGAGGGCATTGATATTGAGCGCAGCCTGGAATTTGCCAGTCCGCTCTACCGCATTGAAATCAATACGGTGAGTCGCCTGTTGGCACAAAGCGCCGCACTTTATATCGATATTTTGTTGGCATCCGATGAGCGCTGTGAGGCAATTCAGCGGCTAGTCGAAACGTCCGATCGTCTAGCCAAACTGCTGGCGCAAGGCGATCGAGCCGCTTTGATCGCTGAGTTTGAAACTGCTCATAGGGCGTTTGGGCAAGAGGCACCGCGAGCACTGGAGGAAAGCAACCATGTCATCAATCAACTGAGCACGTTGCTGGCTGCAAATGAATGTGAGGCGAAAGTTAAGGCTGAGCCAGTTTGCCGATAATTGAGTCAAGACCTAGACGACTGCATTCTGCGGGGGTGGGGAGTAGGGAGTAGGGAGTAGGGAGTGGGTGTAGAGGAAGATTGGCAACCAGTGATCGCCTCCACACGACCACTTGCCAAGTATTGGCACATACTTGACCAATGCACACGGTTTGAGTACGCGGTACTCCAAGCTGACTGCTCAACTCTGGATCAGTCGATAGGCACGATCTTTTGTAAAATGGGCTATGTAGTGTTAGCACTATCAAAGCGGTTTGGGTTTGCTGCCACTATTCAACCCGTCAGTAGTTTGGAACATCTGTAAGCACCTTGAATTTTCTGTAAGCACCTTGAATTTTCTGATACTAATACTTTCTGCCAATCATTCTTGATAACCAACTGCTAAGGTTCTCCACTGAACTCTTGACACCCACATGCCTAAGACTTCCGATCTCCACGTTATTGAAACGCGTCCGCTGCTGAGTCCAGCGTTTATTCACAGCGAATTGCCCATTACTGAGAAAGCATCGGTTTTAGTGACCGAAACCCGCGATCGCATCCGTAATATTCTGCGGAGCGAAGACAGACGATTGCTGGTGATCGTTGGACCCTGCTCGATTCACGACGTTGATGCAGCTTACGCCTATGGTGAACGGCTGGCAGCTTTGCGTGAAGAGTTAGCGGATCAGCTCGAAATTGTGATGCGGGTCTACTTTGAGAAACCTCGCACGACGATCGGCTGGAAAGGGCTGATCAACGATCCTCACTTAGATGGAAGCTTTGATATCAACACAGGATTGCGTCGGGCACGCAGGCTGTTGTTAGACCTTGCGCATTTGGGACTTCCTGCTGCCACCGAACTGCTCGATCCAATTATTCCGCAATACATCGCTGATGTGATTTCCTGGACCGCGATCGGTGCCCGGACGACCGAAAGCCAAACGCACCGAGAAATGGCATCGGGGCTATCCATGCCTGTGGGCTTCAAAAACGGTACCGATGGTGGGTTTCGTATTGCTGTGAACGCGATGCTGGCTGCTAGCCAACCTCATCGCTTTTTGGGCATCAATTTTCACGGTTTAGCCAGCATCGTCACGACCACGGGTACACCCGATACGCATCTGGTGCTGCGGGGTGGCAAACACGGTCCTAACTACGCCCCGATTCACGTTGAAAAAGCCGCTGCTGAATTAGCGGAGCACGGGTTAAATCCACGAGTGATGGTCGATTGTAGCCACGACAATGCAGGTAAGGACTACACACACCAGCCGATCGCGCTGCAAAACCTTGCTGACCAGGTAACAGCAGGCTCTCACCATCTGATGGGGGTGATGATTGAAAGTCATCTGGTGGCAGGGAATCAGAAACTTCCCAAGGATTTAAGCGACCTGGTGTACGGTCAAAGCATTACAGATGCCTGTGTCGATTTCACTACTACCGCTGACATGCTGCGATCGCTGGCAGGTTGTCTTGCCAAAGCGAACACGTACCAGCGATCAGTGGTTGCTGTTGATTAGAAGACTATCAAGCTATAGCATCAGTGCGTGTAGCTGACAGCGATCAATCGTCAGAGAAAGGTCGATCGCTGTGGCTGGCTTTTGAGAGCCTATTTAAAGCGTACCGCAGCGATTAAAACCGCGACTATAAGCACCAAGCCCGTCTACACGGACTGAGGAGGAACACGGATTTTGCCACCTGCATCGGCAGGTTTTGTTTTGGTAGCTGCGACTTCAGTCGCCAAACCCACTGGACTTTTAAGGTATCCTCTAAACTTTACGGGCAAACGTCATCATCTCGACCTGATAAATGTCCGTATAGTCGGGATGCCGGATAGACTCTTTGGAGATTCGGTAGCAGCCATCGTGCCCCGGGTCATACTCCCGTTCTGCTGTATTGTGTAGCACGATCGTGCCACCTGGCTTCAAATGGGGAGCAAACAATTCATAGGTCTCACGGGCACCCGCTGGAGACTGATCGCCATCCAGGTAAAGCAGATCGATCGGCGTAGACCAGTTTCTGCCCATTTCTTGCCCGGTCGCTTTGTGCGCTTTTACCCAAGCGGTCAGCCCAGCGCGTGCCATATTCTCTGAAAACCATTGATCAAGAGGTACCTTACGACGCTTTGCCACACGCATGTAAAACGGAACCGAAAACTCATCGCCCGACGCATCAAAAGGGTCGATACAATGCACCTGTCCGCTACCTTGCAATTTCCGCGCACCTGCTAGTAAAACGGCAGACTTACCGACAAAGGAGCCAACCTCCACAATCACGGGGTCTGGTGGCAGGTTGTAGGCAGCTTGAGCAAGCGCTACCGATTCGTTTTCCTGCACCCATCCAGGTATATAGCACGAGTAGGCAAGGTACTTACCCAACTCTCCGTGCTTCAGGCGGTAGGTCAGAGGTAAAACGGTGTACGATCGCACACGCCGCCTTGCTCTTTTCACCAAACTTTCGGGAGCTAATCCCATTGTTTTCTCCTAAGTTCTGCAATCTTTCAGTAAGCGTATCCTGAAGCTAAAAAGAATTTGTGTTGCTTGCAAAACATCTCAATGGTTAAGTCCAGCTCACAAGTGCTTCGGGGCTGTTTTTTGACGATCTTCTTTGCGTCTTCTGCATTAGAGAGTGGAATGTGATTACCATATCTATTAAGTGCAAGAGGTCTGTGAGAGACTTTGTAAGCATTGGCTTAGACGTTGAACTGTGACCATCACAATTGGTGATTTAGCCCTCGATCGCCAAGGAGACCTGTATGTTTGAGTATCTTCCGCCCCTGAATGAGCATAATCTGCCGTATCCAGACACTCTCCACCCGATCGTCGTTCACTTCGTCATTGCGATGGTGCTGTTCGCCGTCTTCTGCGACGTGCTGGGCGCTGTAACCCGCAACACTCGCCTGTTTGAAGTGGGCTGGTGGAATTTATTTTTTGCCACACTCTCTATTTTTATTGCCGTGCTGTTTGGGCAGGTCGAAGCGGGCTTGGCAGAACCGTACGCAGCGGCGCGATCGACGATGAACATTCATACGCTGTTAGGCTGGTCACTGTCAGCAATTCTGGCTGCCGTGACGGCATGGCGCTTCATTATTCGCTCCCGCGATCCGCAAAAATTACCCACGGCGTTTCTGGGTGCAGGTGTGCTGCTGACGGCGCTGGTCGTCTTCCAGGTGTATCTGGGTGACAAATTGGTCTGGGTCTATGGGCTACACAGTGTGCCTGTGGTAGAAGCTATCAGAGATGGAGCACTGCGATGAATCCAGAACTGATTAATCAACTGAGCGATCAACTGGGTGCCAATGGCTTGCCTTACACCATTCCGATTCACCCGAATTTAGTGCATATCACGCTGGGTTTATTTATTATTGCGATCGCCTTTGACATTGCAGGTGTGCTGTTTCCGTTAGAAAAGTCGATTCTCAAGTTTTTGTCGATCAATGCGGTGCGATCGAACTTCTTTGATGTAGGTTGGTACAACGTCGTTGCGGCAGCTATTGTCACGTTTTTTACCGTCGCGGCAGGCTTTTACGAAGTCATGCTGGCAGTGCCCTCTGCCGATGTCAAAAGTGCCTGGGGCTTGCGGGCAATGGAGACGATGCTGTGGCATGGCGTTGGAGGCGTACTGCTGCTGGCGCTTATCGTCGGTATGGCGGTTTGGCGAGGCTTTCAGCGCTTTGTTTGGCGGCAGGATAATGCCAGACAGGTGCAGTGGAGCTACGTACTGGCAGGCGTTTTCATTCTCGGCATCATGTTTCTTCAGGGCACTCTGGGGGCACATCTGGGCGGCGAGTTTGGCATCCACAATACGGCTGATCAACTGTTGCGCCTGGGGCAAGACCCCAATGTGGTGTTGAAGTAACTAACTGACTGAAAGACGACCAGATTGAATGTTGGTCATACCAAAACTGGGTCAACAGGAGCCGCTTGCGATGAGACTATTGCGTTATTTGCCGTGGGTTGGGTATGCGGGGTTTGTGCTCCTGGTGAGCTTGTGGATGGGGCAGCAGTCGTACAGTTGGCTACCTCCGCAGGCTACTGCCGAATCGCTGCTGATTGATGACCTGTTCAGCTTCCTGGTGACATTGGGCACGATCGTCTTTCTCGGTGTGTTCGGCGTGTTGATGCTGGCGATTCTAACCAGCCAGGTGAGCCGTTTTGATATCAGTGACGGTCCCCCGATCGAGGGCAATGTCAAGCTAGAGGTGGTATGGACAGTGATCCCCATTTTGTTGGTGATCTGGATTGTCACCAGCAGTTTCAATGTGTATAACCAGATGAATATTCGCGGACCGATGGATGTCGTGCATTTGCATCATATGGGCATGGAGCCTGCCTATGCCGCGACGCTGGATGCGGAAGGACAGCCGATCGAAGAAATCGAAGTCAATGCAAAGCAGTGGGCGTGGACATTCCACTATCCCAATCAGAACGTTACCAGTACGGAGTTGCACGTCCCGGTCGATCGTCGCATCCGCCTCGCACTCTATTCCGAAGATGTACTACACGGCTTCTACGTCCCTGCTTTTCGCCTGAAGCAAGATATTTTACCCAAACGGACGATCGACCTGGAATTCACGCCCATTCTGGCAGGCAAGTATCGGCTCGAAGACTCCCAGTTCAGTGGCACCTACTTTGCCGCCATGCAGGCAGATGTCCTCGTCGAATCACCCGACACATACAAGGATTGGCTCAAACGAGCCGCCGCTACAAAACTAACCCCAGCCTTTAATCAAGCGTATTCCGAATACTATCGCGGCGAACCCAACAAACCCGTCGAAGTCGGTTGGGCATCCGTTCCCCCTGCAAAGCCCCCGATGGTCAACCAACCAACCCCGCAGGGCATTGACGAGGAAGTACCCGATAAAAAAGGGATTGAGAAAGATATGGAAAAAGGGAGTGGGGAGTAGGGAGTGGGGAGTGGGCAGGAGTTTTTGAGTTAAACCTCCGCGTCTCTGCGGTGTTTCCCCTTCTACCTTCTAACAACTAAAAACTAACAACCAACAACTTTCTCGCATGACCAACATTGCAGTCGAAAACCTGGGCAACGGCAGCGAGGCAAAACCTCAAAGCGAACCTCCTGAATGGCGGCGCTACTTCTCCTTTAGCCGCGATCACAAAGTCATTGGGATTCAGTATCTCGTCACGTCGTTTGTGTTCTTTCTCATTGGCGGGCTGCTTGCCATGATTATTCGAGCGGAGTTGATTACGCCTAAGTCGGATGTAGTCGCTCGCGCCCTCTACAACGGCATCTTCACCATGCACGGCTCGATCATGATCTTCCTGTGGATCTTCCCCACGCTGGTAGGGCTGGCAAATTACCTCGTGCCGTTGATGATTGGCGCACGGGATATGGCATTCCCCACATTGAATGCCGTGGCGTTTTGGATGGTGCCTGTGTTCGGTCTCTTGCTGCTGAGTAGCTTTTTGCTGCCCAATGGCACGGCTCAGGCAGGTTGGTGGTCGTACCCGCCTGTAAGTATCCAAAATCCGGGAAGAGAGGTAATCAATGGACAGTTCTTGTGGATTTTAGCGGTTGCTGTCTCTGGGGTCTCGTCCATCATGGGCGCAGTCAACTTTGTCACCACGATCGTGCGGATGCGGGCACCGGGTATGACCTACTTTCGGATGCCTGTCTTTGTATGGACGGTGTTGAGCGCTCAGCTATTGCAGCTTGCAGGCTTGCCCGTGTTGACCGCTGGAGCCGTCATGCTCTTGTTTGACTTGACCTTTGGCACAGCGTTTTTTAATTCTGATAAAGGCGGCAATCCGCTGCTGTATCAGCACTTTTTCTGGTTCTATTCCCATCCCGCTGTATACGTGATGGCGCTGCCGATCTTTGGCGTGTTCTCCGAAATTCTGCCCGTCTACTCTCGCAAGCCGCTGTTTGGCTATCGAGTCGTTGCCATTTCATCGATCGCCATTTCAGGACTCAGCATTCTGGTCTGGGTGCATCACATGTATGCCAGCGGTACTCCCGGCTGGATGCGGATGATCTTCATGTTCACGACCATGTGCGTAGCAGTGCCCACAGGCGTAAAAATCTTTGCCTGGACAGCGACCGTCTGGCGCGGCAAACTGCGGCTCGATACTCCCATGCTGTTTGCGCTGGGTGGCGTGATTATGTTTCTGTTTGCAGGGATTACAGGCGTGATGCTGGGTTCCGTGCCGATCGACATTCATGTGAACAACACCTACTTTGTCGTCGGGCATTTCCACTACATCGTCTACGGCACGATCGCGATGGGCATGTTCGCCGCTATCTACCACTGGTTTCCCAAAATGACTGGGCGCATGTATTACGAAGGTTTGGGCAAACTCCACTTCTGGCTGGCGTTCATCGGCACCAACCTTTGCTTCTTGCCCATGCATCCTTTAGGCTTACAGGGAATGCTCCGCCGCGTTTCGTCCTACGATGACCAATACGCCTTCTGGAACGTACTTGCCAGTTTGGGCGGCTTCCTGTTGGGAATGTCTACCCTGCCCTTTATTTTGAATATCGTCGGCTCCTGGGTGCAAGGCAAGAAGGCACCGGATAACCCCTGGCGCGCGATCGGGCTAGAATGGCTCGTCCCTTCCCCACCACCCGAAGAGAATTTTGAAGCGATTCCGATCGTTGTCTCAGGTCCCTACGGCTACGGCATGAACGAACCCCTGACCGCTACGGAATCGCCTGAAGAAGTGGCGGCAACGCAATAGGGAAGTTTTTAGTTGATGGTTTTTAGTTGTTAGAAGGCAGAAGGTGGAACACCGCAGAGACGCAGAGGCGCGGAGATTTAACTCAAAACTTCTTTCCCCACTCCCCACTCCCCATTATGGATACCTCAGTCACTCCCGAACACTTGCAGTCTGCACCCGAAAAGGAGGGCATACCTGGCGAACACGCCGATAATCGTATGTTCGGGTTCATCGTATTTCTGCTGTCGGAAAGTATGGTCTTTCTAGGCTTTTTTGGTGGCTACATTGCCCTCAAGTTGACTACAGCAGACTGGCTTCCCCCCAACGTAGATGGGCTAGAAATTTTCAATCCTGCGATCAACACGGCGGTTCTCGTTTCCAGTAGCTTTGTCATTTACTTTGGAGAACTGGCGCTAGAACGAAACAAGCTGAACCTTTTTCGCTTGTTCTTATTTGCTACAGCGGCAATGGGCACTTATTTTTTGGTGGGTCAGGCGATCGAGTGGAACGGTCTCAACTTTGGACTCACCACTGGCTTGTTTGGCGGCACCTTCTATCTGCTCACGGGCTTCCACGGTTTGCACGTTCTCGTCGGCATTCTTTTACAATTAGGCGTATTCATTCGCTCTTTCACGCCCAAACACGCCACACCTGAAAATCACTATGGTTTTGCATCAACATCTCTGTTCTGGCACTTCGTTGACGTGATTTGGATTATTTTGTTCAGCCTAATTTACCTGTGGCAGTGAGGATCTACCAATGATCATCGACGATCAATATTACGACATCATCATCATTGGTACGGGTGCGGGCGGAGGGACGCTGGCATACAAGCTGGCACCGACGGGAAAGAAAATTCTCATCCTGGAGCGAGGCGGCTTCATGGCTTTGGAGGAGCAGAACCGTAGCAACGTGGATGTGTTTCGTAAGGAGCGCTACCATGCACCGGAGCAGTGGTACGACATCGCAGGTGAACCCTTTTCACCACAGACCAATTACGCGATCGGCGGCAATACAAAAATCTATGGTTCGGCACTGCTACGACGACGTGAACGAGATTTTGAGGCGGTTGAGCATCAAGACGGTCTGTCGCCAGAATGGGGTTTGAAGTATCAGGACTTTGAACCGTATTACACAGAAGCAGAACAGCTTTACAAGGTGCATGGATCTGCTGATGACCCAACTGAACCGCCGCACAGTGCAGACTATCCTTATCCGGCTGTTGCTCATGAGCCGCAAATTCAAGACGTTGTCGAGGCGATCGCTCAACAAGGCTTGCATCCCACTGCGATTCCACTCGGTCTCACGCTGCAAGACGACGATCCCACCAATGACTCTGAGGTAAGCGGGATTGTACCAGCGCTGAAATTTCCGAATGTGACGCTCAAGACCAATACGAAGGCAATGTACCTGCACACCAATGAGTCTGGCAAGGTAGTAAAGGCTGTCCAGGCAGATGTGAATGGCAAACCGCACCTGTTTTTGGGTGATCTGGTCGTGGTGTCCTGTGGGGCGATTAATTCGGCAGCACTGTTGTTGCGATCGGTCAACGAGATGCATCCTAACGGACTTGCCAACCGTTCCGACCAGGTAGGACGCAACCTGATGAAACATCAGATTACCTCCGTCGTGCAACTCAGCGCCCCAAACTCTGGTAAGTTTCAACGCAGCGTCAGCGTCAACGATTTTTACTGGGGCGAAAAAGAGTTTCCGTACCCGATGGGTCACATTCAAAACACAGGTGGGCTGCTGCAAGACGTGATCTTTGCCGAATCGCCGCCCATTCTTTCTGTATTTGCTAAAGTGATGCCCAACTTCGGGCTACAACAATTAGCGACACGATCGATCGGCTGGTGGGTACAGACCGAAGATTTGCCTGACCCAAATAACCGGGTGCGCTTGAATGGTGACAAGCTCTGTGTAGACTACACTGCCAATAATACAGAGACCCATGCGCGGCTTGTCTATCGCTGGACAGAAGTGCTGAAGACGATCGAAAAAACCGTCAAACAGTCTGTCCTTCAGCGTAGTGGACTGCATCCTCAGGGCGAAGTGCCTTTGCAAGTCGTCGCAAACCAGTGCGGCACCTGTCGGTTTGGCACCGATCCGGCTACTTCAGTGCTTGACCTCAACTGCCGCACCCACGAACTCGACAATCTCTATGTCGTCGATGGCAGCTTCTTCCCCTCCAATGCTGGTGTAAGTCCCGCGCTGACCATTATTGCCAATGCGCTACGGGTGGGTGATCATTTGATCGATCGCTTAAAGGGAAGCTAAAACGGGTAAACACAAGATCCCCGGCTTCTTTGTTGAACCTTGCTGTCATTGGCTCAACCTGGTTCAGAAGTCGGGGATCTAATGCGCTCGCTGCCAGATCCCCGGCTTCTGCATCAAGTTCAGCTAGTCACATCAAGACTGAACAAAGAAGTCGGGGATCGGCATTGTTATTTGTGCAACACGTTACGCCAGTCCTGTATTTGCTCCAGGCTTGCCCGTTGCCAATTCCACTTTAATAATGGTGCCGCCCTGCTTTTGAATGCGTTGCTGTTCACGAAACCAGTTGTCGTAGGGTACTAATTTCGTAAAGTAGGTGTTTTGCAGTTCCCGCTGTGTACGGATACGGGTCTGGCTGGGAACACAAGCAGTAATTTTAAAGAAGCGCATAGGAATGATTTCTCCTGGATATGGGCGTAGCGAAGGGAAGAAATTTTGAATCTGAACAAAGATCAGTATTGATCGGCATCGATCGAGTCGCTTTTCATCTACGATGCGGTGAGCGTACTACAAAGCAGCCCTAGAGGAAAGTTTGGAGAGGACGTTTGGGAGTCAAGAATCAATGTTAGATCGTTAAAACTAAACACTCATGGCGATTAGCCTTTGACAAGCTAGCACTCACCCTAGACTCCCAAACCTTCCATTGAGTTTTGAATGTTGAGTTTTGAGTTTTGAATCAAATTAACTCGTGGCTCACAACTCGTCATTCATCGACGTTGAGGGTTAGCTCAAGCCAGAGGAGATGTAGTCGAGGTAAACGCCCAACTCTTTGCCAGCGTCAGAACCAACCAGACCAGCCGCCACTTCTTTGATTGCTTGGATCGCCTGAATGGTTGCCGAAACGGGAACGCCTAGCGAGTTGTAGGTTTCTTTCAAACCGTTGAGCACGCGCTCATCCAGGATGGAAGGATCGCCAGCCAGCATGGCATAGGTTGCATAGCGCAGGTAGTAGTCGAGGTCGCGGATGCAAGCAGCATAGCGACGGGTGGTGTACATGTTGCCGCCGGGACGGGTGATATCCGAGTACAGCAAGGACTTAGCAACCGCTTCTTTGACGATCACGGCTGCGTTGGCGCTGACGGTTGTTGCCGCACGAACGCGTAGTTCACCAGTGCTGAAGTATGCTTTCAGCTTTTCGAGGGAAGCGTTGTCCAGGTACTTGCCCTGTACATCCGAAGAGTTAATGACGGAGGTAATAGCGTCTTGCATGATTGAGATTCCTTAAATCGCGTAGTCTTACGAGAAGTTGAGCACAGAACGGCAAAGGCGAGAGGGCAAAAGATAAGCAACGTTTATGCTTTTTCTGTCCACGATCGCGTTGGCTTACTGCATCGCACCGATAACGTAGTCGAAGTAGCCGCCAGCTTCTGCTGCATCTTCACCAGACAGAAGCGAAGCCGCAACGGTCTTCATAGCGCGAATGCCTTCAGCGACTGCGGGAATGGGGGTGCCCAGAGAGTTGTACATCTCACGAACGCCCACGATGCCGATTTCTTCGATCGGTGTCACATCACCCGCAACCACACCGTAGGTCACAAGACGCAGGTAGTAGTCGAGGTCACGCAGGCAGGTAGCGGTCATTTCTTCGCCGTAAGCGTTGCCACCGGGGGAAACAACGTCAGGACGCTTTTGAAATAGTTGATCACCAGCTTGCTTGATGATGCGTTCGCGGGATTCGGTCAATGTTTGAGCGATCCGTAGTCTCCGTTCGCCACTGGTGACGAAGCTCTTGATGCGATCGAGTTCGCCAGGACCGAGGTAGCGAGCTTCAGCATCTGCATTCACGATCGATTTCGTGACAATACTCATGGATGGATTCCTCTAGAAGAATGTAACCGATGGTGTGACTGGTCGTGCGTTAGAGGGAAAAACTCCCACTCTCGCCCGACGCAATTACCGCTCGTAGTTAATTCTGCGGCATTGCGTTCCCCGTCCTTAACGGGATGTAATAGATTGTAATATTATCCTCATGTTTAAAGGGGAGCAGCGATCGCCTGTTCACTAGCACGTTTTACGTCTCTACTTACGTTTTCTCGATTAATGTTTTAATCTTTGCCGCAGCGCTGGATTATTTAATCGGTGACCCTAAAGGCTGGTGGCATCCAGTGCAGGGGATCGGTTGGGCGATCGCCTACGTTACACGGTGGGCATTTTATTGTTGCCAAACGCCTTTAGCCTTGCGGTGCGCTGGCGTTGTTCTGGGTAGCAGTATCATCTTGGGCAGTGGGTTCGTCGGCTGGGCGCTGGTGGCGATCGCTCACTACCTTCATCCACTCGTCGGCACCGCTACAGCCAGCATTCTACTGGCAAGCTGTTTTGCTGCTAGAAGCCTCAGAGATGCCGCGACAGAAGTGTTACGTCCCTTAGCAACAGGAGATCTAGTCAACGCTCGATCGCGTCTGAGTCAGTATGTGGGACGCGACACCGACCGCTTGACTGCAACAGACATCTTACGAGCCGTGTTTGAGACAGTGACAGAAAACGCCACAGACGGCGTACTCGCACCCTTGTTCTACGCCCTGGTAGGAGCCATGCTGCCGATCGGCAGTGTCCCGCTGGCGTTGGCATACAAAGCTGCCAGCACCCTAGATTCGATGGTGGGCTACAAAGATGCACCCTACACCGATTTGGGCTGGTTTAGCGCCAAAACAGAGGATGTTTTGACCTGGATGCCCTGCCGTTTGACGGTGTTGACGATCGCCCTCTTGTCCCGCAGACCGCTCCACGTTTGGCGGCTTTGTCGGCGGGATGCGCCTCAAGATCCCAGCCCCAACTCCGGCTGGAGCGAGTGTGCTTATGCCACCGCGTTAGATGTGCAGGTCGGTGGTGTTAATTATTATCGAGGCATTGCCAAACCCAAGCCCCTCTTGGGCGATGCCGTGCAGCCGATCACAGCCGATGTCATCGATCGCGCCCTCCAACTCACCCGCTGGAGCGTCTTGCTGTGGCTCACGGTTTGTGCGATCGTCTCAACGCTGGAACGTTTTGAGTTTTGAGTTAAGAGAGCTTTCAGCGGTCAGCTTTCAGCGGTCAGCTTCAGAATCAACTTAAAACTACTTCCCCTGCCTCCCGTGCTCCCCGTGCTCCCCGTGCTCCCACACCCCACTCCCCGTGCTCCCCGTGCTCCCCACACCCCACACCCCACTCCCTACCCTCCATGAAAGCCTTGAATGAAGCTAACCAGCCCAACTAACGGGGGCAGATGATACGTAGAATGTGACTGAGGCGCGATCGATGCCCCAGTTGGATCGAGTGCCATCATGCGCTTGCCAAACAGCGGGTGGCTGTAAAGGGGCAGGCTTTGATTGCTGGAGTTAATCAAGCTTGTTTTAGTCGGAGCCTGAAAGAAGGGAATCTTGCTGAGAGCCGTCAGTGAAGCGTCTGAGAGCTTAAATTCGTTGATCTGCGTGAGCGTTTGTGTGAGCGTTGTTTGGAACGGTTGAAACCATTCCAGCGTACCAAACCGACTTTCTAGTTCTGCTGACAGCAGTAGTTTCACAAGGGTGATCGTTCGCTGTTGCACCTCAGGCGCATCTTTAAAGGGAAAAAGGGCGACACAGCACATCAAAAAAAGCTGACGATCGTGGTTTAACTCAAACGTTAGCGTGGTGCGGCGACGACCCACCTGAATGTTGGGTGGATTGACCGTCAGGTGATAGTGCTGTGCCATCTGGCGATACGTAACCGCCAATGCGTAATGTGCATCCTGATTAAAGCGATCGTCGATGATGAGGCGCACGGTGGGTGGTGCAGCGTAAAAAAACGTGTCCTCGCTAGAGAAACGGTAAATCTGGCTCTGGTCACCGATCGGGCTGAGATCGACCCACTCACAGATCATGCCATCGGTTTTCACACCAAAGCGCGGTACGTCATAGAGCTTTGCCCCTGTAAGCGTTGCTCCACTCAGATCAGCCCCTACCCAATCGGCACCAATCAGGTTTGCCCGTGTGAGATCAACGTGTACGAGCGTGGTGCCAATTAGATTAGCGTTGCTCAAGTTTGCGCCCGTCATTGTGGCACCACTCAGTTTGGCACCGCTCAGGTCTGCACCACTCAAGTCAGCACCGCTCAGGTCTGCCCACCGTAGGTTTGCGCCACTCAAGTTCACCCCACGCAGATTGGTGCGGCTTAAATTCGACTGCCGTAACTCCGTGCTGCTGAGATCGGCACCGCTACAATCGGCACTGCTCAAGTCGGTGCCGTGGAGATTCGCTCCGGTTAAATTAGCCCCCGTTAACACAATCCATTTGAGATCGGCGCGACTGAGATTGGCATTGGTGAGGTTGGCGTTACGGAGTTTGGCATCTTTGAGGTCAGCACCGCTCAAATTAGCGTTGCTCAGGTTGGCGCTGCTCAGGTCTGCCCTGGTAAGCTCTGCTCTTACAAGGGATGCCTGGCTCAATTCAGCATGGGTTAAGTCGGCAAGTGTCAGGTTGGCAACATTGAGAATTGCCTCACTCAGGTTGGCGTTGGTCAAGTTTGCGCCACTGAGTTTGGCGACGTTCAGTTTGGCTCGGCTCAGGTTGGTTTCGCTCAAGTTCGCGCCGCTGAGATTTGCCACACTCAAATTGCCGCCACTGAAATCAGCGTGGCTCAGATCAGCACCGCTCAGATTGGCTTCATTCAGGTTGATGCCAGCAAATGTGCGCTCACCCGCTGCATATCGTTTTAGAACGTCCTCAGTTTTCATGCGCTCAGCTTTCATTGAGAGTGACCTTGACAACGCCCTCAGCCTGCTCTGGAGCCAGCATCCCGATCGCTAGACGTAATTTCAGTGTATCGATAAAATTATCAACGCAAAATATCGGTGAGATCACTGGGATGAAGCTCTCATCCTACGACACAGCCCAATGCTAAGGTACCCACATTGAACCCAGAATGAGCCTGCTCTTGATCGAGTTTTAAGGTTAGCAGCGGTAGATGATAGACAAGGAATGAGGATTAGCAACATCGAATTTTGTAGAGACTGTTTTGGAGGTCAAGGGTGCATTAGGGCGCGTCATCAATTAGCTCCAAAACCCTGCGGTATCAGCCTGATCGCGCCCGCCCCAACACACCAGGCTAGGGGCTGGAACCCTTGCTACAAGTCATGTGTAGTTGTCATTGATGACAGCCCCCAGCGTTTGCGTAACGCGTCAATGAATCTTCACAAAAGCCTTTGTCTGATCGCTCTGATCGTACGGTTAGACTGACTAGACCATCTTCACCCAAAGCGCTAAACCACCGCCACGTCCGCGTGCAGCGATGAAGGTTGGCGCGACCAGAAAGAAGGCAAAGAAAGGGAGATTTGCCACCGATCGACTGTAAAAGTCTCCTGATTTTGGTTTGCGTCTCGGTACCGTACCGCTGTAGACGGTCTTGCCTAAAACATTGAGTTGCAATTGGGTGAAATCAAACGCCAGCAGGTTTTTCTTGCCCAAATAGTGAGCCGGACCCGTGAACCGTAGCAGGACTGGACCAGCTTCAACCTGATTGCCGATCGTCCCTCTGCCCAAGTCTACGTCTGCATCAACCTCAGACTGAAAAGAGATCTGCGCCACTGCTAGTTTTGGCACATAAAAACCGTTGCCCAAAGCAATACCACCGCGCCGTACTTTGCGTGTACCCGTTGCAAAGCAAAGTTGCCAATCACCTAACAACGCCTCGAATGGGTAGATGAGGTGTTCTCGCTTGGCTGTTTTTTCTGCTTGCAGCAGCGCCTCAACGACGGTTACAGCAGTTGGACGAGCGTTCGTTTTAGCTTGAAACGCGATCGCAGCCTGATTGAGCACGGTGATAAAAGGAGATGAATGCGTCGATGCCAGTTCCACGGTCATACAGCCTTCTTGCAGCCAACAACACTAAGCTAAGTGTAAGAGCAAGACTGGAGCAGCGCAGATGGATCTAAAAATTACGCAAGCTCGGTTGCCCGGACGATCGCACCAATGGGACATCGCGATCGCCAATGGCACCATCATCGACATCGCACCATCGCTCCTTGGTACAGCAATCACAACACTCGACGCACAGGGATCGCTCGTCATCCCTGGTTTAGTTGACGCACATATTCATCTCGACAAAGCCTTTTTGCTCGATCGCGTGCAGTGGGAAACGGGCACCTTTACCGAAGCGCTGCAAGAAACCGCCAATGCCAAGCGATCGTTCACTATTGCCGATATTCAAACTAGAGCGCGACGGGTGCTTGAGCAGGCGATCGCCTTTGGTACGACGGCGATGCGATCGCATGTTGAAGTTGATCCTATGATCCAACTGACGGGCATCAAAGCGCTGTTGCCACTACGCGACGAGTATGCTTGGGGACTAACCCTTCAGCTTGCAGTCTTCGCGCAAGAGGGCATTACCAACCAACCCGGTACCAAAGCGTTATTGCGTCAGGCAATGGCGTTAGGCGGTGATGTCATTGGTTCTGCACCCTACGTGGATCCTGATCCAGAGCAAAATATTCGCATTGTGTTTGACATCGCCCAGGAATTTGACCGTGACGTAGACTTTCACCTGGATTTTCTCGATGATGATGCCCCCTTACTTCTACCCGTTGTCATTGCGGAAACGCTGAAACGGGGCTGGCAAGGACGAGTCTGTCTAGGACACATGACGAAGTTGGCAGGGCTAGATCCGGTTGAGTTGGCGGCGATCGCCACTGCCACAGCCGCAGCAGGCATTTCGGTTCTGGCACTCCCGGCTACAGACTTGTATATGATGGCTCGCCGTGATACGCATAACGTCCGACGGGGCGTTGCGCCTGCCCATACGCTGGCAGCCTTCGGGGTAACCACAGGCGTAGCAACCAACAATGTGCAGAACTTGTTTACGCCGTTTGGTGATGGCGATCTGCTGAAAATGTGTACTCTTCTGGCTCAAGTGCTGCAACTCAACACCGCTGAGAGCCATGAGCACTGTTTGGCAATGGCGACAACCGATGCGGCACGGGCGATCGGACTCCCCAACCACCACATCGCTCCCGGCAACGCTGCCGATCTAGTGCTTTTGAATGCAACCTCTGTAACGGAGGCGATCGGTGCCGCACCAACCCAGCGTACCGTCATCAAACAGGGTCGTATCGTTGCTCAAAGCTCCTGCCAGCAAACGCTCTTTGCCTCATGACTCTGATTCCATTTGCGTTCATTGCTGACCGCTCACCGCTCACTCAGTCGATTTTGGGTCAGGTAACACTTCAGCCTCTACAGTCTGTGGTGGAGGTGTTGAGAATTCTTTCGCTTCAGCATCCACAACGTCTGAGGTTGGAGTCGCTGGTTCGGTCGTGCGATCGCTACCCGCATTAACTGACGCAACGTCAACGGTTGGGGTTGTCTCCACATCTGGCTTGCGAAACTGTTTCCTTACATAAACGGGCTTGCTCTCAGGTTTTGCAGTCAGCCCTTTGATAGCACCCTGAACTTGCTTAGCGATCGCTGTCAACGGACTCTCCCCTGACTGGTTCTTGCTAACACTGGGCGCTGAAGCCGCATCAGTGGCGATCGTTTTCGGCGACTGTATAGCGTCCTGACTCGCATTCGCAAAATCCGCAGGTGTCAGCGGGACATACGATTGTGACTCAGCTTTGGGTGACGGAGCCTCTGTCGGTTTTGTCGTTGTTGTCACTAACGCTTCCACCCAGGCAGAGAGTTTGGCGAACTGTTTACCGATCGGCTGGGCAAGCGGCGCGATCGATCGAGAACGAGACAATGCAGCCCATGCGTTCGACAGCATAGCTTGCCATTCTGCCGCCGTTGGCACAGCCGTTTGTTGATCTACAGGAGCAACCTGCCGTCTCAAAGTTAGCGTCTGCCAGCCCAGCCAACCCAGGAGCGTGACGCTTGCCGTCTGTCCTAGCAACACCCCGCCTGTAATGCGTCCGGCACAAACCCACAGCACCAGCGCATAAAACAACCCCAGTCCACTCCAGATGAAATCGTTCTTACGATGCACCTCTGGGAAAAAGAACGCTGCCATGTAGAGACCAAAGCTGCTCAACCCAACGATTAGTGCCAGAAGATATGTCAGCATAGGGCTGCTCCAAACGATGCCGAACAACTAGTTATAGATCGATTCTGTCAGGGAGTGTTGAAGTTTAAGCGACGAGTTTTGTCCACGTCTATAAACGGCTCAAATGCCAAACCCTAAACCTCATTCCTTGTTAACGTCTTCGAGTCTCTTGATTAAAGTGCAATACAGCACAGCTTAAGATTATCTTCCAAGCTAACTTAGGAGCTTCAGGCTACCCTAAAGGGGATTGGAATGCCCAAGCACTTGCAGAATTAAGCAGAGAATCTTATGGCACAAAGCTTTGGTGTAATTGGTCTAGCGGTAATGGGCGAAAACCTGGCGCTCAACGTCGAGCGTAATGGGTTTCCTATCGCCGTTTATAACCGTAGTCGTGAAAAAACAGATGCCTTTATGGCAGAACGGGCAACAGGTAAAAATGTTGTTGCGGCTTACTCGTTAGAGGAATTTGTAGCTGCCTTAGAACGCCCTCGCAAGATCTTGATCATGGTTAAGGCAGGCGCACCTGTCGATGCCACGATCGAGCAACTCAAACCGCTCCTGGATGAAGGCGATATCTTAATCGATGGTGGCAATTCTCTATTCACGGATACAGAGCGCCGTGCTAAAGATCTGGAGTCAGCCAAATTTACCTTTATCGGAATGGGAGTCAGCGGCGGCGAAGAAGGAGCGCTCAACGGTCCTAGCATGATGCCCGGTGGCACAAAGCAGGCATACCAATACCTGGAACCAATTCTGACTAAAATCGCGGCTCAAGTCGATGATGGTCCTTGCGTGACCTATATTGGTCCCGGTGGCGCTGGTCACTACGTCAAGATGGTACATAACGGCATTGAGTATGGCGATATGCAGTTGATCGCCGAAGCGTATGACCTCCTCAGGAGCGTCTTAGGTCTTGATGCCGCAAAACTGCATGAGATTTTCACCGACTGGAACAACACGCCCGAACTCAACTCTTACTTGATTGAAATTACGGCTGATGTCTTTAAGAAGATTGACACTGACACAGGCTTACCGCTGGTCGATCTGATTCTGGATGCGGCGGGGCAGAAGGGCACTGGACGCTGGACTGTCACCGATTCGTTAGAAATTGGGGTTGCTATTCCAACGATTATTGCAGCCGTGACTGCCCGGATTATGTCGTCTTACAAGGCTGAGCGGTTGGCAGCGGCTGAGGTTCTACCAGGACCGATCGCCAAATTTGATGGGGACACAGCCGCCTTCATCACGAAAGTGCGAGATGCTCTCTATTGCTCCAAAATGTGCTCGTATGCTCAGGGTATGGCACTACTCAGCAAGGCATCAGAGACCTACGGGTTTGAGTTAGACCTGGGTGAATGTGCCCGCATCTGGAAAGGTGGTTGCATCATTCGGGCAGGCTTCTTGAATAAAATCAAGCACGCCTTTGACGAGAATCCAGCATTGCCGAACTTACTGCTGGCTCCTGAGTTCAAGCAAACGATTTTGGACAAGCAGGATGCTTGGCGGGAAGTCGTGGCTACAGCCGCCAAACTGGGCATCGCCGTACCTGCCTTTAGCGCCTCGCTGGACTACTTTGACAGCTACCGCCGTGCTAACCTACCGCAAAATCTCACTCAGGCACAACGCGATTACTTCGGCGCTCATACCTATCTGCGTACTGATAAAGAAGGCGTGTTCCACACTGAATGGATGAAACCTGACGAATCAGTTCAGAAACCAGTTCCCGATACGGTTTTAGAGGATCAACCGCAACCGTCTACGGCTGAGGTGCAGAAACAGGAAGTTGAAACGCGTAGCTAAAACTTGGTAGTCACCAAAAGGGTTTGATGGGTACGTGCGTTCATTCGCAACGTGCCCTTTTTGATCAGTTCACCTGATTTTTCAGATTGCTTGCTGGTAGCACGTTCACCCCTCACCGTTCTTTTCCAGCGATGGACATGCGTTGGGCGACAAACGTAGATAGCGCAGGCATTCTTCTGGTTTAAGCTGCCGCAGGCTACGATCGCGGGCGAGGCGCAGCAGTTCTTCCCACGTTGCTGCCCAAAGGTGAACGTCTCCACTTTTGCTGAGGCTGGCAACGTAGCGACCGTCAGGGCTGAAAAATGCCTGCTGCATTTGTTCTTGGTTGGCACCGGGTGCCGCAGAGCGTAGTAGTGCCTGTTCTGTACCTGTCTTGGCATCCCACAAGCGCACGGTGCCATCGGCACTGGCAGTTACTAAGGTGGCGGCATCAGGACTAAACTCTGCATCCAGCACTGCGCCTTGATGCCCCGCCATAATCACACGAGACGCGCCTGTTGCTGCATCCAGCACTCTAGCCGTGCCGTCCCAACTCGCGATCGCCACTAACTGTCCATCAGGGCTAAAGTGGGCACTGCTGACAACATCGCGGTGGTAGAACGTGGTGAGCAGTTGACCGGAAGCCACCTGCCAGAGTCGCGCTGTGCGATCGCGACTAGCACTCACCACACGCTGGCTGTCTGCACTAAACTGTGCCTGCTCAATGCTTGCTTCGTGACCGCTCAAGCTCTGTACCAGCTTGCCAGAGGGCACAGCCCAGAGATAAATGATGCGATCGCCCACACCTAAAAGCGTTTTACCATCAGGGCTGAAAGCAAGCTGACGCATAGGCTCAAGACGATGATGGTTAGTTTGATGGGTTGTGAAAGAAAGAGGATTGCTGTCATCCAGACGGCGCACAGGCACAAGTGACTGATCTGGCTGAATTTGCCAAAGGTCTACTGTGCCTTGGGCAGTAGCGGTAGCGACTAATGGTGTATTGGGGCTAAAAGCAACGCCCGTCAGCTTACTGCTAAAGGGTCGCTTGCTTATGAGACGTTCGGGTGTGCGAGGAGCCTCCGTTCTGCCTGATCGTGTTTGACCATCGGTTGCCGAAGTAACATCACGTAACAGCCGTACTGAATTTGCTGTTGAGAGTGTAGAGACAGCCGTTGTTCTGGGCAGCGATCGGGTAGGGACTAACGTTGCCCCTAGCGGCGCTGGTTGCAGATCCTTGAGCGCTGGCTCGATCGCCGCTCCTAAGACACTCAGGACATTGAAAGCGTTGATTCCTGTTAAGCGCGCCGAAAACCAGGATTGCTTTGGCATCACAGACGCGACGTGAGTAGCATTGTCTGCGCTCACCATTGGCTTAGTTGGGTTCCAGGTGTGCACGGTACCATCGATCGCAAGAGTCACTATGCCCCCAAACCCCTCAGGCGCTGCTTTCGCCGTCTGTGAGAGATTAGCACGCGACATTGCTGTCAACGATCGAGGCTGATTGGTCGGTAAGGTTTGGAGCGCACCTCGAAAGGCTGCCCACTGTATTTGCCCGCTGCCTGGTTTCAGCATGGGAAATTCGCTGCCCATTGCTGTTGACCACAACCGCGCAGAACCGTCTGTACTGGCAGTAGCAATCAAAGAGCCATTGCCGCTGAACTGAACTGCCTCGATCGCGCCTGAGTGCCCCTTCAAACTACCGACCAGTGCCCCAGTCTGTACATCCCACAGCCGCGCAGCCTCAAGCGGCTGATCCTCTCCCCATTGATGGTCAGCCATAACTAGCTGACGACTGTCTGGACTGAAAGCAATGCTGCTGAGTGATGGATTCGGTTGTACTACATCTTGTTCAGGCTGAGCGCGGGTGCTCAACGTATCGTTATGCTCTAGCTGATGCCATAGTTGACCCGTCTTAATATTCCACAACTGAATGCGACTGACAGCAGCAGCAGCAAGAAATTGCCCATTCGGGCTAAACAAAACCTGCTTCAGCGGTTGTGATGCCTGCCCAAGCCCTTGTTTTCGGCGGCTACGCTGACTGGGGATCGCTTCAGCAGCCAGAGCGCGGCGTAGCTGCCCGGTGCTGCGTTGCCAAAGACGCACGATGCCGTCATCACATGCAGTCGCGATCGACTGCCCATCCGGGCTAAAGGTGGCGCTATTAACCAATTTTGCATGACGCAGAACCTTACGACTCTGCCCGTTACTCATGCGCCCATCACGCACCTGCCAAAGTTGAGCCACAGTACCGCTAGCTGTTAATAGTTCTCGGTTGTCAGGGTTGAAAACCAGACTGTTGACAGGAGCAGCGTGCCGAAGACTAGCGTGTGATTGTCCACTAGCCACAGCCCAAACTCTTACTTCCTTGCCTGCGCTGGCGGCGATCCAGTTGCCGTTGGGGCTAAAGCTCAAGTGCCGCACAGGTGCTTTCAAGCCGCTGAGCGTCAATAGACGTTTGCCAGATTCAACTGACCAAACCTGAACATCAGCAGAGTTTTGGGCGATCGCCGCCAGTTGCTGACCGTTTGGGCTGAACGCGATCGCGACGATCGGCGTTGCCCGTTGAGAGTCATCGGTCGTCGTTCGCTCAGCGGTTAAAGATTGATTGCTCTCATCACGCCAAGCCAGAATCTTCTCCACTGTTTGCGTTGTGAGTGACCAAAGTCGCACGGTGCCATCAGCGCCAGCCGTCGCAAGTTGCCGTTGATTCGGGCTAAAAGTGATCTGGTGGACGGCTCCTTGATGTCCCTGCAAATTGGCTTGCAGCCGCAGTTTTTGCAGTGCCGATCGCAGGCTTGCCTGAGCTTCGTAGGTGTAGCCACCTTTTTCGGCAGCAAAACGGCTAATCAGTAACGCAGTCGTCGGATCACTTTCTGGCTCTTGTAAGATCGCTTGAGCCACGGCAGCTTGCTGTCTGGATGTGGCAATTTGCAGTTGATATTCCTTCTCTGCCTGACTGTTGACAACGGCTCGATACTGACTAAATGTGACCACCAGCGCCACTAACAGCGTACAGGGCACAGCCAGTTGTAGCAGCCGTCGCTCTTTCTGTGCACGTCGGTTTTCCTCACGGCTAATCACGATATACCGTTGTGCCAGCGCTGACAGTTCGTCAGGATAGGCGATCAAGTAGTCCTCAGCCTCTATCAGCCGATCGCCATGCAGCAAATATTCGGGCGAACGTGACTGTTCCCAAGCAGCCCACTCCTTAGCAGCATGCTCAATCCGGCGCTGTCGCTGAAGCAACTCCCGATTTTCGTCTAGCCAGGTTCGCAGCAGCGACCAATTCCGAATCAGCGCTTCGTGGGCAACATCTACCGTTTCTTGGTAATCGCTGCTGAACTGAGCCGTTGCATATTCAGCTAGCTCATGCGTCGATCGCCGTATAATGCCAGCGATGCTGCAATTGGCACTATCTGCCAATAAGATTGGGGCTTGATTAAACTCAGAGGGTTGCTGTAAGCACTTTCCCTGGCGCATCTGGGCAAGGCGTAAGGCTGTAGAGACATTGGCAAGCCCTTGCACAGCCCGCTCCTGCCGATTGCAACTGGAGCTAACACGATTGGTGACGACCAATTTTGCTGTGACCAATTTTTCCAGCACTCGCTCAATCAACTCGGCTGGAAACCAGGGACTAACAAGTTCGGTTTTGGAAATGCGACGGCGGGTATCCTCAGTACCGTCGCCAATCTGCGTCAACGCAATAAAAACTCGCTTGGCAACCCGTTGCTCTTCGTGGGTGAGGCTATAAAAAAGGTCATTTGCCCGTTTCTGTAGCGTGCCACGAACGCCACCCAGCTCGTTGTAAGCATCCAGTGTCAAATGAGCGGTTCCATCATGAGGGTCGATTTGCCGCTGCCGCCATAGTTCAAGCAATGTGTACTGCAACAGCGGCAGTTCTCCCGGTGCGCCCACAACATCCAGCAAGATGTTGTAAATCAGATTGGGTTCACAGACGAGACCTGCTTTAGCAGCAGGCTTTAGGATGGAGGCTTTGATCTGGTCATAGGTGAGGGGTGTTACCGTTACCAGATGTTGCTCAATTTGCTCTGCTAAACCGTTGTAGAGAGAGTATTTGCCAAAAAAATCGGCTCGAAGCACAATGACAACGCTGAAGCAATCGCCAATTTCGCGGAGAGCAGTGATAAGACTGTTGAAAAAACTTTGTCGATCGCGTTCTGCTTGCACCCCCTGGCACAGCGTGAAGACCTCCTCAAACTGGTCAATGATTAGCAACAGTCGAGAATTTCTGCCATGCTTCGCAGACATCAGGCTGGCGCGTACCAGATGAGACAGTCCCGTGCCGCCATCTCGGAGTAGCATTTCGGCGCGCCTTAATTGCTCTGCCCGATCGATCGCCGAATCCTTGGGGTTAACGAAGGCAGTTGCCAGACTTTTGAGCGGTTGATCGGTGGGGCTAATCAGTTGGATCCGCCAGCGATCGCTCCCCGAAAACTTTTTGCCCTGTCGCAAGGTGTGGATTAAGCCAGCTCTAACCAACGACGATTTGCCGCTGCCCGATGCCCCCACAACGGCAGCGAAATTCCCCACTCTAAGCTTTTCAATCAGTTGATCGGTCAGATCTTCGCGCCCAAAAAAGTACTCGGCGTGTGCCTCATCAAAAAACTCCAGCCCTCGAAACGGGCAAACATCCAGGGCAAGCTCTGTTTTGATGACTGCCGATGCAGCCTGTCCGCGTGTGAGGAGAATTTCACTACCAGAATTTTCAAATAATGGCTGCTGCTGCTCTCGTTTGAGTGCATTACTGACCCAATCAGTGAGCGCATAGTTAGTGACGGTGCCATTCGCCATGCGAGTCGGATCTAAGCCATCTAACAACGCCTGCGTAAACACGCTGTACTTACCGATCATCGATTCGTAAGCCGCTTCGTATTCTCGTGATGCCGCCATAAACAGGCGATCGGTGCCCGATCGAGCACCCGGATCAGCTTCCAGAAAGTTCAGTAGCTCCCCACTGTGGCAGCAGTCTAGTAGCACAATGCGTTGCCGCACGGGGCTTTCCTGCAACAACCGCCGCAGCCAAAACAGTGACAGTCCGTAGAAGCTGGTGTTTGGATTCGCATCACTGGTTGCTAGAAATCCTTCTTGCACACCCGCATCTTTCTGTAACCCATGCCCCGAAAAGTAAAATAAGGCTGTTTGGGGAATATTGTTTCCCTTTGGCTTAAACAGTTTGACGAGCGCACCTTCTAAATCCGCGACAGTCACTTGAGTTTTAAAGCCAATTCTGGATTGTCCCGCCTGGACAATCTCTGGCATCCGAGCGACCCGAAAATCACCATCCACCTGTAGTCGCTGAGCGATCGCCTCAGCATCATGGGAGGGTGCGCTTAAACCGGGCAACCACTGATACGTACTAATTCCAACGACTAAAGCATCGCGTGACACTATGTAACCCTCCCCGAAGTTTTTTGTAATGAGGCTGAATGATGTATCTAACCGTCTTCAGCAATATTCAATACATACGTTCAACCCATCAAAAGGCATCATCAGGGCACACTCAAGATACAGATTGAGAGCGCATGAAAAAGACGGACGCTCGATCCAAAAGACGAAAGTAAGCAAACGATTTGCAAACTTGAAAACTTCTTAAACGGATTCTTAGAGCTGATGAAAATCTAAGCCAAATGGCTTAGACTCTGCTTCATCTAATAGGAACTGAATCCACAAAGCGTTATCTGAAGCCTGTTTTGGTCAAGAAAGCTGACGACGTGCTTGAGTTTGATCGTTGGCTCTCTTAGTTCAAAGGTAATGAAGTTTTTGGTAAGCGTAAAAGGGGGTAACACCCCTAAGGGTGATTTTTAGAGTGGTTGAAGTTAGTTCAGAACTAATTTTTCTCTAAGAAATCTTGCTCATGCAGCCTGATCAAATCGTTGCACAAGGCTGTACAAACAGTGAGCAAAATACCGTTAAAGTACGGTATTTTCCCTGGATTATGCTCAAAATTGAACCGCTATTACGTAAGGTTACTGAGTCAAACTGATTCTGTAAGGCGTATAAAGTGAGCCTAACTACCAGAATGATGTCTAGATGGGCTTAGAGGGTGGCTTAAACGTGTCTGGCGGTTAAAACCGCGACTACGTAAACAAAGTTCGCCGTTGCGGACTACCGCAAAACCAGGGTTCTGTAACCTGCGACGGCAGATTTTGTCTCTGTAGTTGCGACTTCTAGTCGCCAAAGTGACAGAGAACGGGACTTTTCAAACGTCCTCTTAGCTCAGCGTACTGTAGTGCGGTGCAGAAGGGCGCAGTGTAAGCGCGTGTTAGCACCATGCCGTTCGTGAAGCGTTCTGAAGGCAGGGCTTTGGCATCTCGATCGTTGCTTGCAGCGTTGAACGATCGTGGCTGTAAGCTGTCTTTTATGAGCTTCGTACTACTTGAAAAGCAGATGTTTTAGACCGCTGACGGTTGCCCGTTCGACTCGGCTGCCAAAGCTTCTAGACGCTCTTGCTGGTCTTGAGAGATACAGGTTTGAATGACTTCATCAATGTCACCTTCCAGCACCGGGACAAGCGAAAAATTCTGTCCCAAACGGTGATCAGTGATGCGATTGTCTTTGTAGTTGTAGGTACGAATCTTTTCGGAGCGTGACCCTGTACCAACCTGCGATCGCCGCATGGAAGTAACGGCTTCTTGCTGTTCTCGCAATTTCAGCTCGTAGAGCTTTGCTCGTAAGATTTGCATTGCACGCTCACGGTTCTGGAGTTGCGATCGCTCCTCCGTGCAAAAAATCCGAATGCCAGTTGGCTTGTGCATCAAATCAACGGCTGTTTCGACCTTGTTGACGTTTTGCCCGCCAGCACCGCCCGATCGTGCCGTGGTTAATTCAATATCTTTTGGATCAATATGAATTTCCACATCATCCACTTCTGGCATAATTGCCACGGTTGCTGTAGACGTGTGGACACGACCAGACGCTTCTGTCACCGGAACGCGCTGCACTCGATGAACCCCTGCTTCAAATTTGAGCTTGCTGTAAACGCGATCGCCCTGAATCTCCAGAATGGCTTCCTTGAAGCCGCCCATATCCGCCAGCGATTCGCTCAACAGCTTAACGCGCCAATGTTGCGTTTCAGCGTAGCGCGAGTACATCCGCACCAAATCACCTGCCCAAATGCTTGCTTCGTCGCCGCCTGTACCAGCACGAATTTCCAACATGATGTTCCTGTCATCATTTGGATCGCTCGGTAGCAGCAGCACTTTTAGTTGCGTTTCCAGAGCAACAGACTTTGCTTCCAACTCTGCCGCCTCCAGGGCTGCCATTTCCTGTAGTTCTAAGTCGCCCCCTGCTTCTTTCAGAATCTGCCTTGCTTCTGTCAGCGACTGCTGCGCCGTCTTCCAGTCCTCAAAGGTGTTGACAACCTCTTCCAAAGACGATCGCGTTTTTGCAACCCGCTGAAATTCACCAGGATCTTTTGCCACGTCAGGATCTGCCAACCGACGCGTCAGTTCGTTAAACGTCTGCTCCACCGATCGCAGTTTATCCAACAGGTATGCTTCAGCCATAAGAAAAACTCGACGAAAACCATAGAGTAAGTGACCGACTCAAAATGCTGAAATTTGAGACTTAGATTGGCGTCTAGCGCTTCATCCAAACTCTTAACCCGCAGCTTAAAATCAGCCCCTCTACCGCTTTTTCTTCTTCTGTGGCTGTGCCTCTGCCGCATCTTCGCCTTCTAACATGCCGTACTTGCGTAAAAAGCGATCGACCCGACCTTCGGTATCAATAATCTTTTGCGTACCTGTATAAAATGGATGGTTCCCTGACCATACATCGACATGCAGTTCAGGCTTTGTGGAACCAATGGTCATCACCACTTCCCCGTTGCAATAGACTTTAGCGTCAGGGTACCACTTGGGATGAATATCAGGCTTAGGCATCGTTAACTCTCCAGCTTACCGTCTCTTGTTTAATTCTAGCGTTCAATTCTATCGGTGCTAAGCGCTAACAACCAGCGTCGATCGCCTGCCTATCGCTTCGAGAACTGAGGTGCTTTACGCGCTTTGCGCAAGCCGTACTTCTTACGTTCTTTAGCACGTGGATCACGGGTCAAATAACCTTCAATTTTCAAAGGCTTACGATTATCAGGGTCAAGCTGGCATAGCGCACGTGCCACACCTAAACGCACTGCATCCGCCTGCCCAGTCAAACCACCCCCATGAGCATTCACCAGAATGTCATACTCACCCTCAAGTCCCAAGGTTTCCAGTGGAGCTTTGGCAGAAGACAAATACTCAGCGTTGAACTGAAGATAGAGATCTCCAGGCTTGCCATTGATCGTCAGTTGACCGTTACCCGGCACCAAACGCACTCGCGCCACGGCTGACTTCCGCCGTCCAGTGCCTAAATATACGACTCGACCTTGGTCTATAGCTTGCATTAGTGCTGTCCTCCTGGAATGGTATGAATGGCTAGAGTTTGAGGCATCTGAGCCTCATGGGGATGATCAGACCCCGCATAAACCTTAAGCTTCGTGAAAAGCTGTCGTCCCAGGGTGTTTTTAGGTAACATTCCTTTCACGGCTTGCTCAATGATCCGTTCAGGCAAACGTGCCTGAAGCTTGGCAAAGGTTTCGGTCTTCATCCCACCAGGACGACCAGAATGGCGACGATATAGTTTCTGGCTGCGCTTTTTGCCAGTAACATCGATTTTTTCGGCATTGATGACAATCACAAAATCGCCCGTATCGAGATGAGGCGTAAACGTCGGCTTGTTTTTGCCGCGTAGTACAGTAGCAATTTCACTGGCGAGGCGACCCAGACGCTGATCAGTGGCATCTACGAGGTACCAGTTGCGCTCGATCGAATCGACGGGAGGGAGGTAAGTCTTGGTCATAACAGTCTCGTGTACTTGAAAGAATGATGGGCAAAACGTGAAGGCGAACACCGGAGTGGAAATTTTTAAGTCGCCAGCGATCGCTCAGGGAGTGCCGACAGGGTAAATGTTGGTTGAGTATCGTACCAAACGTCTGGCGGAAACGGAAACTCTGGGTACCCAACCCTTAGCAGGCATAGCCCTTGTGCTGGAGCGGCATATTTCACCTGCTCTCGGTGTTCCTTTTCCCATACCTCAGTGAAGCTAATCGGCGATCGTACCCCACGTCCTACCTGTACCAGCATGCCGACTAGCAAACGCATCATGCCATAAAGGAATCCACTTGCCTGCATTTCAATATAGACCAGGGAGCCGTCGCGCTTACATTCAGCCGCTTGCACATCCACCCAGGAATGCGGTCGATCTGAGCCAGCACGATGAAACGCTGCTAGATGGTGCCGCCCAACTAAGGGGGACAGCGCTTCTCGAATGAGCACTTCGTCAAGCGGCTCGTAATAGTAGTGCCACGCAAAAGGGCGAATAAACAAATTAGGGAGAGGATCGGTATAGAGTGTGTAGCGATAGCGCCGCCAGACCGCAGAAAACCTGGCATGCCAAGTCGGGCTGACTGTAGCTGAGGCACGAATCAAAATGTCTGTGGGCAGACGAGCATTAAGGATGGATGCCCAGCGAGACGCGGGTATGTGAGCAGGAGCGTCAAAGTGCGCTACCTGAGCGGCTGCATGAACACCAGAATCAGTTCGACCAGCCGCATGAAGCCGAATGGGACGCTCTAAAACTGTCTCTAAGACTGTTTCGATCGCTTCCTGCACGGTTCGGTGCTGCGGTTGCCGCTGCCAGCCATGAAAGTGCGTACCCAGGTATTGAATTACCAGGGCAACTCGTTGGTTTGGCAGGGTCGCAGAAGACAGCATGAAATCAGGTTAGCTCTATAATAGCCATCTCAGCGTTGTCGCCACGACGGTGAACAGTACGGATGATGCGGGTATAGCCACCATTGCGATCGCCATAGCGAGAGGCTGCTTGCTCAAACAGTGCATGTACCAACTGCTTGTCAAACAAATAGCCCAACGCTCGCCTACGCGCCGCCAAGGAGCCATCTTTAGCAAGGGTAATCATGCGATCAGCTTCAGAGCGAACAGCCCGAGCGCGAGTTTTGGTCGTTTTAATACGACCATTCCGAATCAGCTCTGTAGTTAACGACCGCAATAAGGCACGGCGCTGATCAGCAGGCTTGCTAAGTAGAGGGACACGACAGCGATGACGCATGAGAGTTCACTTTTAAGTTACAAGTTAGAAATGCGTTGGCGAGACTTTTCGGGCGAGGGAGAGCTGGCTCCTAGCTGGGTTTTGAGGATTTTTCCTGCGGTAGCGTGATGCCCAAACGCTGCTGTAAAGCTTCAACGACCTCTTCAGCCGACTTTTGACCAAAGTTTTTGATTTCTAGCAAATCCTCTTGGCTGTAGTCCAACAGATCTGCTACTGAGTTAATTTGAGCACGTTTCAAGCAGTTGTAGGCACGAACTGAAAGCTGGAGTTCTTCGATCGGGATCTGGTTCGCCGGATTTTCCTCATCGCCATCGTCGTCGTCTGACGGCTCAAAGGTGATTTCCTTAAGAGGATTGAACAAGTCAACCAGAATATCTGCTGCTTGGCTTAATGCCTCTTGAGGTGTCAGGCTACCATTGGTAGAGATTTCCATGATGAGGCGGTCTCGCTCAATCAAACCACCGCTTCTGCCATCCTCCACGCTGTAATTCACCTTGCGAACTGGCATAAAGAGTGAATCAATTTGAAGAAAGTCTAGCGCTGTTGTCTCATCTCGACCCCTTTCAACCGTGCGATAACCCTTACCGCGCTCGATCCTAAACTCCATTTCTAAAGTGGCACCCGCTGAGAGGGTGGCAACATACTGGTTTGGATCGACCAATTCTACTTCAGAGGGGAGATCAAACTGGTCTGCTGTGACCGTTGCAGGACCCTGTGCCAGCAGACGACCAATTTGAGGCTGGGATGAATAGCTCTTGAGGACAATCTTCTTCATGTTAAGCAAGATATCCAGAACGTCTTCACGCACACCCGGAATCGTAGCGAACTCGTGATTCACGCCTGCGATTCGCACCGCCGTCACCGCCGCTCCTTCTAAGTTAGAAAGCAGCACACGCCTTAGAGCATTGCCCAAGGTAATGCCTTGTCCACGCTCTAGCGGTTCAATGACAAACCTGCTGTTTTGGCTTTGATCCCGCTCCGTTTTAGACTCAACGCACTCGACCTGAAACTGTGTCATGTAGCAACCTCTCCGCTTCTTAGTGAAAGGCAAACGCCTTACTGACCTAACTTTGAACGTACAAATTTTCTGTGGACTGTCAGGTAGAGCCGTTTTCTAACGTCACGATTCTCAAGCGGTCCTGAACTATCCGCATTGAGCCAGCTCCGCTTAAACGCGGCGACGCTTTGGAGGACGACATCCGTTGTGTGGAATAGGTGTTACATCGCGGATCAATGTAATCTCTAATCCAGAGCCTTGAAGGGCACGGATTGCCGTTTCTCTACCAGCACCCGGACCACTTACCATTACTTCAAGTTGACGCATACCTTGATCTGAGGCTCTGCGCGCAGCGCTCTCGGCAGCAGTCTGCGCTGCAAAAGGAGTTCCCTTCTTAGCACCTTTAAAGCCACTTGAGCCAGCAGATGCCCATGAAATGACCTCACCATTGGTGTCTGAGATCGTCACGATCGTGTTGTTAAAGGTAGATTGAATGTAAGCTACACCACTTGGTACATTTTTCTTCTGCTTACGTGCTCCGGTTTTTCGAGCTGGTTGTCGCGCCATGATCGGTTCTCTAATTGGGTGTTAACTTAGTTGGCTAAACGTGCAATGAAAGTCAGTACTGGCAAATCGATTGCCGATATGATCGAGACATACACTTGCAGACCATGCAAAGCCACTTCTTTGAATGTAAAACCACTGAAGGCGACTACTTCTTACTAGGTGCCTTTTTCTTACCAGCGACAGTGCGACGACCACCGCGCCGAGTACGAGCGTTAGTGCGAGTTCGTTGACCGCGAACAGGAAGACCTAGGCGATGACGACGACCGCGGTACGTACCGATATCCATCAATCGCTTGATGTTCATCGATTCGAGTCGCCTCAAGTCACCCTCAATTTGGTAGTTCTCCTCAACTTCTTCGCGCAGCAACGAAACATCAGCGTCACTCAGATCCTTAACGCGGATATCTGGGTTGACACCAGTTGCTTTCAAAACGTCTTTAGAACGGGTAAGTCCGATTCCGTAAATATAGGTCAGACCAATCTCGATCCTCTTATCACGAGGTAAGTCTACTCCGGCAATCCGTGCCACGCTTTTCTCTCCCAGTCTTCTACTGCTAAAATCTCACCCATTACCTGCCAGCATTGCCTTGTCTATCAGCTAGCAGCGCGAAAAAATACTGCTTATCCTTGACGCTGCTTATGCTTCGGGTTTGGGCAAATCACCATAACCCTGCCACGACGACGAATAACGCGACATTTCTCACAGATCTTACGAACCGATGCCCTAACTTTCATGCCTCATCTCGCCACTGTTACAAACATATTATCATATCAAGCTTTAGTAGAAATTGTCAAACTCTTCTTGAAATGCTTTGAGCCATCTCAATGATCTTGACAAGGACGTATAGCTTTGAGAGCGCATCTATTTTTTGTTGCGTAACCGATAGGTGATGCGACCTTTAGTTAAATCGTAGGGGGTCAATTCTACCTTGACTCGATCGCCGGGTAAGATTTTGATGTAATTACGTCGAATCTTGCCAGAGATGTGAGCTAAAACATTGAACTCATTGTCTAGCTTGACTCGAAACATAGCGTTTGGTAGTGACTCAGTCACCGTTCCCTCCATCTCAATCAGATCTTGTTTTGACAATTTGGTCTCCTTTAAATCAACGACTATCGCATCTTAGGGATGAGGCTAGTTTTGTGCTCATTCCTTCTTTGAGTCTAAAACATTTGTTCTGAACACAGCGTATCTAGAGTACGAGTGATGAAACCTCCGCTTATGAGGTCTGACATGACAGTGGGCTGTAAGCATTCCGCTTAGTATCGATAGGCTTGAACGATTTTCTAATCATTGAGCTGGTACTGGTTAGAGCGATTCGGCTTCTCCTTAAACGCGACGCGCATAATAACGATCGTTAAAGAAGACTTTTAAGTTTATCTGTAACTGTCTCTGGTGGGATATTGCCATCGATCGACATTAGCTTGTGTCGAATCTGATAAAAGTCGATCAAGGGAGCGGTTTGCTCGTGATAGACCTGTAAACGCCGTCGAATCACTGCTTCAGTATCATCCTGCCGTCCACGCCCCAACATTCGCTGTACGAGTACATCATCAGGAACCTCTAAATTAACGGCATAACTGTAGTCTTGATCGATTTCAACCAGCAGCTGATCTAGAAACGCTGCCTGAGCCTCGTTACGAGGAAAACCATCCAAGATCCAACCTTTTTCAGCATCCGGTTGACTCAAGCGCTCTTTGATTAAGGCAATGACGAGCTGGTCGGGTACAAGATTGCCTTGATCCATATATGACTGAGCTTTTAGCCCTAGGGTCGTTTGCTGAGACACTGCCCCTCGCAAAATCTCGCCAGTGGAAATATGCGGAATCTGCCCCCAGGCTGCTAGTGCTTTTGCCTGGGTTCCCTTACCCGCTCCAGGAGCACCGAGAAAAATAAGACGTGCCACTATTGTTTCACCATCCCTTCATAGCGTTGGGAGATGACATAAGTTTGAACTTGTTTTGCCGTGTCGATCGCCACACCCACGAGAATCAGCAAGGACGTTGCCCCAATACCTTGAAACGTCCTCACGTTGGTAGCGCCCTCCACAGCGGTAGGCACAATCGCCACCAGACCCAGAAAGATAGCACCTAGAAACGTGAGGCGATTTAAGACACGCCCAATATAATCACTCGTCGCTTTGCCTGGACGAATACCTGGAATGCTGGCTCCCATCTTCTTCAGATTTTGAGACATATCTACAGGGTTGACGACCAGAGACGCATAAAAGTAGCTAAAAAAGAGGATTAAGAGCAGGTAGAGTGCTGCGTGAACCCACGGAGCGTTGCCATTGGGGCTGAGATAGTTAGCCACCTGTATCGCGAGATCGTTTTTTGTAAACTGAGCCAGTGTTATGGGTAGAACCAGCACTGCGGAGGCAAAAATGATTGGCATGACCCCCCCCTGGTTCAGTCGTAGTGGCAAGTAGCTGTTACGCTCCATGTAGGTGCGTCGTCCGACTTGGCGACGAGCTGAAATGATTGGAATGCGACGGTTTCCTTCCTGGACGAAGACAATGCCGACAATCATCACTAGAAACACAACGAGCAGCATCACAACACCACTGACCACGTTGCGATCGCCGCTCTGCGCCAGTTCCAAAGTTTGACCAACAGAAGTCGGTAAGCTAGAAACGATATTGACGAAAATAAGTAAGGATGCGCCGTTGCCAATGCCCCGCTCAGTGATCAGTTCGCCGACCCACATCACGAACATGGAACCTGCTGTCAACGCTAGAACCGTTTGCGTGATGAACAAAGGTCCCCAACCTTCAGCATAGGGACGAACCCAGACGGCAATACCAATACTTTGAACGATCGCCCACCCTAGAGAGACATAGCGGGTGATCTGCGAAATTTTGCGACGACCCGCTTCACCTTCATTCTTCTGTAAGTTCTCAAGTGCCGGAAGCGCAGACGTTAATAGCTGAAGAATAATAGACGCATTGATATAGGGCAGAATGCCTAGAGCAAAGATCCCCAGCGCAGCAATACCGCCACCTGAGAATACATCCAAGAACCCAATGAGGGGGCTGTTTTGAATACTTTGACTAAACGCCGCTCGGTCAATCCCTGGCAGCGGCAAAAACATCCCCAAACGAATCAAAATCAGCATGCCGATGGTAAGGAGGATACGACCTCGTAAACCAGCAGCCTGCGCCATCTGGGCGAATGTTTCCTGAGCACTTGGCGTTCTATCTCGACCACTATCCATGGAGCAGTTCCTCTACGTGTACGTCGTTCAGTTGCAGAAGTCTGTGGGCTGTTTTGCCTGTTCGTTCAAGCCATTGCCAATACTGACAGCAAAGTAGCCAGCCATGAAAACGAACGGAACCCAGTACTACATAGCGACTGAGCCAGCGCCAAGCAATTCACAAGTCCCTTTAGCTGCTTCAATCTTAGCGCGAGCAGACGCACTAAAAGCAGCTGCGTGAACCGTCAATGGCACTGTTACCTCGCCATCACCAAGGAGTTTCAGAGGACCGTCATCGCTAGTCACAATACCCGCCTCAAGAAGTGATGTGAGCGTTACTTCCGTACTCGCAGCCAGCGAAGACAATGCACCAACATTAATGATGGTGTAACTTGTGCGATTAATGAGTGGAAAGTGCTTCAACTTTGGTAGGCGACGGTAAAGCGGCATCTGACCACCTTCAAAGCCAGGACGAGTTGGACGACCCGATCGCGATTTCTGCCCCCGCATACCAAAGCCACAGCTTGCCCCTTGACCAGCCGCTATCCCCCGACCAACTCGCCGAGAGCGTTTTTTGGAACCATCTTGTGGTGCAATGTCATCCAGTCTCATAGTCTTATCCAGTTGCTAGTGATTGGTTGTTAGTTTTTAGGTATTAAGTTCAGCATCTAACTGCTAAAGCTAAAAACTAACCGCTACTCAGGCGTAGAGGTTCTCGATAGGAATGCCACGCTCTTCAGCCACATCAGCAAACGTGCGTAGCGTTTCAAGCGCGTTAACAGTGGCTCTTGCATTGTTCAGAGGGTTGCCAGAACCGAGCTGTTTTGCCAGAACGTTGCGAACGCCTGCAAGCTCCAAGACTGTGCGAACGGCTCCCCCGGCAATTACACCTGTACCAGGCGCTGCTGGGCGCATCATGATCTTGGCACCACCGCCAGTACCATTAGCAGGATGAGGAATGGAATTGGACTTGGTGAGCGGTACATCAACCAGATGTTTCTTACCGTCGGCAACTCCCTTTTTGACAGCCCCAATGACATCACTAGCTTTGCCTACGCCAACGCCGACTTGACCCTTCTCATTACCAATAACGACGATCGCTCGAAAGCTAAGCTTTTTACCGCCTTTAACGACCTTGGTAACGCGACGGATTTGAACCACTCGCTCTTGCCAATCTGTTTCTTTTTCCCGACTCTTCGGACTTTTACGACCCTTTGCCATATCTACTCCAAGTTGTTAATTGCTAGACATTAGTTGTTAGTTGCTGACAGCTAGTTGCTAACAGCTAACAATCGTTAGAAAACGAGTCCAGCTTCACGAGCGGCATCAGCTAATGCCTTGACGCGACCATGGTAGAGGCTGCCGCCGCGATCGAAGACAACCTGCTTGATACCCTTTGCTAAGGTTCGTTGGGCAACCAGCTTTCCGACTTCGATCGAAGCATCACAGTTTGACCCAGAGTCCAAAGCGACCTTCAGATCTGGATCAAGCGTAGAAGCCGCTGCCAGCGTATGATGCTGCGTGTCATCGATTACTTGAGCATAAATGTG
This sequence comes from Tildeniella sp., assembly GCF_059505325.1. Classification (NCBI taxonomy): domain Bacteria; kingdom Bacillati; phylum Cyanobacteriota; class Cyanophyceae; order Oculatellales; family Oculatellaceae; genus Tildeniella; species Tildeniella sp. Next base: position 49,755 of record NZ_JCACKI010000023.1, read on the forward strand.
GTGATTTGAGCGAAAAACCGCTAAACGAGGTCGCTCTGAGGTTCCAATGACGCGACGACGCACCCGACTATGACGACGACGTGTTGATTCTTTACGAGTTAATTTCATGATTACTTCTTCCCTGCCTTACCAACTTTGCGTCTTACCGCTTCACCGGCATAGCGAATACCCTTGCCTTTATAAGGTTCTGGCGGACGTACAGCGCGAATCCGAGCTGCCGTGTTGCCGACGATTTCTTTATCAATGCCGCTCACAACCACATTAGTGTTGCCTTCTACAGCCACCTGGATACCAGCCGGAGGCTCTAGCTCAACAGGTTTGCTGTAGCCGACGTTTAGGATTAAATTCCGACCCTGAACCTGGGCACGGTAGCCAACGCCTTGAATCTCAAGACGGCGCTGAAACCCTTGTGAGACTCCTTCGACCATATTGGCAACGAGGGTACGGCAGAGACCATGACGCTGCCGCGCTGCACGGGATTCGTCTTGACGAGTGACGAGGAGGGTTTCTCCTTCCTGGACGATCGCAACTTCACCGGGTAAGACTCTAGAAAGCTCACCTTTCGGTCCCTTCACTGTGACAGACTGCCCATCAATGTCTATAGTCACTTTACCGGGAATATCAATGGGGCGCTTGCCGATACGAGACATAACTGACTACTCCTACTTGAAACAGTGATTAGCTGTTTAGTGATCTAAAAACTAAGCGCCAAAGAGTGACCACTGGCTTACCAGATGTAGCAAAGCACTTCGCCACCTAACCCAGTTCGACGTGCTTCGCGATCGGTCATAATCCCACTTGAGGTAGAGATGATGGCAATACCAATCCCACCCAATACTCGTGGCAATTCCCGTCGGTTGGAGTAAACCCGAAAGCCTGGTTTGCTAACGCGTCGCAGGGTTGTGATGATGGGTCGCTTCGTTTTGCCTCTATACTTCAGCGCGATGACCAAATTTTGCTTAATGCCCTCGCCTGCTTCGGCAAAGTCGGCAATGAAGCCTTCATCCTTCAAAACCTTGGCAATACTGCGGGTCATCTTGGTTGATGGAACCTCGGTTGTTTGGTGACGTGCCAGGTTCGCATTCCGAATCCGCGTCAGCATGTCTGAAATAGTGTCGTGTGCCGCCATAGTTTTCCCTTGATAAAGCTGCCTTAGTTATCCCGGAAGGGCATGCCCAGTTCTTTCAGCAAGGCGCGACCCTCCTCATCGGTGTTTGCAGTGGTAATGATTGAAATGTCCATCCCACGTACCTGGTCAACGCTGTCGTATTCAACTTCTGGAAAAATGAGCTGTTCGCGCAAGCCCAATGTGTAATTTCCCCGTCCGTCAAAGCTTTTGGGGCTGATCCCGCGAAAATCTCGAATCCGTGGCAGAGTGAGGTTGATGAGACGATCAAGAAAAGCGTACATGCGTCCCGACCGAAGCGTCACCATGATGCCAACGGGCATACCCTGACGAATCTTGAAACCAGCGATCGCCTTTTTGGCTCGTGTAACAACGGGCTTTTGCCCCGTGATTAAGCTGATTTCAGCCAATGATGCTTCTAGTGCCTTTGCATTTTGAGCGGCTTCACCCATCCCTCGATTCACAGTCACCTTGATCACTTTGGGAACCTGGTGAATGTTGGCGTAGCTAAACTGTTCCATCAGCTTTGGAACAATCTTTTCTTGATAATGAGTCTTGAGTCGTTCTGCCATAGTCGTCGTTCCTTCAGCGCCCCTGGGCTGGGTCAGGGAAATAAACAGTTTTTAGTCGTTGGCTCTTGGTTGTGAGGTATTGAGACGTAAGTTGTAAGTGGGTAAAGCCTGGACTAAAGGGCTTTATTCTGACCAACAACTAGCAACTAATTGCTAACAACCTTACCTAGTCGATAGTTTCGCCAGTCTTCTTGAGCATCCGTACTTTGCGACCGTCAGCATCAACGGTGTAACAAACGCGGCTGGCAACTTTTTGTTTCTCAGAGTAAAGCATCACATTGGAGCTATGGATTGGCGCTTCGCTGGTAACGATCTGTCCAGATTCGCCTTCCTGCTGAGGTTTAACGTGCTTGGTGCGAATATTGACACCCTTAACAACCACTTTGCTCGTTTTAGGCAGTGTTTGCAGTACTTCGCCTACTTTGCCTTTATCGCTGCCAGCAATAATTTGAACGGTGTCGCCCTTTTTGACGTGCAGCTTGTGGCGGATTGCAGTTGATTTAACGTGTGCCATTACAGTACCTCCGGCGCGAGGGAGACAATTTTAGTAAAGTTTTTATCGCGTAGCTCACGGGCAACCGGACCGAACACCCGTGTGCCCCTGGGATTCCCATCGTTATTAATTAATACGGCAGCGTTGTCGTCAAAACGAATGCTCATGCCGCTGTCGCGACGGAGACCCTTACGAGTTCGCACAATTACAGCACGCACCACGTCAGATTTTTTGACTGCCATATTGGGGATCGCATCTTTGACGACCGCAATAATAATGTCACCAACACCGCCATAGCGGCGATTACCGCCACCAATGACACGGATACACATCAGCTTACGTGCACCGCTGTTGTCAGCCACATTCAAGTAAGACTCTTGTTGGATCATGGATTCCTCCGACTATGCTTGAGCCGCTGTAGTAATAACGTCGGTCACGATCCAGCGCTTTGTAGCACTTAGCGGTCTCGTTTCCTGAATGCGGACGCGATCGCCCACATGGCATTTGTTCTCTTCGTCGTGTGCCTTATAGCGCTTAGTTCGCGCCACAATTTTGCCGTATTTGGGATGAGCAGAACGGCTTTCCACTGCCACCACGATCGTTTTTTCCATCTTGTCGCTGACGACTAAGCCAACTCTCTCTTTTACTGCCATGGGATGTCTCCGGAAAAAGGATAAAGGATAAAAGATGAAGGATAAAGCGTTCTTGAGGGGAGTTGATTAGCAGCGGATCGCTGATGATCCCCAACCGTTTTTAGCCCTTAGCCTTTAGCCTTCATCCTTTGAAGTAAGCTTCCGTTCGTTCTCAAGCGTTAGCAGTTGCGCTAAACGGTGGCGGGTGTGTTTAAAGCGGTGAGACTTCTCTAACTGTCGAGTACCTTTCTGAAAACGCAGCTCAAACAATTGGCGTTTCGTGGCTACAATCTGTTCCGTTAGCTCTTGATCACTCAAATCGCGGACTTCACTAATTTTGGGAAGAGGCATGATTTAGGACTCCTCCGTTTGACGGGTGATGAACTTGGTTTTGATCGGCAACTTGAATGAGGCAAGACGCATCGCTTCTCTTGCCGTTGCCTCAGGCACGCCAGTAATTTCAAACATAATGCGACCGGGTTTAACCACTGCCACCCAAAATTCGGGAGCACCCTTACCAGAACCCATCCGAGTTTCAGCGGGTCGCATGGTGATGGGCTTATCGGGAAAGATCCGAATCCAGATTTTGCCGCCCCGCCGGATGTAGCGGGTCATGGCACGACGGCTTGCTTCAATCTGGCGGGCTGTAATCCAGGAAGGCTCTTGCGCCTGTAAGCCAAACTCACCAAAGTTAAGCTCGTTACCACGGGTTGCCAGACCACTCATCCGTCCGCGCTGCTGTTTCCGAAATTTTGTTCTTCTTGGACTTAACATGACTCAATACCTTGGGAATTCAGGAGTCCGGAGTCAGGAATCAGGGATTTGAGAGATTGTTGGTCCCTCATCCGTCATCCTTTATCCTTCATTCGATCGATCTTCAAACTGTTGACGGCGACGCTGTTGACGACGGCGCGGCTGATTGTTGGTGGGAGCAGGCTCTTGCTCTTGCCCAGGGATAATTTCGCCTTTAAAGATCCAGACTTTAATGCCTAGAGTGCCGTAGATCGTTTGAGCAGTGCAGTAAGCGTAATCAATATCAGCCCTGAGGGTATGCAGGGGCACTCTACCTTCACGCGTCCATTCAGGACGGGCAATTTCTGCCCCGTTAAGGCGACCACTTACTTGCACTTTGATGCCTTCGATGCCCGCCCGTTGAGCGCGCTGAATCGCTTGACGCACCACACGACGAAACGACACCCGTCGTTCTAGCTGCTGAGCGATGTATTCACCAATCAGCGCAGCATCGGCATCAACCCGCGCCACTTCCACGACGTTGATCCGAATTTGGCGATCGCCCCCACCTAGAACTTCTTGCAAGCTAACGCGCAGCGATTCAATGCCAGCACCACCTCGACCCACCACAACGCCGGGGCGAGCCGTTCGCACTTCCAGATCGATTTGATCGGCTTTACGTTCGATTCGCACTTCTGAGATTCCTGCGCTGCTGAGATTCTTCTCGATAAACCGACGAATTTTGTAATCTTCTTGCAGCAGTTCGGGGTAACGCTTATGGTCACCAAACCAGCAGGAGCGGTGCTCTTGGGTGATCCCCAGGCGGAAACCAGTTGGATGAATTTTCTGTCCCACGAATGCGTCCTCTAATAAAAGCAGTAGGTGTCAATGATGGTTGCGTGTCGCTAATCAGCGCTGCGTCGTCAAGCCTGCTCAACTTATTCAGCCGCTGTGCCAGGAGCCACTGTGATCGTAATGTGGCATGTAGGCTTCCGAATCTGGTAGGCACGTCCTTGCGCTCTCGGTCGGAAGCGCTTTAGCGAAGGTCCTTGGTCAGCAAAAGCTTGATTGACTAACAATTCTGCTCGATTCAAGCCTTGATTGTGCTCAGCGTTGGCGGCTGCCGATCGCAGTACTTTAAGCACAGGCTCACAGGCACGATACGGCATGAACTCCAAGATAATGAGCGCTTCTCGGTACGAACGCCCGCGAATCTGATCAAGCACACGCCTGACTTTGTGAGGAGACATGCGAACGTAACGAGCGATCGCTTTAACTTCAGTGGTAGTGTCAATAGCCATACATTTTTCCTTTAGCAGCAGCGATTAACCAATCGCCCATTTTCCCAATCGCCTAACGTCATCGACGTGCTTTTTTGTCGCCACCCGCGTGACTGCGAAACGTCCGAGTAGGAGCAAATTCCCCTAACTTGTGCCCGACCATCTGTTCGGTGACATAGACGGGGACGTGTTGTCGCCCGTTATGCACAGCGATGGTATGACCAATCATCTGAGGCAAAATAGTGGACGCACGAGACCAGGTTTTGATGACCTGCTTATCACCTTTGACATTTAGTGCCTCAATCTTGCTCAGCAGGTGGTCAGCAACGAACGGACCTTTTTTTAATGAACGACCCATAGTTCTATTTCCCCTCAGTCATTTATGAATCCCGACCGCCTCTGCCTCGCTTGGAAGATTTCCGACGGCGACGCACGATCAATGCGTTGCTCAGCTTCTTCTTCTTCCGAGTTTTGTAGCCCAGGGTTGGCTTACCCCAAGGTGTTACCGGACCCGATCGACCGATCGGTGCACGACCCTCACCACCACCGTGTGGGTGATCGACTGGGTTCATCACGCTGCCTCTCACTTGGGGGCGGCGACCTTTCCAGCGCTTGCGACCCGCTTTACCAAAGCTGGTGTTGCGAATGTCAGCGTTACCCACAGAGCCGATCGTGGCGTAACATTCGCGACGAATCAAACGCACTTCACCGGAGGGCAGCTTCAGCGTGACAAAGTTGCCTTCTTTCGCCGCGACCTGTGCGCTTGCGCCTGCTGCACGCACAATTTGTCCACCTTTACCGGGCACCAGTTCAACATTGTGCACCAGTGTACCGAGCGGCACGTTGCCTAACGGCATAGCATTGCCCACTTCAAAGGGCGAATCCGGTCCAGAGCGAATGATTGTGCCGACTGGCAGGTTAGCTGGGTGAAGGATGTAACGCTTCTCGCCATCCTGATAAAAAAGCAGTGCAATGCGTGCGTTCCGGTTGGGGTCGTACTCGATCGCAACGACCTTAGCGGGAATATTGTGCTTATCACGCTTGAAATCAATAACCCGATAAAGGCGCTTGTGCCCACCACCCCGATGACGGCACGTAATCACACCCCGGTTATTGCGCCCTTTGGGACGGTGCTTTGAGTGTGTTAGAGACTTTTCTGGTTCACTCTTAGTGACTTCAGAGAAAGCGGAGACCGTGCGGGTACGAGTACCGGGGGTCATTGGTCGATAAATACGGATGCCCATACGTTAAGCTCTTGGGGATTTTTGCAGTTTCGGGTCAAAATTTGGCATGGCGAACGTCAGACAGCAGGAGGGTCAGTACATCAGACTTCGGGGAAAAGTGTGATGGAGTCTCCAACTGCTAGCGTGACCACTGCACGTTTGTAGTGCGGACGATGACCCGCAAATTTACCGACGCGACGCGCTTTGCGAGGAGGGTTTTGGGTGCTAACGTTCACCACTTTGACCTCAAACAGAGTCTCGATCGCCGCCTTTATTTCCGGCTTTTTCGCTCTGGGATCGACCTCAAACGTGTACTGATTGTTTTCCAACAGGAGCGTCGCTTTCTCAGTCACGATCGGGCGGCGCACCAGGTCAGCAAGAGCACCAGCGTTGTAGTTAGTCACCGTAGACCTCCTGAATTTTTGTAAGAGCGGATGCCGTGGCGACAATGTGATCAGCTGCAAGCAAGTCAAACACGTTCAAATTGCTAGCGGAAATCATTCGTAGGTTGTCAATGTTACGAGCTGACAAGTAGACATTTTCATTCCGCTCGGCAACAATGAGCAGGACTTTTGCCCTCGGCTCAACGCCCCAACCTGCCAACGCTTTTACCACTTCTTTGGTTTTCGGGCGAGGCAGGTTGTCAGCAAAATCTTGCACCACCACCAGAGCCTCAAGCCGACTTTGTAACGCTGTGCGAAGGGCTAACCGCCGCTCTTTGCGGTTCATCTTGACGGTGTAATCTCTTGGCTTAGGACCAAAGATCACGCCACCGCCGCGCCAAAGGGGCGATCGATTTGAGCCTGCACGAGCACGACCTGTACCCTTTTGTCTCCAAGGCTTGCGTCCACCACCACGGACTTCAGCGCGAGTTTTCGTAGAAGCAGTTCCCTGACGTGCATTTGCTAATTGGCGAGTCAACGCACGATGGACGATGTGAGCCGCATTTCCCTCACTTGCCACTTTTAGGTCTAGAGAAGCGGTACCTGCCTCCTGACCTTGCCAATCTTTAACGACGCAATCAACCATAGTTTTACCTTGTCTCTCGTTCAGCGTAGTGATGCATTCCAAAGGAACGACTCCTACTGGCGACCAACCAATGTAGCGGGGACGATATTAAGCAACGCGCCAGGTTTTCCTGGAACTGCACCCTTAATCAGCAATAGGTTCCGATCGACATCGACTCGTACGACTGTTAACTTTCGAACGGTTACTCGACCACCGCCCAAGCGTCCTGCCATCCGCTTGCCGGGATAAACGCGACCAGGCGTGGTGCCTGCTCCAGTAGAACCGGGTGCGCGGTGGTTCTTAGAACCGTGCGCCATCGGACCGCGTCTAAAGTTGTGCCGTTTCTGGTAGCCCGCAAAGCCACGACCAATGCTGGTACCAATCACATCAACGATTTGCCCAACTTCAAAAGCATCGGCTTTGAGTTGTTGACCCAGTTCAAAGTCGCCAGAGGTGTCGAGACGATATTCGTGCAAATGCCGTACAGGAGATGCTCCTGACTTTGCAAGATGACCTAACTCTGGTCTCGTCAACGCTTTTTGAGACACGTCACCGTATCCAACCTGGACAGCAAAGTAGCCGTCTGTTTGGGCTGTTTTCACTTGCGTGACAGTGCATGGACCAGCCTGAATGACGGTGACAGGAATTGCTTTTCCAGTCTCATCAAACACCTGGGTCATACCGAGTTTTGTGCCGAGGATACCAACAGACACGGTGACTAGACTCCATTTCGATACATTACACAAGCGCATCCCTGCTTTTTGGAGTCCCAAAGAACTTCAAGGTCGATCGCCAGAGCATGAGGGTTGAAAGCGCCAGACAAAGCTACAGCCTGCAAAACCTAGCAAGGCTAGAAAGCAGAAGCACACTGAAGTCTAACGAACCACCCGCTCAGCTCTGGAGGTCGGCGCAATCTGATAAACGCTACATCTAATAACTATTTCTGCTAGGACTTGAGCAGCAAGCCACTCAGTATCCTTGGAAGCAGAAGTAAATTTCCGGCAAGTCTAGAACGCTGCTGTTTGCAGATTCAGACTTTAGCCTGGATGCCCTTCGACATAAATTCAGCAGCAGTCATCTAATATAAGACAAACTTCCCTAGTCTGTCTAGTAGTTTGAAGAAGTTTTTCGCTGCGCTGGCGATCGTCCTGCTTTTTTAGCTGCAAACCAACCAATAAGAGCATTGAGCTTTATAGTAAGACTGAGATTGGAACACTGTAAGTATCCTTCTCTCAACAGCCGGAAGGCGATCGCTCCCCAAACGGGCGAGTTCAACAGACTTGTAGGTACTCCGATAGCGTCAGTGCAATCTTAAAGAGATGGAGTGAAAGATCGATGGCACTACTTACGACTGGCAGGCAGCTCATTCGTGATTTAGAAACCTTGGGCGCTTTGGGTGTGTATGTTCCGCTGGAAGGTGGGTTTGAAGGACGCTACAGGCGACGGATTCGGACGGCAGGCTATGTATCACTCAGCATCACAGCGCGTGGACTAGGCGATTTGGCTGCCTACCTGACGGGTGTACACGGTGTCCGTCCGCCCCATCTAGGCAAGAAGAGCACGAGCACGGGAGCGGCGGTTGGCTACACTTACTTTATTCCACCACTCGTGAGCTATCAGCTTGAGCAACTGCCTGCAAAATCTAAAGGGTTGCTGCTGTGGATCATAGAGGGCTCCATTTTATCGAACCAAGAGCTTGAGTATTTGGCAGCTTTACCGACCGTTGAGCCAAAGCTGAAGATCGTGGTCGAATTGGGGGGCGATCGCGCCTTCCGTTGGACACCGCTCACACAGGCATTGGTTTCTGCTTAGAGCCATGCTTGTGTGTTCTGCTGGAGCCACGCCCGTTTGCGAAAAGAGTTCTGTGGATGCCTCGTAATTTTGTCAATGGGGCACTAGGATGTAGGGGTGACTGATCTGTACTACCCTTTGCGATCTCTGAGGGAAGGTCACTGGTTCAAACTCATTTGCGGAGCCAGTTTCCAACACCTCCCATCGATCCGAAATCTGGCACTAGCCTATGCGCTCGCCGGGGCGGACTGTATTGATGTCGCTGCTGACCCAGCCGTCGTTTCGACTGCGAAAGCAGCGCTCAAGCTTGCTTCTGCCCTGGCTGACTCTGATGACCAGGAACGATCGTACGCGCAGGGCACACCCTGGCTCATGATCAGCTTAAACGACAGTGAAGATCCTCATTTTCGTAAAGCTGAATTTGATCCGACTACCTGCCCGCCCGACTGTATGCGCCCGTGTGAGCTGATCTGTCCAGCACAGGCGATCGTCTTTGAAGCACCGCTATCAGTGGCTGACAGTGGGTTAACGTCTAGCCGCATACCACGAGGACGTGCGCCGATCAGCGTTTCTCCTGCGGGTGGTGTGCGATCGGGTGTGCTGAGCGATCGGTGCTATGGGTGCGGTCGCTGTTTGCCTGTATGCCCGGTGCAACAGATTTCAACCCGTTCTTATGTCTCTACACCAGCGGCGATTGCACCGCTTGTCTTGCAGGCTGGCGTGGATGCGCTTGAGATCCATACACAGATTGGACGTTTAGCAGAGTTTCGACGACTTTGGCAGGTGATCGCGCCGTGGCTCTGCAACCTAAAGCTAGTGGCGATTAGCTGCCCTGATGGAGACGGGTTGCTTGACTACTTGCGGGCGCTGTATGACATCGTTTCACCGCTCCCTTGCCCTCTAGTGTGGCAAATGGATGGTCGCCCAATGAGTGGGGATCTTGGTATCGGTACAACGAGGGCAGCAGTCAGGCTGGGTCAAAAAGTATTAACGGCTGGTTTACCGGGCTACATCCAGTTGGCAGGGGGTACAAATCGCCATACAGTGCCCAAGCTGAAAGCACTGGGGTTACTGCATCCGAGCCTGCTTAATGCGTCAATGTTAGATTCCGTTGATACCAAAAAATCTGACACCTCTTTTGATGTCCACTCACCTGCTTACATTGCAGGTGTTGCTTATGGTAGCTACGCTCGTACGTTACTGACTCCCCTCCTCAATCAGCTAGACGCGATCGGTCTAGAAAGGAGCGACCATGAGCGATCAGTTGATACAACCCTGCCATCCGTGTTGACTTCGGCAGCAGCGAGTCAGCAAGCAATGACTGGGCAAAGGCAGACAACCCAACGATCGCAAGCGCTTGGGCTGGAAGACGTACCTGATTTGCTTTGGCAGGCAGTGACGCTTGCGCGCACCCTTGTTTCTCAACTAAAAGCCTTTAACAGCAGTCAACGAACGCGCTTAAATCTTTAACCGCGTGTTTTGATCGCCATCTACCCCTTGTCCGTTGCGCTTGTTCTTCCCTTATCGAGCAAATGGTAAACCCTAACGGTATTGATTCTTCTGATAGGCACAATGGCGGTGATTTGGAGCAGTCGCTACCTCCATTGGACGATCGTCACGAAGCGATCGCCAGCGCTGCCGAAGTTCTCTCTAACGCTAATACCTCTCACCACGCAGGCATGCAAATTACAGACGATTTGACGAAGCTGCTAGAAATTTTGCCGGATGCGATTCGACTGCGACTAGAGCAGCATCCTCAGAAGGATATGCTAGTTGAAGTTGTCCTGGACATTGGTCGCCGTCCAGAAGCACGGTTTCCTGGTCAGGCAGAATATCTTTCTGAGTCACTGGTTTCGCAGGCAGATCTCAACGAATGTATTACCAAAGTCGGTGATTTTGGTGGCGATAACCGGGCTGGCATCGAACGGACACTCCATCGTATCAGCGCCATTCGTAATCGTCGGGGCGAAGTGATTGGCTTAACCTGCCGCGTTGGTCGCGCGATTTTTGGCACGATCGGCATGATCCGCGATCTGGTTGAAAGTGGGCGATCAATTCTGATGCTCGGTCGCCCAGGCGTTGGCAAAACCACAGCCCTGAGAGAGATTGCCCGCGTGCTGGCGGATGAACTTGAAAAGCGTGTTGTCATTATCGATACGTCTAACGAAATTGCTGGTGATGGCGATGTGCCACATCCCGCGATCGGTCGTGCGCGCCGTATGCAGGTCGCCCGTCCAGAACTTCAGCATCAGGTCATGATTGAGGCGGTGGAAAACCACATGCCCGAAGTCATCGTCATTGACGAAATTGGCACTGAGTTGGAAGCGATGGCAGCGCGCACGATCGCGGAACGCGGTGTGCAATTAGTGGGCACTGCTCACGGCAATCGCCTGGAGAACCTGATCAAGAACCCGACACTTTCAGACCTCATTGGCGGCATTCAGTCCGTTACATTGGGAGACGAAGAGGCACGCCGACGCGGTAGTCAAAAAAGTGTGCTGGAACGCAAAGCGCCACCCACGTTTGATATTGCGGTAGAAATGCTGGAGCGTCAGCGTTGGGTGATTCACGAGCAGGTGGCTGAAACCGTTGACAGTTTGCTGCGCGGTCGCCAGCCCAATCCTCAGGTGAGAGCGCTTAGCGAAGCTGGCAAGGTGATCATTACTCATGAGCTGTCGAGTACGGAATCAGAGGCACAAACGGGACAACGACGTACAGCTCGCGGCGTATCACCAGCACGTAGCGCCATTAGTCCTCTGGGAAGCCAAACGGATCTCAGCGATCGCTCTACATTTGTTAGCTCTGGGCGGTTAGGCGGCGTTCAGAGTCGTGGTTGGCGATCGTCTGGGCAGATGCGTCCATTATCAGCTCCCACTCAGTTAGACTTATCGCCCGATGAGCAGCAGTTTGAACAACTGTTAGATGAATCCCTACAAGGTGGGTTTGGTGGCGGTAATGCTGCTCTTTTGCATGAGATTTTAGACGGCGATTCAGAAGCGGCATTCAGTGACGGTGGGCAGCGCATGGGTCCCAACGGTGAGGATGTCCTGCATGTTTATCCGTATGCAGTGAGCCGTCATCAGCTTGATCAGGTCATTCGTACGCTCAGCTTGCCTGTCATTCTGACGAAAGATATTGATCACGCCGATGCTGTTTTAGCGCTGCGATCGCACGTCAAAAATCACTCTAAGCTACGTCACATCGCCAAAGCCCGCCAGGTACCGATCCACACCATCAAAGCCAGTACGATTCCCCAAATTGCTCACGGGTTGCGGCGAATGCTGGATATAGACGACTCTGGCACACCTGAGATTGCCGATCTCAACCTGTTCTCCGGTAGCGGCAGTGACGACGAAATTGAAGCGCTTGAGGAAGCCAGACTTGCAGTTGAGCAGATTGTCATTCCGAAAGGACAACCAGTAGAGCTTCTACCGCGTTCTCCCATCGTGCGTAAAATGCAGCATGAGCTGGTGGAACACTATCACCTCAAATCACGGAGCTTTGGAGACGAGCCGAATCGTCGGCTACGTATTTATCCAGCGTGAGAACGCTACAGAACGGCTAGCGTCACCGGCTGTAAGGGACTCGAACGAAGCAGAAAGTATCTCGGTCAGTCCGGTGCACGCGGTTATTAGGCATGGCTTTGTTGACAAATCTCTATTGAGTATTTGGCAGCACAGATTGTCTAAAAGTTGGTCTCACACAGAAGGGGAGCGCCGAAATATAACAGCAGCAATAAGCAAAAGAACTATCGACACTGCATCAAAGTAAATGATCCGTTGAATTCCCTGCGTTAAATCTGGTGTAGTTATACATAATCCAATAAAAGCAAGTTTGCTGACTACAGCAGCAATAATAACCATCATTCGTAGATGATAGAAGAATGCTCCATAAACTAAGGCAGCACCAAGCACCCCTAGCATGGCTTGGCGATGCCTTACTAGCAGCAAGACGGCATCATCTTCAAGGGCAATATTGTATAAAGATGTAATTCCATTTGAATTGAATGCAGTGATGACTGGAGAAGCTGTAATCATACCAATAATCACTAGGATTGCCACTGCTGTATTCCGGCTTAGTTTAGACATTGAAGTTTTTACAGAAAGTAATTACATAGGGGATATTATGCCTAACAAGAGCTTAGACCTTTGTTCTGTAGCATTTAACTCTCTCTGTCTTGGAAGAGTATTGGCTTGAGCGGGTATTGATAGCAGCATCGCAAGAGCTAGAATTTGAGTCTCAACTCAAGATTATCAGGATTACGCCGCATCATTCGGACTGTTTGTGGCAACACACCGACCAGCAAGGCAAACGCCTCATCTGGCAACTGCGCGACCATCTCGGCACCAAAATAGTTCTCAAATTGGTTCAAAATCATTTGCGCTCGCTGCAATGGTACAGGGTTGTCGGTTAACTGTTGAGTTAAACGAATCCACTGCCGCCGAATCAGGTAGGCTTTTTGGCGCTCCTCTTGATTTTCTGGACAGACGAGAGAAAGGTCACCCACTGGAACAGCACGCTGACAATCAACGTCAAAGAAGCTGCCCACTGCGGCACCAGGTCCAGCGAACTCAGCATGAAACCGCTTGTAGATAATCAAGCCATTGCGCCTGCGACTATTGACTACTAACAACTGACCACTGTTCAGCTGCGTCAAAATGTCGCGACCGCCAACATGTTCAATCAAGTCGTGCTGTCGGTCTAGAGTTTCATCTCTCATACCGCTGAAGCCCTTAAAGCGCTGGCGTTAATACAGCCAGCAAAGGCGTACTCACTCAGAAACGGAGGCATTACCATCATTGACTTTTCTCTTCTTCAACCTGGCACGTAAGGTTCAAAACCCTTGCGTGGCGTGTGCCGGAACCAATGATAGATGCTCAAACAAAATCTAGAGATCCAAGAACAGTGCTCATCTCAAGGAAGTGATGCTCAGCAAATTACCTGATCGGGTGACGTTTCAAGAGTAGAGCGAGTTGCGCTTCACAACTTTATTCTATGGCATTCTTTAAGTATGGCGTTATGAGGAAAGTGAGGAAATCTTAAAGTAACGTGCTTGCTTGATCACCTTTTTTAAAGAGATGATGAAGAAACGCTTAGAAGTCTTGAAGCAGTAATAAGTTTCGGGTAAGCGATCGCTGCTTTGATCTGGTGCTGTACCGAGGCAACACATATATAGAGCGCTCCTAAATGAATTGTGAGAAGCCATACAAGTATTAGCTCTTAGCAGTCAGCGGTCAGCGGTCAGCGATTAGAGAAAAGCTTGTTCATAAGCCATCTCCGCTAGCTTAAAGTGATAGAAAGTACGCTTAGATGAGCCTCAAGCAATTCGTGCAGTTACAACGCCTGGTGGTCAAGCCTGAGCAACTTCAGAACGGACAGCTTGTTTTAGCCCCATCGCAGCAGCATTACCTCAAGCGCGTATTGCGGTTAGCTGAGGGCGATCGCTTCATTGCGATGGATGGACTGGGACGCGCATGGTTAGCAAGACTGGTGCAGACCTCCGAGCCACGGATGCAGGCAGAGATTGTAGAGTCAATCACCACTCATACAGAGCTACCGATCCGCGTCACATTGGTGGCAGCGCTGCCTAAAGGAAATGGTTTTGATGATGTAGTGCGTCAGGCAACCGAGTTGGGGGTTGACCAGATTCTACCCGTGATGAGCGATCGCACCCTCCTTCATCCCAGCACCCAAAAGGTGGAACGCTGGCAGCGCATCACCAACGAAGCTGCCGAACAATCTGAACGGTTGTGCGTACCCCGGATTGCCGAACCCATCTCCTTCACTGAACACCTTCAGCAGGAGAGCGACCGTCAGCAGACTGATGCACGTCTGCAAAAATACCTTTGCGTTGCACGTGGGGCACACTACCACTTACTCGATCGCCTCCGCTTATCAATCCCTGATTCAGTCAGCGCTTCGATCGTCATTGCGATCGGTCCCGAAGGCGGTTGGACTGATGCTGAAATCGAGCGGGCGATCGCCGCAGGCTACCAAACCGTCTCTCTTGGCACTCGTATTCTCCGCGCCGTCACGGCTCCGTTGGTTGCTTTATCACTGGTTGCCGCTGTTTGGGAAGGAGTGAGGAGTGAGGAGTGAAGTGCGAGGTGTGAAGTGCGGTGGTAGGTTTGTGAAACAGCAATGGAACAATAATGGGGTAGTGAATGGGCAGATTGGCTCATACCGACGACATGATTTGGTAAGAGACAAACCAAGCTCAAAACTCCCCTACCCCTTACTCCTTACCCCTCTCCCCTCTCCTCCCATGCTTGACGAAATCGCCGCTGCTTTTGCACGTCAGGATTACCGAACGGCTGCTCAACTGGTTTCGGCATTGTTGGCACAGTCGCCACAAAACCTGTGGGCACAGTTTTACTCAGGGCGATTGCAGGAAGTGTCTGGTCAGCTTGACGCGGCTACAACCATCTATCGTCAACTACTGCGCGACACAACGAATGCAAAGCTGGTTACTCAAGTGCGTCAGGGTATACAGCGGGTAGAAGCATTGCAGCGCGATCGCCGCCAGCAGGCGATTGCCCAGGCAACTGCCGAACCAAACAACAACGCACCCGGTTTTTTGGTGCTCGAAGCGGTTGCGGACGGCGATCGTGCCACTGTCGTTCAGAACTTCGCCCGTGTGATGAAGCTAGATGCTTATACAGCAAGGCTGCTGATTCCTAATCGAGGCTGGCGCTTATATCGTGTGGGCTTAGCGGGCGAACTGCAAGTCTACAGTCAGGAATTGCAACAGGCAGGTGTGCCAAACGTTTGGGCTTCGCAACCGGAGCTTCAGGCAATTCAGATCTTTCGTGTGAACTCGTTTCAAGCAGCCGCGCCCAAGGCAACAGTAGTTTGCCAGAACATGCATGACCAGGTGGGGTTTCTCAGCTTCGACTGGTCAGAAGTGACGCAGCGAGTCGAAGGGATGCTACCAATTTTTGAACAAGTGCTCGACTTGGGCTACCGCAATCGACTCGAACGCAAAGCGGACATTCAAGACTACGCTCATTTCTGCGATTTGCATTTGCCAGGACGACGCTGCATTCTCCGCCTACATGACAGCAGCTATCAGTTTGATGAAGGATTAACCGTTGGCGCTCAAGCTACGATCGACGCGCCCGATCGCAACACCACTCGGACAAACTGGAATCAGTTGATGGCATTACTCAAACACCAAACGCCAAACGCTGAAGCCTGGTCACAGTTCACACCCTTTGCCCAAACTGCCGCAGACTTTACCGTACCGCTCCTTCGCTTAAAGTCTCACATTTACCTCTCGCGGCAAGAAGATAGCTACTGGGACTCTGCCTTTCACCTCTACAGCAGTCTCCTTTTTCTGCGGGGAGCAAAGCAGTTAGCCTTGTAGGGCGATCGCGCTTTCCTAACAGTGAGTGTTTGAGGTGATTCAAAGAATCTACGCCGCTAGCGCCATCAATGTCCAACGGGGGTGACTCGTTTTAAGTCAAAAAACTTAAATGTTCCCTTACGATTGATCTGGCTCCAGTTCGTTGCCCGCCAATTAACCTGAGTCTCGAACGCACTCCACACAACGCTGATATTCCGTTTATCGCCTGCGTCACAAGAAAACAGTCCAGGATGGTAATCATCTCCCACCTCTAACACCTTAGTGAAGATGAGCCAGTTGAAAGAAGCGTCAACCCTTTGAGAGTCGTTCAAATCATCAAAATTCCGCAGCGTAATTGAGTTCAAACCGCTAGGAGAGGTATATGTATTAGTGCAGTGTAAGACGGTAAAATCGCCCATCACTAGTTCCAGTATGATGATTGGACTGTTGAGCAGCAAAAATAGACTGATTAGACCAATAATCAGACCAATAAGAAGCCGAGTATGAAGGACAGTTTCAGGTGTGAAACGCAGCGGGAAGCGAGTAAGCTGCTTTGATGCCCAAACTAAACTAACCACGGTGGCGATACAAACGAGGAGGACAGTATACTTCCCTCCTCTCAAGGCATAACCATGCTGAGAGACAAAAGATAAGAGCCAAAAGAGCAGACTCAACCCTAGCAATATACTCAAGAATGTCAGAAGCTTCCGCATAGGCTACAGCGACAGTAGGGTGCAAAAGCGATGCCTTGATTCTATCTACAGCCTGAGAGCGCATCCACAAAATGCAGCGCACTTTTACTCATCCAATTCATGCAATATGGCAAATGTTTGCGATCGCTGGGTTTTACATTCGTAAACAAAGCAATTGCCTGTCATGCAGCGCGATTGCCTTACTAAACCAATCAGGAAGCTGCATTACGGTACGATCGTCTTTACGGGTGGGATGGCATCATTAGCAGGACTGAGCCGACTCCTACCTGACTGTTCGGGACATGCCTGCGAATGCGGCTTCTGGATCGCGTCTGTCCACTGACCGATGTTGTCTTGCGCTTGTTGATAGAGCACGCTGCCAAAGCTGACGTTATACCAATTCGACAAATCGCCCTACAGATTCGTTCTTGCTGCTGACCGCTGAACGCTGAACGCTGACCGCCAGCCGAGGCTTGCCTGTGTAGCCACAGTTTAGTGAAATGGTATGACTTGCCTCAGCGATCGCCGCTTGCAGAGATGGCATATCTCTCTTGCCAGCCAACTGCACAGCGCGAGTGAGGTAGGGACGGTCTTCAAGCTCCTGCCCTTGATAAGTCCAACGATCGATTCACATCAGCTATGGCTCTCAACATCAGCAAGCCGTAACGAGGGGTGCTGCTTTTCAACAGCTTGGACGTTAGGCAAAATTTGCCAGCTGTGCTGTTAGCCAATACACTGGAGTTTCGATCGCGTTACCTTCTTTGACCAGGCTCAGATTCACTCAAATGACAGCCGACGTTTTTTGTGTGGCGTTCTGAGCGGCGAGTGGAACGCAGGAGTGAGGAGTGAAGGCTGAGAAGTGAATATGGAGAGTGGTTACCACTACAGCGCGTTATCGGTTACTCAAGGATGCGGTTCTAATTATCTGCATTCTCTCATTACCCTCTATGTTGGTCTTTGAGCGATCGCGCTGGCACTCGCCGCAAGTTTGGTTGCGGTGGTATCGACTCCTTGTGATTGAAATCCGTAGGAATCTCTTTAGGGCATCCTGATGTTGCAGTTAGGCGCAGAAAAATAAGAATACTCGGCTGCCGCGATGCTTGATGAACCTAGAGTCGCTTAATTAAACAATGACTCATCAACTTCAACAGGACACTCCCACAGCAGTTGTGGGCAAGCGTTACAAACTCATCAGCCAGTTAGGCGTTGGTGGGTTTGGTCAGACGTTTCTGGCACAAGACCTCCATTTGCCAGACTGCCCTCGCTGTGTCGTCAAACGACTGCTAGCCAAGTCAAACGAGCCAAAGAACCTACAAACAGCTAGGCGACTGTTTAACACAGAGGCGAGAGTCCTCTATCAACTGGGTAATCACGATCAGATACCATCACTGTTCGCCCATTTTGAGGAAAACCAGGAATTTTATCTGGTGCAGGAGTTTGTCGAAGGCGAACCCATGACTCGACAAGTGATCAAAGGTGAACAGTGGGCAGAAGACCGAGCGATCGCGCTCCTCAAAGACATTCTTGAAGTGCTGGTCTTTGTCCATCAACAAAACGTGATTCATCGAGACGTGAAGCCATCTAATCTGATGCGTCGTCGTCGTGATGGCAAGCTAGTGCTCATCGATTTTGGTGCGGTGAAGCGAGTGAGTGTCCAGATCGCTGACGATCCGAATACTGACATAGCTGACTCAACCGTTTCCATTGGCACTCAGGGCTACATCCCCAACGAGCAGCTTGCAGGGAAGCCCCGCTTTAGCAGCGACATTTATGCAGTCGGGCTGGTCGGCATTCAAGCGCTGACAGGTATATTGCCACGCGAACTGGGCGAAGATGCCCAAACCAGTGAGCTTGCCTGGCGCGTGCATACTTCAAATGTGAGTGCTGCACTGGCAGATATCATCGATCGCATGGTGTGTTACGACTTCCGCGATCGCTATCCCACGGCTGTAGAGGCGTTAGAAGCACTGCGAGATATTTCGCCAGGACTGACGGAACCAGACGCACGTTCCTCTGCTACAGATGATGATGATCTAGCTTCAACAGTGCTTCTAGACACGGCTCAACAGCCCTTAGTGACACTGAAGCAGTCCAGTGCCACGTATGATCTCGCACCTACAGACCCCAAAGACGAAACGCTCACCTTATCTGGTCATACCGCTTCTGAATCGTTCCTACGAAAGTCTGAGCCTATCGAAACACCAGACAAAGGTGCTTTCAGAAAGCGCTTCTTTGCACTTCAAAAACCCAGCGCTGCACACTGGGTCGTTCTCACAGGTTTAGCGGCAGCAGGAATCGCCTTCTTGAGTCTCAAAGTCAGTCCGCTCCTGCGGGTTAACCAATCGACAACGCCGCTAAGCACAGTGCCATACCCGACTCCAAAGCGATCGCCCCTTTCTACGCCCAAGCCACTGTCACTTGAACAACAAGCTGCCACTTTACTAGAGCAGGCAAATCGTCAACGCAAACAGCGGCAATATGCAGCCGCCCTGACCAGCTATGACAAGCTCATCAAGCTCAAGCCCAAAACCGCGCAGGCGTACTGGGGGCGCTGCGATGCTCTTACAGGGCTGAAACGACCAGACCAGGCGGTTGTCGCTTGCAACGATGCTCTTGCGCTGAACCCTGACTATGCTGAAGCGCTATGGAGTCAGGGTAAAGCGTTGAAGCAACAAGACCGATCGCTACAGTCACTAAGGCTCTTTGAACAAGCCACTGCCCTTAAACCAACGTTTGCCGAGGCGTGGGTCGATCGAGGCATTACCCTACAAGAATTCGGGCGATCGTCGGAAGCCATTGATGCACTGGATGAAGCGATCGCGCTCAATCGCAATTCTGCTGAAGCCTGGAGTACGAAAGGAGCAGCCCTTTGGAATTTGGGACGCTTTGACCAGGCAATTGCCGCCTTAGATAAAGCCCTTCAAATCCAACCCAAAGCTGAAGGTGCCCGTGCCTTGCGCCAGCAAGCACGCGAACAATTGGGTTATTGAATCATTGCATTGTTTAAAACCAGCCTTCCACCCCCAATTGTTTTCCTTTGTGGAAGCGGTTGAGGGCTGAAGGATGGTCAGATGTAGTGCCGTTGCAGAGTAAGGAACCTGAAGGCTTTACTTTGCAGCGCCAACAGGAAACTTCACATTTGCAGGTGGCTGCTGATTGTCTGGTTGCACGGCTTTGCCCTCAATAAAGGAACGCAGCATCCATGCCATTTCTTCATGTCCTTCCATTAAACCCGTCAGAAAGTCAGCCGTGCCTTCGTCGTGGAAGTCTTCCGAAGACTGGTCGATGTGCTCACGCAAATTACGAATGATTTGCTCGTGATCGTTGACCAGGTTAGCGACCATTTCGTACGAAGGAGGTACCTCACCACTGTGTTCAGTGATAGAGCCGTACTTCAGGAACCCTTCTGCGGTTCCAAGTGGGTAGTTGCCTAAAGCACGGACGCGCTCGGCAATGGCATCGATCGTTTCGTTCAAGATTTCGTACTGCTCTTCCCAGATCTGGTGCAAGGAGCGGAATTCTGGTCCGGTTACATCCCAATGATATTTCTTGGTTTTGATCAATAACAGGTTGGCATCAGCCAAGTCCTTGTTAAGCAATTCGCAGACACCGCCGCGTTGCTCTTCTGTCAAGCCAATATTCAGCTTCCGCATGTTACAACTCCCATTCAGTATCTACAGTTTTGAGCGCTAGCTACAGTTGACCAGATTGACGACGATCGAGACATCAACCAGATGGAAGATTGTTGCCATGAAACCGTTAACACTTTGGAGAGAGGAAAACTGCATAAGGTGGATACGGCTGTTGGTAACTGAGCTAAGTCAACGAAAAAAGCTCTTCTGCTGAGGACGGATGGATGCCGATCGTCTGATCCAACGCTTGTTTCGTTACGCCCATTTGCAGGGAAACAGTTAGACCTTGGATGATTTCTGCTGCATGGTCACCAACCATGTGGATGCCCAGAACGCGATCGGTAGTGCCATCGACCACCAATTTAATTAAGCTTTGGGCGGAACGATCGGTCAGGCTGTAGAACAATGGCTGGAGCTCAGTTTGGTAGCATCGCACCATATCGCCGTATTGCTCACGCGCCTTAGCTTCGGTCATGCCAACAGAAGCAGCTTCTGGATAGCTGCAAACGGCTGATGGTACGTAGTCGTAGTTCACACTGCGAGAGAGCTTGCCAAACGTAGTATCGGCAAACGCCTTGCCCTCAGCTCTCGCAACAGGCGTTAGCTGTAAACGATTGGTGCAATCGCCAACCGCGAAAATATGAGGTTGGTTCGTACGGCTATCGTCATCGACTGCGATCGCTTTTTTGTCTGCCTTAACGTCTGCCTTGTCCAGGTTTAACCCGTCAAGCTGAGGCGCACGACCCGTTGCGGCAAGCACCGCATCAACCGTCAGTGTCTCGACACAAGCGCCTTTGAGCGACAGACAAAAACCCTCAGATACAGGCGCGATCGCGCTCATGGTTGTGTTGCACAGAATCTGAATGCCACGATCGACTAAGCCACGATGGACTGCTGCCGCCAGATCAGCATCAAAGCCTGAAAGAATGCAGGTTTCGTGATTCATGAGGGTGACATCACAGCCAAACCCGCGCAGAATGCTTGCAAATTCAATGCCAATGTAACCACCACCCAAAATGGCAATTTTCTGCGGCAGTGCTGTCAGGTTGAACATTTCGTTGGAAGTCAGCGCATGTTCGATGCCTTGAATCTCCGGTTTGATAGGCTTACCACCGACTGCAAGCAAAATTTTGTCCGCCGTGATGGTGCGTTTTCCCACTGCCAATGTATGCGCATCCACAAACTGCGCGCGATCGTGGATGAACTCTACTCCTGCTGCTGCTAATGCCTGCACCTGTACCTGCTGTAACCGCTCAATCTCTTGATTTCTAGCTGAGACAAACCGCTGCCAGTCAAACTGGCGCTCACTACCGCTCCAACCGTAAGCGGTTGCGTCCTGGTTTAAGCGCGCAAAAGCCGCCGCATAAACCATCAGCTTTTTGGGAATACAGCCACGATTGACGCAACCACCACCTGCTTGAGCCTGCTCAGCGATTGCAACAGTGGCACCATACTGTGCCGATCGCTTCGCGGCTGCAAGCCCTCCCGGACCCGCACCAATCACAAACAAGTCATAGTCGTAGCTCATGTATGGCTCTGTAGAATGAACAATCGCCAGTTTAATGACGCACACGATCGTTCTGTGAGACCCAAAAGTGAGAGCTTTCGTTTCGCCAGCCTCAAAAACGGATGCTCCAGGCTACGAGCTGTGCCGCCGTGCCGCCAGCAACCTGTTTACCAGGAGGCAGCATTTGATCGGGCGTTTTTAGTCAGTACAGTTAGCCGACTGTAGCGATCCTAAGTAAATCGTGAGAAGCACGATTGCTCTCGACTCTTAGCAGTCAGCGAACAGCGATCAGCGGTTAGAGAAAAGCTGGTGGCTGACCGTCGATCGCTCAATGCTTAAGTCACGCTCACGACTGATTTGGGACTGCTATAGTTACCCAACTGAGGCACAAGTCAGGTAACTAATTTAAATACTTAATCACTCAGTGGCTTTATGAGCTTAGCAGCAAAGACTTATAAGAAAGATTAAGCACAGTCCGATCGAAATTTTAGAGCGTATCAGGCGGAAAACTTCATGAAATCTGCCGCCGCTTCAACACTCCCAAGCATCCCTTACCGTAAGGCTTTAGCGTTTAATTTAACCGTAAAACGGGGAGAAACAGGGATTGGAAACCGCTAAAAGATCATGAAGGATTACCAAAAAGTGTAAATTTATTCTGCGGAGGCTCATCTAACTTTGGTAATTCCCTATACTGTGAGAACTTCCGATACCTGAGTGTAAGGATCGTCAGAAAGCATTTCGATTAAAACAACCAAAGCTTATTTTTTTAGGAGGCACAGGCATGACATTATCTCAGAGCCAAAGCTTTAAGAATGTCTACTACATTTTGGCAATCAAAAGTTTCTTGATTTGGGCGTTTACGCTGACAGTTTGTCTGCTCGTCATTGGCTTCCCGCTCATCATGCTGATGGTGACGATCGGCTCTTTAGTGGCGGTTGTTTTACAATCAGTTCTGCCTGTTAGCGCTGTTTTGGTAGTAGCCAGCACCATTCTTGGGTTCAATCTTCTGGGTATCGTGTTAGGCGCTGCTGTGCTAACCGTGAAGGGCATTCATCCACAAGAAGTGAGCTGGCTACGTTGGCTAAATGGTGAAGCAAACCCCAGTCACACGTCAGTTTATGCAGCGTGTCCGCTCACCTGCGACATCAAAGGATAAGCTGGCAAGACCATACGATGATTGCTTTCGCTTGGATTAATCTAGCCTTTGCCAACCCGGTTCACGCCGGGTTTTTTGTTGACCTAGCTTCTAACTCACCCTGTATTGAAACTCTAAATCTCAATAGAGCTACGGTGTTACAAACTTCAAAAACTTGACTAACAGCTTGGTAAAAAATTCGACCAGCAGCTTGGTAATAATACGGCACTTAATTTGTAAAATAAGATAATTATTACCTGCCGCCTCATTCCCTCTTTTGCTTACACCATAAACCAAAGCCCCATGCCGAAGACTCCCATTCCAGTCAGCATCATTTTGGGGACTCGCCCAGAGGCAATTAAGCTCGCTCCAGTCATTCAAGCATTCAAGGCTTGTGACCGATTTGACACCCACGTCATTCTGACAGGGCAACACCGAGAGATGGTTGACCAGGTGATGACATTGTTCAATTTGACGGCTGATCATGACCTTGCCATCATGCAGCCAAATCAAACTTTAAGTGACATCACCTGTTTGAGTTTGCGTGGCTTAGAAGCACTTTTTCAAACGCTGCAGCCTCAAATGGTCTTAGTGCAGGGAGATACCACAACAGCATTTGCAGCGGCACTAGCTGCGTTTTACCAAAAAATTCCTGTCGGGCACGTTGAAGCAGGCTTGCGAACCGATGACCTTTACAACCCGTTTCCCGAAGAAGCAAATCGTCGGCTCGTTTCCCAGATTACACAACTGCACTTTGCTCCAACAGCAGTATCCGTTGACCATCTGGAGCGATCGGGTGTATTAGGTAAGATTCATCAAACAGGCAATACGGTCATTGATGCCCTCCTTGCGACAGCAGCACGTCAGCCAGCCTGTGACATCCCCAACTTGGCATGGGAGAAGTATCGCGTCTTGCTGTCAACGGTTCATCGCCGTGAAAACTGGGGCGCACCGTTGCAGGACATTGCCCAGGGCTTTCTGAAGGTTCTCGATCAGTTTCCTGATACAGCGTTACTGTTGCCTCTGCATCGCAATCCGACAGTACGCAAACCCTTACAAATGCTTTTGGGTAACCATCCCCGAGTGTTTCTGACCGAACCGTTGGACTACGCAGAACTGGTTGGTGCCATTCAGCGCTGCTACTTGCTGCTCACCGATTCGGGTGGGCTGCAAGAAGAAGCACCCAGCTTAGGTAAACCTGTTTTGGTGTTGCGAGAGACTACCGAACGCCCAGAAGCGATCACTGCGGGTACTGCTAAACTGATCGGCACCAACCCCGAACAGATTGCGGCAGCGGCAGGGAAGCTTTTGAGCGATCGTGATGCTTACGAGGCAATGGCAATGGCAGTCAATCCCTTTGGTGATGGGCACGCGGCAGCTCGCATTCTGCAAATTGTCAAAGACTACTTTCAGGTATAGCCTAGTCGTCTTCCGGCAACTCTGGTCGTGGCTGCTGAGTCTGTTCAAGCAACGCCTGCTTCGAGTCTTTAAGCTGTTTCCACAGCTTTTTGATCTCTTTGTAGGCATCGCCTGGCGGCACTTTGCCACCTGTTTCCAAACCACAAATGATGGACACCCGTTGAGCAAATTCCTGCAAGTTGGCGTTGAATGCCAAATGTTCTGGTGTAAATTCACCCCGGTAGCTTGCCGTTGGGTAGAAGAATTTTTCCTTTTCTTTACTGTTGTCTGTGCTTTCTGCCACGGAGATAACCCAATAACAATCGATAACAGCGATCGGCTGATCTAGCAACGACTCCGTTCTGATAGTAATGCGCTTATGACTGCTTGACTAGCCTTCAAGTGATATTCAACCAGCAAACGCTTCGGAAAGCACGATGATAGGTCATCTGCTTCCATTACCTAAAGTAACAACGTTTAAACCAACTTTCTTAGCTCGACTTTATCCAATTAGGCAGCGTAGCACAATAGGCTGAAACAGCAG